>CAYNMF010000027.1:16827-21781 GCA_964398325.1 uncultured Chromatiaceae bacterium | reverse complement strand
CCCCTGCGAGTTTAAGCGGCAGCCACAGACGCAGCCCTCTGAAAGGGCGAGTCAGTTCGAGGGAGAGGTCGGCGGGAGATATTTCATCAGGTGACGATAAGGTCTCTATATCCTGCAGATAATTGGCACCGTAATAATTTGATTTCTGCAGTTGTTGTCCATCCCTGACCAGAACAGTCCCGGTGCCATAGGGCAGAAATAACCCCTTATGCCCGTCAAGAATAATCGAATCCGATCGTTCTATGCCCTGCAATATTTCTTTGCCGGGGTCACACAATGCAAAAGGAACGCCATAAGCCCCGTCAATGTGAAGCCAGAGTTTATGGGTTTGGGCAAGATCAGCGATCGGAGGTATCGGGTCCACCGCACCGGTATCTGTTGTCCCTGCCGTGGCTGCAATCAGCCATGGGTATAAGCCGGCCTTCTTGTCATTGTTGATTGCTTCCTCCAGAGCCTCCGGGCGTATCCGGTAACGGTCATCCACGGGTATATATCGCTTGATACATTCTTTGAGGCCGGCGATACGCAATGCTTTATCAATCGAATGATGGGATTGCCCGGTCAGATAAACGACGGTCCTGGAAAAGTCTTTGGCTTTCAGATCGTGGGCATCACGGGCTGTTACAATTGCCGTTAAATTAGCCATGCTGCCACCGGAAGTTAAATCGCCGGCTGCACTGGCGGGGTAACCCACAAAATCCGCCATCCATCTCAGCAGCTTGCGCTCTATCTCGACCCCGCCGGGAGAGGCGAAATAGACCGCCATATACCGGTTCGTTATCGCGGCCAGGTAGTCTGCCAGGGCAGAAGCATACATTCCGCTGCCGGGAATGAAGGCCAGATAACCGCTGGACATCGTTACACCGGAGTGATCCACCTTTTTCTCGAGATGCTCCAGGGCTGCAGTCAAATCAACGGGGTCTTCCGAAATGGATGCATCAATGGCCTCAATGTCTTTATTACCGGGAGCGTGATACGCCGGCGCATCCGGAAGCTGCGCAAGAAATCTATCGGCATATTGGATGACCTGCTCTCGCAACAATGCCCTTGTTTCAACGTTCGGGACCAAGGACCGTGCATTCTTTTCAAGTTGTTTGATGCGCTCATTCAAGGCAGGTCCGGAAATGTCTGTTTGGGCATTGTGCATGTGAAACGCCTGCTGTTAACTTGCCATGGACTGACAACCGGGGTTCGAAAGCACCCGGCGAGGCGCTGGTAAATCAGCTACCCAACTGCTTGTCGAGTTCCGGAATCACCTCGAACAGGTCACCGACCAGGCCGATGTCGGCAATCTCGAAGATCGGCGCATCAGGATCCTTGTTTACGGCGACGATCGTGCCGGCATCCTTGATGCCCGTCAGGTGCTGAATGGCGCCAGAGATGCCGAAGGCGATATACAGGTCCGGTGAAATGATCTTGCCGGTTTGTCCGACTTGCATGTCATTTGGCACATAACCGGCGTCAACGGCTGCCCGGGATGCGCCGACGCCGGCGCCGATACCATCGGCCAGGTTATGGAGCAATTCGAAGTTCTCCTTACTGCCGACGCCGCGACCGCCCGATACGACGATGTTGGCAGCCTGCAGGTCGGGCCGGTCACCCGCATCTGTTTTGAGTTCTACGTAGCGTGTGTGCGTCGGTAGAGTTGCGGAGGGCGTTGTCGTCTCGATGGTTGCCGATCCGTCTTCAGCGACGGTTCGGTAGGACGCGACCCGGACGGTTGCGACAATCGTCTGACTGGCTGCTGCCCTGACCGTAACAATTGCGTTGCCGGCATAAATAGGACGTTTGAAAGTATGTGCATCGATAACTTCCATGATATCGCTGATCTGGCCCGTGCCGAGCAGGGCTGCGACACGCGGCATCAGGTCTTTGCCAAATGTCGTCGATGGGCCGAATACATGGCTGTAGCTGTTCTCATTTGCCAGCGCGGACAGTTGCGGGGCAATGATTGCGGCCAGCGGGTTAGCATTCTCGCTTCGTTCACAGGTCAGGACGCGGGTAACGCCGTTCAGTTTCGCAGCCTGTGCAGCGATGCTGTCGATTGCATCACCGAAAATGACAATGTCGATTGATTCGGCATCGAGCGACTGTGCGCAACTGACGGTTTTTGAGGTGCTCGGATTCAGCGCAACGCCGTCGTGTTCGGCAACAATTAATACCTGGCTCATAACGAGAATCCTTTATCCTTGAGTGCGCCGACGAGACTACTGACATCATTCACCATTTCACCCTTGCTGCGAACGGGTGGTGCAGCGTAGTCCGTAACTTCGAACAGAGCGGTCGTATCGACCCCCAATTCGTCAATGGCGATCGTTTCGATCGGTTTTTTCTTGGCCTTCATGATATCCGGCAGCTTGACGTAGCGTGGTTCGTTCAGGCGCAAATCCGTGCTGACGATGGCAGGCAGATCGATCTCGATCACTTCAAGTCCGGCATCGACTTCACGCGTTACACGAAGAGAGCCGTCGGCTGGTTCAATTTGCGATGCAAAAGTCGCCTGTGGCCGGTCCCATAGCGCCGCAAGCATCTGTGCGGTCTGGTTACAGTCGTTATCGATTGCCTGTTTGCCGAGCAGTACTAGGTCCGGTCCTTCCTTTTCAATCATCTTGAGCAGGACTCGTGCGCCGGCCAGTGACTCCAGTTCATTGTCTGCTTCGATCAGGATCGCGCGGTCAGCACCCATTGCCAGGCCGGTTCTGAGCTGTTGCTGGCAGTCTGACGGGCCTATTGATACGGCGACGACCTCGCTGGCCTGGCCTTGTTCGCGCAGACGCAACGCCTCCTCGAGTGCGATTTCATCAAATGGATTGATGCTCATTTTGACGCCTTCGGTCACGACACCCGATTGATCGGGCTTGACCCGTATGCGCACATTGTAGTCAACAACGCGCTTCAGGCAGACCATCACTTTATTCATGCAGAGACTCCCGGATCTTTATTTCTATCTGGTTGTGCGAACGATACCAGTCTGGAGAGGATCAGCAATTGTGCTTCTCCGTATCTACCTGGCAAGGGTTCGAACGCGAAAACGTGATATTTTCCCCGGATCGCACGGCGGTGACAAGTCGCCGCTACAGGCTGCCGGAGGGACAGGACCTTGAAGAACTCATTGACTGAAAATTGTGTCAGCGCAAATGATCTGCGCAATCATCTCGATGACCCAAAGTGGGTCATCGTCGATTGCCGGTTTAACCTGATGCATCCGGAGGCCGGGCGGGCTGCATACGAGGCCGGGCATATACCCGGCGCTGTCTATGCCGATCTTGATCAGGATCTGGCCTCGCCGGTGGCCGATGACGGCGCTGGTGGCCGGCATCCGTTGCCTGATCCTGCCGAACTCGGCCGATTGTTCGCAAGTTGGGGAATCGGTTCCGATTCAATCGTCGTGGCCTATGATGACCTCGGTAACGCTGTCTCGGCACGACTCTGGTGGCTGTTACGCTGGGTCGGGCACCAGGGTGTTGCCGTCCTCGATGGCGGACTCGATGCCTGGGCGGAAGCCGAAGGTCCGCTGACAACCAGGGCATCAATGCCGGTGCCTGCTACGTTCGAACCGTATCCCGGTTCTATGCCCGTCATCGATGTCGAACATTTAGAAACTGACCTTGGTGATAATAATATCACCTTGCTTGATGCACGCGCGGCCGAGCGCTTTGTCGGACAGAGCGAACCCATCGATCGGGTTGCCGGGCACATTCCGGGGGCGCTCAATACTCCGTTTCAGGATAACCTGGGTGTTGATAAATGTTTCCGCCCGAAAGCACAATTAAAGGCATACTACCGTACACGGATCGGCGACCAGCCTGTTGCCAAAGTGGCCTGCATGTGTGGTTCGGGCGTTACAGCGTGTCACACTTTGCTGGCACTGGAGATGGCGGGCCTGCAGGGTGCGTCTTTGTACGCAGGTTCGTGGAGTGACTGGATCAGCGTCGCCAAACGTCCGGTTGCCGGTGAATGAATGAGTACGTACCCTTGAGGGTTCGGAGGAAAAGAAGAAATCATGAGTGACGATATTTTACAGAGGGATCATCGGTCGATTCGCGGCACGATCAGGTACACGAGCAAGAAGCCGGATCGAATGGATCAGGTCAGGGGGCGTGAGTTCTTTCATGTTGATGTACACAGTGACGGCAAACGCACGATAACTGCACATTGCGAGATTGATGATCGGCCGAGTGTCATGCGTGATATCACATATAGTATCGATGAAGACTGGTTTCCGATGGATTGCTTTGTTCGCCTGTCGGTAGACGATAAGTTTATGGGCAGCGGCTGGTTTCGGTTCGGCCCGGATTTCGCGGAGTGCGAAACCAACTCGTTACTGGATGGCCGGGTCTCGCAGCGTATGGAAACCAGGGGGCGTTTGCAGACGTTTCAGAATCATGCAATTGCCTGTGATTCCTGGCACATGCGACTGTTCGATCTGACTAAACCGGCAACGGATGTGCAGAGCATAGATGAAATGCTTCTGTCATCACCCGATCATCGTGGGGCCACCGGACCCATGTTGTTCAGAATTGGTTTTGGCGTTGAGTACGTCGGTGAGGAAATGATCGAGGTCGAGGCCGGAAAGTTCGATGCCCTGCATTTTCGCTTCGTTTCATCTCCGGGGCTACCCGAAGCACACCCGCCTTATGATATCTGGTGTACTAATGACGGGGATTTTACGTTCCTGCGTGGAGACATTGGCGGTTATATGCAAACCTGTTATGAACTTGTCGAGCTCAGGCACGACAAATAACGGGTGACATGTTGTGGACAGGCCAGAGCCGCGCCCATAGTTGAGTGATTTCCAGGATCCGGGGGGGTATGGGATTGAGCAGTTTCAAGCGTTGGTGGAGTTATGACTCCGAGACTGAGAAAAACAGTGCGGATAATCCCGTTGCACCGTTAAGCGACAAGCAACGCAGGGGCACCGGGCCCTTGTTGACGCTTGCATTTGGCTGGGGAT
>CAYNMF010000027.1:0-16727 GCA_964398325.1 uncultured Chromatiaceae bacterium | reverse complement strand
GATGTCGGCTGTACGAGCAGCTGGTGCCGATGCTCCGCTGACGATGTTAAAAGCCGTCAATATTGTAATTGGTTCCTGGATTGTCGGCGCAATTGTGATGCCGGAATACACACGGTTTGCACGCAAGGCCTGGGTTGCGGTCGCGATTCCGTTTATTGTCATGATCATCGCGCAATGGTTCCTGCAGGTTGTCGGTGCGCTCGGCGGCGTTGTGTCGGGTACGTTTGATTTCACCGTTTATCTCCGCGAACAGGGCATGTTCATCATGTACATCGGAATCATTGGCATGAGCCTCGCGCTCTGGACAACCGGTGACGCGAACCTCTACCTGCCGGTGATTCAGACCTCGAGTGTATTTCGTCGTCCGCAACGCGTTATGACGGTAATCTGCGGTGTACTGGGCACCATTGCAGGTCTGGGAATTTACCAGCATTTTATGAACTGGATCGAATTTCTGGCGAGCATTGTGCCGCCCCTGATCGGCCCGGTGATTGCGCATTACTATGTCATTATGAAGATGCGTTTCGAACCCGTGATGCTCGAACGTGTACCGGCCTGGAATCCGGCGGCTGTGATTGCTTATCTCGTCGGCGCGGCAGCGGCGATCCTGAATTCTAATGACATACTTGTTCGAGCCGATGCGATGGTACCGGCCTTAACCGGCCTGCTTGTGTCTGTTGTCGTTTATATCGTTGCGGCCCTGGCCGGAGCGTTGCCCCGACACCGTTGACACTATATTTTTTCGGCAATCACTGAAAGGTTTAATTGATGAATGGCAGTACAGCGGAAGTCCGAGCCTATCGATGGGTAATTTGTGCCTGTTCGTTTCTCATACTGTTTGTGTCCAATGGTATAACACTCGGCGGGATGACCGTTTTCGATATCAAATTAATTGATGCGATTTCCGAATCATCCGGGACGGTTGTCAGCGTATCGGACATCAAATGGCGCGACACGATCATGTTGCTGACCGCTGCCGTCAGCGGTCTGGGCGCCGGGTGGCTTGCTGATAAGGTCGGCGTTAAACCGCTGCTTCTGGTCGGACTGGCGATGCTGGCTGTTGGCAATTTGTTGTATGCAAGAGTCGATCAATTGGTCCAGGTCTATTGGATCAGTGCAGGATTTGGCGTCGTATTGGCGCTGTGCGGACTGATGGTCAATGTCTACCTGATCTCAAGCTGGTTTGACCGGCAACGCGGCCTGGCCATCGGCCTGGTACTGGCCGGGACAAGTTTCGGTAATGCATTTTTTCCGAAACTCAATACCTGGATAATTTCAGAGACGGATTGGCGGCAGGCTTTCGAGTGGCTGGCCTGGATACCGCTTGCCTTGTTGCCGGTCGTGTTTTTCGTGATCAGAAACGGACCGATGAGTGCCGGTAAACCTGTGCTCACGCAGGCTGAATCCACACCGAGTGAATTGCCCGGACACTCACTCGGTCAGGCGTTGTGCAGCCGTAATTTCTGGATCGTTGCTGTCATCGCAATGTGTACCTTCTATTCGATTCTCGGCATGACAACCAATGTGTTCATTTATATGAGCAGGTCGGATTATTCACCGCAGGTGGCTTCGACCGCTGTTTCAATCCTTTTTATCGGCGGCATAGTGGGCAAGATCATCAGCGGATTCCTGGCCGAGAATTTTGGACGCAAAATGATGCTATTAATCGGCCTTGTATTAATGTTTAGTGGCAGCGTGTGTTTATTATTTGCCATTAGCCGGACGAGTTCGTATGCACTCTGGGGAGGACTGGTTTTCTTTGGCTTCGGTTGGGGTGGAATTTACACATTGATCCAGCTCTTAACGCCTGATTTATTTGGCATGCGTGCGTTGGGCAAAATTCTCGCAGCTGTCAATATCCTGGATGCAGCCGGTGGCGCAGCCGGTCCGATCGTCACGGGTATTTTGTACGGTACTTCAGGTTCCTACTTCTTGCCTTTTGCCGTGATTTCCGCACTATTACTGGTCGCAATTATCTCGGCCACGATGCTTGACATGAGCAAAGCTGCATTCGCCGCTGGCATGAGCGCACGTTTGGCCTGAAGTGCCATGGGGAAGTGATATGACCAGTCCGGTTCAAACCAGCTCAGCGTTGCACGATGTTCGTTATGAGATCCGTGGCAAGCTCGCTAATCGTGCCCATGAAATGGAACGCCGCGGTTATGAAATTATTTCTTTGAATATCGGTAATCCGGGTGCATTCGGATTTCGAACACCGGAAACAATGCGCCTGGCGATGATCGAGAATTTGCAGAACAGCGAAGGGTATTGCCATCAGAAGGGTATCTTCCCGGCTCGTGAAGCCGTCGTCATGCAGCAGCAGGACCGAGGCATCGTGGGTGTAACGGTCGAGCATGTTTTTATCGGCAACGGCGTCAGCGAACTGATTGACATGACTTTGCGTGGTCTTCTCAATTCCGGTGATGAAGTGCTCATACCGAGTCCCGATTACCCGTTGTGGACAGCCGGAGTTACGTTGAACCAGGGCAAGCCAGTGCATTATCCGTGTCCGCCTGCGAACGGACACGCACCTGATCTCGAAGCTATGAAGCGTTTGATTAGTGACAAGACGCGGGCGATTGTCATTATTAATCCGAACAATCCCACCGGTGTGGTTTATTCACGGGCAACACTTGAAGGCATTGTCAGTATCGCCAAACAACATGATCTGGTTATTTTCAGTGATGAAATATACGATGAAATGACTTATGACGACGTGGAATTCATACCCATGGCGACACTGGTTGATGATGGCCTGTGCATTACATTCAGCGGTCTGTCCAAGGTCTATCGGGCCTGTGGATACCGGGTCGGCTGGGCTGTTGTCAGCGGCAATATCGACCGGGCCGAGGGATATCTGAACGCGCTTGAATTACTCGCTTCGTTACGCCTGTGCAGCAATGTCCCGGCTCAATGGGCGGTGCAGACAGCCCTGGGAGGTTTTCAGAGTATTTTGGAACTTGTCAGGCCTGGCGGGCGTTTATATGAAACCCGTCAGGCCATTATCGACAGTACTGCGGCAAGCCGATACCTGAAGGTGGTGAAACCGAGAGGTTCGATGTATGCGTTTGTGGGCGTTGACACTGCGGTGCTTCCGCAATTCGATGATAATCAGTTTGCACTTGACCTGCTTGAGCAGAAACATGTTCTGGTCGCACCCGGTGTCAGTTTTAATGTCGATTACAATAATTATTTTCGGATAACCTTGTTGCCGGATGTCGAGACGATGATCGATGTATTTGCAAGAATCGATGAACTGCTGCAGGTTTATGCCGCAAAAAAAGTCATGAAATAACCTTCACTAGTTAGTATATATATCTGAATAATAATAGAATAATAGAGAATTTAATTTTTCCGGAATTAGCGGCCGGTGCAACGGTTGTGACAGCGGACCCGGGTCTTGCGCGCCATTGGAAATGGCATTTCAATGAGTCGGCCATGCATGCCGGACAGCAGGTCTGGTCAACGCCTGACATTGTTTCGCTCAATGCCTGGCTCGAACGGCTCTGGGAACAATCGTTATTGGCAGGCGGCACGGCGGGGCGACTGAATCTGCTGTCGTCACGTCAATCACGGTTTGTTGGCGAATCCCAGTTGAGAGACACAACACTCCAGGCGATTTTGTCTGGTCGCAGTAGTGTCGTCAGGCGGGTCATGCAAGGATGGCGGCTGTGTCGGGAGTGGGGTATTTCGACCCGCGAACTCGAAGCCACAGCAGTGAGCCAGGATGAACGCCTGTTTGCTGACTGGGCCCTTGGTTATGAATTACGGGTCAGTGAGCGAGGCTGGGTTGATCCATGGTCTGTGCCTCGTCTCGTGTGTGAAGATCTCGATTCGGGTGTGATCGAATTACCGGGCCCTGTTCGTTTCATCGGCTTTTACACGATCACGCCACAACTGCAGCGTATCACGGATGTACTCAAGCGCCTTGGTCGATTCGCCGGCTGGGGGTTCGATTTGGTTTCGGATCCTGACGGTAACGCGTGCCGGGTTGCCTGCACGGATAACGATGATGAAAGACGACGTATCGCGTCCTGGGTACGCCAATTGCGAGACAATGACCCACGAGCGTCGATCGGCATTGTGCTGCCAAAGATTACGCAACACGCTGCAGATTTGCGCCGTGAGTTACTCGACACGATTGCGCCGGGCTGGCGCTTTGGTGCTGCCGGAAGATTGGTTGTAAGTACTGTCGGTATGGAGCGTCTGGCCGATACCGGCCTGGTGCATACGGCGTTGATAGCGCTGCGAGTGCCACTCGGCAAAATGGATTACCGGGACTTTGGCCAGTTACTGCGCTCACCTTATTTGCGCGGCGTCGACACGGAAGCAAATGCCCGCGCGATACTGGACATCGTGTGCCGTGAAAGAAAATTTCATGAGATCGACCTGCGTGCAGTGATTGAAGCCGATTCGGCCCGCGGAGATGCTGCGGTTCCGCAAATGATGGATATTCTTCGTGCAGGTCTTGCCATCGCTGACTCATCCAGGGGTCGGCGCGAACGGAAGGAGCCGGGAGATTGGGTTGCCACGATTGACCAATACCTGCGCAAGATCGGCTGGGGCAAGGGTAGAGTGCTGATGTGCGATGAACATAGAACCATTGAGGCCTGGCAGTCGCTGCTCGAGCAATTTGCGGCTCTCAATGAGTTTATCGGCAGGATCGAATTCAACCATGCAGTTGGATTGATCGCAGCGCTCTGCCAGGATCAGCTGATACGGGACGATGCCGGCGACAATGCAGTGCAAATTCTGTCGATGGCAGATGCTGCAGATTACCGGTTTGACGGTCTTTGGTGCGCCGGGCTGACGAGCGAAGCCTGGCCGCTGTCTCCCCGGGCAAACCCGTTGATTGCGGTGCTCCTTCAACGCGACCGTGGCATACCGGAAGCTGATCCCGGCGTATACCGCCAGACCTCTGCCAAACAACTGGGTCGTCTGATGGCTGCGGCGCCGGATATGGTCATGAGCTGGGCCGGGGAGGGTGACGATACAATGCTGGCGCCGAGCCCGATTCTTGAGTCTCTGCCAGAGGCTTCCTCCGAGCAGGCCCCGAAAGTCTGCAATAAAACAAGTGTGTCTGGCGATACCATTTTTGAAGTTCTGGACTGTGACACGGCCCCCCCCGTCTGCGATCCTGGAGCCATTCGTGGTGGTAGTCGGGTATTAAATCTCCAGTCACATTGTCCGGCCCGCGCATTCTTTGAAATTCGGCTCGGCGCCAAACCACTACGGGTCCCGCCCTTTGGAATCGATGGTGCCTGGCGCGGAAATATTTTTCATGACGCGCTCGAAGAACTGTATCAGCGGCTTAAGGCATTCGGTGGCCCGCAGAAGTCCGGGGAAGAGAATATACGCACGACCATTGATACTGCCGCCAAATTGTCGCTAAACAGGCATGTGCCGCGCAGTCACCCGTTATCGAATGCGCTGCGTCACAATGAATTTGGACGTTTGGTTCGATTACTCGGTGAAGTGGTCGATACAGACCGGCAACGCCCGCCGTTTACCATCGTGGGACTGGAAGCCAAACACCTGGCATGTATCGGTGAGCTGAAACTTAATTTGCGTATTGATCGCATCGATCAGCTGGAATCCGGACAAAAAATGATTATTGACTACAAAACGGGCAGGGCGTTCAGCATGGACAAGTGGCGTGGCGAACGTCCGGGCGAGCCACAGTTACCGTTATATGCGGTGACTGGCGACGCTGATGCCATTGCATTAATAAAAATTGACGAAAAAGTCTCACTGGTTGGCGTTGGCGCCACTGATATCGAGATCAGCGGCATTATTGCACCCGATAAATTCGGTGGTAGCGAATGGACAGAAGTCGTCGCGCAATGGGGCTACTGGTTGGAACATATGGTCACCGAGTTCATGGCCGGTGATGTGCGGATCGATGCGCAAAACAATAATGAGGCCTGTGGAGAGTTCGCAATGCTGACACGGGTGCATTCGTCTCTCCGGGTTGATGACTGATGTCGGCAACACAAAATAAACCTGCCGATGCCGATGTACGCGAGCGTGCACTGGATCCGTCAAGATCATTCATCGTTCAGGCGCCGGCGGGGTCGGGTAAAACGGAATTATTGATTCAACGATATCTGCGCCTGCTGGCGATCGTTGATGAACCGGAACAGGTACTTGCCATCACTTTTACGCGTAAGGCCACGGCCGAAATGCGTGATCGTGTCAATAAAGCGTTGCGGGCAGCACGCAGTGGCGACGAACCCGGTGAAGAACATCTTCATCTGGGCTACCGGCTGGCCCGTGCAGTCGTAGCACGTGACGAATCCCGAGGCTGGGATCTGGCCGGACATCCGGTGCGGTTGCGTATCGGTACGATTGATTCGATTAACTCGCGTATCGGTCGGCGCGCGCCGCTCAGCACTGGCGTGACCTCAGCGAATATTCTGCTGGAGGATACCGGACCGCTGTATCGCGAGGTGGCGAGACGAACCATTGCTTTTGGCCAGGACGACGGTGAACTCGGTGCTGCCGTCAGACTGTTGCTGGCGCACTGCGATAATGTTACGGATCGGCTCGAAACGCTGCTCAGGATGATGCTCGAGCGTCGGGATCAATGGCTGCGCAAAATAGGCACCGGACAAATCGAAGATCCAGAAGCGTTAAGGGCGTGGCTGGAGGCAACCCTCGGTGAACTCATCGAAAGCCAGCTGCATAATGTCGGGGATAAGATTCCGTGCGAACTGGTGTGTGATCTCATCACCTTGTTACAAAATTCAGCCTCAGGACTCATCGAGAACAAACCGGATGCAGCGATTATCGCATGGGCAGACCAACAGGAATTGCCTGCCCTGACGATTGAAAATCTTTCGCTTTGGCGTGCAGCAGCCGATACATTGCTGACGAAAAACGGAACATGGCGAAAGAGGGTAGATAAGAATTCCGGTTTCCCACCTGCTCGAAAAGATGAAAAACAACAGGCACTGAAAGTACTCGAGAAATTATCGGCTTACCCGCATTTTGAAACGGCACTGGCACGAGTAAAGATACTGCCCGATCCGCACTACAGCGATGCGCAATGGAATGTATTGGCTGCTTTGTTCCCGGTGCTGCCGGCCATGGTCGCAGTTCTCAAACAGTTATTCGCAGAACGCGGGCAAACCGACTTCACGGAAATTGCGCAGGAAGCCCTTAATTCGGTGGGTTCTGATGAAAACATGACGGAGCTCGGGCTGGCACTCGATTATCAGATCCAGCATATCCTGGTCGATGAATTTCAGGATACATCACGTTCACAGTACGACCTGATCAGACGATTCACGGCGGGATGGGAGAATGATTCCGGGAGGAGTCTGTTTCTTGTCGGAGATCCGATGCAATCGATATATCGATTTCGCGAAGCGGAAGTCGGCCTTTTCATTCAGACGCAGGACCAGGGAATTGGCAATCTGAAAATCGAACCGCTTATCCTTAAAACGAATTTTCGTTCGGATAAAGTGATTGTCGACTGGTTTAACGACCTGTTCAGTCAGATTATGGGCGAAGGCAGCGATGCTTTGACAGGTGCAGTCCAATTCGAGTCGAGCGTTCCGTGGAGAGACACATCAACAGGTGCCGGAGTTTACTGGGATGTTGTCGAGCACGGGCAGCGCGATGTCGAGGCCGCAAAGATTGCAGCACTCGTGCGCGGTGTACTGGAACGCCATCGCGAAGAAACGGTCGGCATTCTGGTTCGCAGTCGCAGTCATGCACGAGAAGTCTGCAACGCATTGCGAGCGGCGAAGATCAACTACACGGCGGCGGATCTGGAAAATATGGATGATCAGCAGGTCGTGCAAGACCTGGTGGCGCTGACGCGAGCCGTGACGCACCTGGGAGACCGGCTTGCATGGCTGGCCTGTCTGCGTGCGCCATGGACCGGGTTGACGCTTGCTGATTTGCACACACTTGCCGCCGATGGCCATGAATCCTGCCTGTGGCAATCCATCACCGATCCTGCCATTTGCGGCCGACTCAGTGATGATGGCCAGATCAGGCTGGCGGCGTTTCGCCGCATCATGGCCGCTGGCCTCCAGCGCCGTGGCGCGATCGGGTTACGAGAACTCGTCGAGGGGACCTGGGTTCGATTGAAGGGCCCGCAGACCATCAGTGATTCTGCCGATCAGGATCTGGCCGGGCGATATTTCTCGCTACTCGGTACGCTGGAAAAGGGTGGTGATTGCTTCGATGGAGCTGAATTGTTGCAACGCCTGGCAGACAAATCGATTACACGCGGCAGTGGCGACGCTCAGGTTCAGGTCATGACGATGCACAAGGCAAAGGGACTGGAATTCGATACCGTCATATTGCCCTGTCTCGGTTACAGAACCCGAACCAGCCAGAAACCGGCCCTGTTGTTTCACGAGTTGCCCCGAACCGATGGCGAAGAACCGCTCGTTGTCGCACCGATTAAACCGACTATCGATAAATCGGAGCCTCTGTACGATCTGCTCTGGTGTTTCGAAAAGCAGCAGGAGATCTATGAGCAGCAAAGATTATTATATGTTGCTGTGACGCGTGCCAGGCGGCGCCTGCACCTGTTTGCCCAATTGCAACGTGATGGAAAAAAACCGGACTGTATTGCGCAACCGGATAGCACGACGTTGCTGTCCCGACTATGGCCGACGATGCCCTGCGAGTTCACAGCCGATGCCCTTGGAGTATTACCGGATCCTGTCGTCAAACCACCGGCATGGGAACAGGAACCTGAGTGGTTCGAGGTTGAAAACAGACGCCTGCGAGAGGTCGCAGATCCGGAGTTACCCGTACCCGGCGTTGTTGAGATCGATGCGACAGAGGCGGTTGAATACGAGTGGGCATCGCAATGGGCAAAGCATGTCGGCACGGTCGTACACCGCTGGTTGCAGGCCATTGCCACTGACGGCGAAGATCGATATAACGACGATGAAATCGATCGTCAGCGACCTGCAATGAGACGCAAGCTGCGACAACTGGGTGTCGAGCAGCGAATGTTGCAAAAAGCCGAAGATCGGGTCGCCGACGCACTGAAGAAAACCCTGCGTGATCAGAAAGGCCGCTGGATTCTTTCAAATCAACATGAAAATTCTGACGTTGAAATGCCAATGACAGTTGCCGGTCCGCACGACTTTGAACAATCCGTAATCGACCGCACATTTGTCTGTAAGGACGGTATACGCTGGATTATTGATTACAAGACAAGTAGCCACGAAGGCGGAGATATCCAGAGTTTTCTCGCATCCGAGGCGATACGTTATCGTCCTCAGTTAACCCGTTATCGGGATGCGTTGCGAGCGTCAGAAGACAGGGAAATGCGAATGGCGCTTTACTTTCCGTTGCTGCAGATCTTTCATCTCGTCGATTGCGACCAATTACAATGACCCGGTCATGGAAAACTCGTGATGTCCGTCCGGGTCAACGGGACCGGCAAAATTGAGAGCCTGCGTGATTTCAACCGGTGCGCCTGGGCGTGCTTTCAGTTTTGCTTGCAACGTATAGTTATTCGGTGGGGTCAGCACGATATTCCCGGTGATTTCGACCGGTCCGCCATCATCCGTTAATGCACCCGTCAACTGACCATCATCCGGCACCGATTCAGCGTTAAATACAATCGTATAGTTACCTGTCGGTCCGGTTGCATCCCCGACGACAGTGACCGGAACGTCGATAACCTGAACTGAACCTATGAGGCGGGTTGGCCAGGCATCGGAGATGTTTAATGCCGACAACCGGATCTGGTACCGCCCGCCAGTTGCGGGCAGATTAAAATTGGCTGCAATCGGTACAATCGGCCCGGTAGTTTCAAGATCGCGTATTGATATGGTGCCGGTCACACTGACTGAAGCATCTGTCGTAAGCTCGCTGCCTGCGATGCGGGTCGCAAAGTGGGTCGACATCCGGCCGAGCAGCAGGGCGGCCGGATTCATGTCCCAGCTCGTGTTACGCAATTGCCACCCATTCATGTCGATAGAACGCACACTGCCGCTCCATACTGTGCCTTCGATACCACCAAACTGCACAAGTCCGGCCAGGCTCTCGCCAATCGGATTGATAATGAGGCCCGCAGGAATGCGGGCAATTACAAACAGGAGAAAGCTGGCGATACCGGCGATGGCAAGCAGTGAATTGCGATTAATTGACATCAACTACCGCCCCGTGACAACGTCAGGTTGCAGTTGACGCGACCCGTCGCGCTGGCTGTATCAATGTTTGCCGCCGTTGTCACCAGCCCATGCTGACTTTTAAGAGTGCCCAGCCATTCTATGATGGCATCGAAAGGTGCATCCTCAAGGCGCAGTCGAATATTGTTTGCGCCGTCCGGTTGATTGCGTTTCAGGAAAGGCGCAAGACCATTGCCACGAGTTGTGCGATCAACGATGACCACCAAGGACTGATTGCCGGTACCCGTAGCAGCCTGGTTCTGACCGGTTTGCGGACCGATTCGATCGGCTACCCGCTCCAGTTCGGACAATAGCGCACGCTTGTCGGCAACGCGTTCGTGACTCCGTATCGAATTTTTGACAACGGGCCTGATGCCCAGAGTAACGATCAATGTTATACCGGCCAGGACAGCCGCAACACTGACCAGAATTTGTTCACGCGGCGCAAGTTTGCGGAACCATTCTTTCATCTTCAGGCTCCCGCTCGTTTGATCTGCAGGCGACCGTGAACACGTTCGCCATCCGGATTGGCAGACTGAATTTCCGCCTGCAAACCGGTATTTTTTGAGATGGATTCGCGAATTTTATCGAGTGATTCGACATTGGGCACCACGACCCTGAGTTCCATGATACCGGAACGGTAACTAATTGATTCGACTATCGCTGCCACACCTTTCTGTTCGCCAACGGCGTTAGCGACATGATCCAGTGCGCCCAGGAACCCGTCATCAGCTGTTGCGGAACCCGCATTGCCGAGCGTCCGCAATTTACTTTCAAATAATGCACGTGCATCGCGAATTTCACGAACTTCCGGAAACGTATAATGCATGGCCTGTTCAATTGCCTGATCCAACGCGGATGCTTGCCTGTTGAGGGTTGATATTTCAAATATTTTCGAACCCAGTAATATGATGCACAACCCGGCGAGCAGTGCAGCCGTAACGCGCCAGGCGGGCCAATATGCGCCTAATGTAGAACGCGGGGCGTAGACTCCCTGTAACAAATTGATGCCGGGTGTGGCGATGCTCTGTGCAGCCATGCGTGGTAATCCGCCATCGGGCAGCGTCAGTATTTCGAGTGTTTCAACCTGGAGTCGCAATCGATCGATGACCGGCTGCAGAGTTGCTTCGCGATCCGGGGTTACGTAGATGAGCAAGTTGATCGGTGACGGTAATTTATCGTTTTCGGTGTGTTTGTGGTGGTTCAGCCATACGTCAATCAGGGCATCGAGCGAACCGGCATCAGCTGCGGCGACATGGCCCGTGGCATCGTGAATGGCGACCCGTTGCGCCTCTACCAGCAGGATCGTTGTGTTAGGCATGTCCCCGAGAGCGTCACTATCGATATACACGCCGACAAGATCCAGCTCGACAGCTGAAATCTGCTCAAGCCAGGCTTCCATTTTTAAACGTTGCACGACCGCAACCGGCAGCCTGCCACTCTCGTCACGCTGGCCTACGGCGAAATGTAATTCCTCGATATTACCCGCCAGCTGGTCTTCCATGGCAAAAGGAATCGCCTGTAACAACTTTGCTCGATTGCGGATGGGAAGATCGACGAATGCACGCAATACATTTGTGCCGGGTACCAGTGCGATAACGCGCTTACCGTTAGCCGCTTCGGCAGCAGCCTGCAGATCACCGTGTTCGATCCCGCCCTGCTGAGCGCCGGATTGATCGACAATAATCCATTCGACCGGCTCGGTCGGTATATCGGCAAAGCGCAATACGAGATAATCAGCCATACGAAAGAAGTATAGTTCCGTTCATTTGGTATCGAAATATCGCAGTTTCGTCGTCACGAGTCCGTTCGAAGCACGGTAGAGCAGACTGTACATAGTGAGTTGAGTAGTGCCAAGGGTTACAAGCACCTTAAGTTGAAAGAAGCTCGTGCCGACATCAAGGTACTCGTTCGCAAAATTTTCATCTATAACACCCTTGGCATCAGCCATAAACGAGCCCTGCGTACCATCGGCCGCCAGCAGGTCGCAGTAGGGACGGTTGGCGCGCAGTGCGTCAGCATCATTTGTGCCGGAATTTTTGGAGAATGCGAGCAGCAGAGGGTCCTCGGCGCTGTTAACGTTGATTTTCCGGCCACTCGGTAATGCTGCGACATACCTTTCGATTAAGGCAAAGATGTCTTTGCCCGTATCCGTGGCCAGCGGATCGATGAACCCATCCACGGCCATCAGCTCCGTCGTCGTCGTGAACCACGTGTTTGCAGCGCGATAGGCGGGTGTCTGCGAAGTGTAGGACCCGTCTTCGGCTCCGCCAAACTCTTCGATCTGGTCGGGATCGATCCAGTCCAATACTTTTGCTGCCAGCGTCGGATCCAGTTCGAGTTGTTCGAGCAGGCGGGTGAATAAATCGACCGCTTCCTGATCTTTGACACCATTTTTGAGCAGATTGTTCAGATTAAAGCGACCCTGCATATCGGTAATCTTGCCGCGCACCATGCCACCTTCGAATGGCAACGTGATTTCCTCGTCCCAGCCTTCGCCGGGGTAGTCACAGTGCTGATTGTCTTTCTCATCACTTTCAAAATCCTTGCGCAAACCGTCGGCGGCCATGAGCTCGGCGCCGAGTGCAAATTGAATGGCCTGATTTCGCAAGAGCATCGATTCGGTTCGCTGGATGTCGACGTGTAATTCCCAGGCGAGTTCGGCGGCGAGTACCGTCGCAATAGCCACGACGAGCAAGGCCGTAATTGCCGCGATGCCATGTTGCCGGCTTGGTGGGGACCACGGATGCATGACTAAAGCAAATCCACGATTCGGACAATTTCTCCCCAGTCCGCAAGGTTCAGAGTAATTCTGACAGCGCGGGGATAGGCAAAATTATCAGTGACTTGCTGGCTGAGCGGGGGCCACTGAATGTGCCATTGCGATTGATTGTCGAGATATTCAATGGTCATTTCATCGACATCTTTGAGCATTTCGATTTGTCGCGGTTCCATGCCCAACGGATAATCCATGACAGGCCAATATTCACGATACAGTACCGCATCCTCAACACGGTACTGGACGCGCTGCAAAGTGCCTCTTTTAACGGGTACCGGGTTGCGCCAGCCACCGTGGCTGAACCTGACAATCGTGCCATCGCTCAGGTCCGCGATCAGTGGCGGTTCATTACTTTGGCCGAGGATGTCACGGACATATCGTGGATTGAGTTGGGCAAAGTCTTCAGTCAGGTAACGCATTGTGCGTTGCAGGTCGCCGAGACGCTCAATCTGACTTTTGGCGATAGTCTGCTGCGTGGCGATTGCATTCAGTCCGCCCAGCGCCAATGCGCTGATGATGCCGAAAATGGCCATTGCCACGAGTAGTTCGATCAGCGTAAAGCCGCAGGCCGGCGAGGACGGTTGAGAAATTATTCGATTACAGCGGGTCACCTGGTTACTCCCGGAGTCTCCTGCGGAGGCTCCCAGCCATTGCCGAAACCGTTGGGCGAGTCATTGTCATTGTTTTGCGTTCCACCCGTATTCTGTGGACCAGCCTTGGGTGTTTGTCCGGGCCCGATAAACCCGATAACAGTCGTCAGAATATCGTCTGGTGTATCAGCAAAACTGACCGTGATATCAATGCGTCGCATCTCGATCTGCGGAATATTCGAGATCTTCATCTCGTAGACCCAATCCGTCCGGGCTATTTCGACCTGATCATGCCGGGTACCTGCATCGGGGTACTCACCGGTCACCTGCAGTTCGGTTATTTTGTTGAGCGCGATCCAGCTTGCCAGCGTCTTGTCGCGCAAGCGGGTTGTCACGTTCAGCGATTGATTCATGCCACTGAAGACAGCGATCATCCCGAGACTGAGAATCGCCATCGCGACCAGCACCTCAATCAGTGTGAAGCCACTTTCTTCATGGTCGGGTCGTTGCCGGTTCAAAAGCATCGTGACTAACCCTTGCTCAGTTCGACCGTACCGTCATCGCCAAATTCGAGTATCAGGCTGTCGTTACTAAATTCCCTGTGAAACCTGATCACAAAGGGGTTCATGTCACCGGTTGAATAGAGCCAGATTTGTGGACGATACAGCTCCTTGTCCCCGTTAATGGCCTGATCCTGTTCGGCATCCGGATCGGCGAATTGTGTCTCTGTCTTTTTTTTCAGCACGATCTGTCGGCCGTCGATTTCCAGTTCTATGAGGATGCCTTCGGGCAAGCGGCGCGGCCTGAGCAAGGTCTCGGAGCCCAGAATGATCCATTCGGACTGGTCCTGCACATCATCATCCGGGTCGTAATAATCGACGAAGTCCTCCTGAAAGGTCGCAAACTCATAACCGTCCGGGTAGAAATGCAAGCCGATTTCGTGTCCTTGAGTCATTGCGTCTTCAAGGCCAAGATTTATCAGTGCCTGGAGCCGGTCGACCTCTTTGTCGAGTTCCGAATCTGAACCGAGTACACCGACTGACAACGTGAACATCGTGGCCAGGATGCCCATGATGAATACGACGACAAGCAGTTCGAGGAGTGTAAAGCCCTCTGTTTGCCATGTTCCGGACAATCGAACATTTGCCATGGGCGCCATGTTTATCGGGCGTGCCTTCGAAGGTACGCGTCAGTCGAGTGTCCAGTTGCCCATATCTGCATCCAGACCTTCACCGCCCTGCTGACCGTCTCTGCCGAGCGTGTAGACGTCAAATTCACCCTGGTTGCCCGGGTGCAGATACTGGTACGGTTGATCCCAGGGATCCTTTGGCAATCGATCGAGATAGCCGCCGGCGGGCCAGCGGGCATTCGGGTCCTGCGGGGGTGTGACCAGTGCATCGAGACCATCCTCGGTGTCGGGGTAACGGAAATTATCCAGTCGGTAGAGCTTGAGCGCACTTTCGATAGAGCGCAGATCCTGCCTTACCTTGACGGATTGAGCATCATCGATGCGATTAATAACATTAGGTGCGATCAACGCGGCCAGAATACCGAGGATTACGACCACAACCATGATTTCGATTAGCGTAAACCCGTCTCGATTGCTCATCCGGTATGGTGTGATTGGCGATGTCATGAAAATAGTCCGTGTTTCTGAGATGATCCGGCGACTCTAAAGCGACTGTTCGGCCATGTCAGTAACTTCAATCCCATTATTGCGTGAAAAATTGTGCTGCATTGCTGCCGCTGGTCACCGACTTTAGTTATATATTATATTAGAAAAATGTCATTAGCATCTAATATAAAAGCATATTTTTCAGATATTCCTGTTCAGGCCATGCGCCCATGGCTGGCCGTTATCGTACTGATGGCAGTGTTGCAGGTATTACCAGAAGAGTGGCGCGCCTTGCTGCGTTTTGATCGCGATGCGCTTGCGGCCGGAGAGTTCTGGCGCATCATGACGGCGAATTTCATCCACCTTGGATGGCGCCACCTGTTTTTGAACGTGGCCGGATTCCTGATGATCGGCTGGTTGTTTGCCGATGAGGCCCCGGCGTGGACGTGGTTTTTCGTATTGATAGCGTGCTGCGCGGCCTCAAGCCTTGGTCTGTATGCATTAACGCCTGATGCACATTGGGTGGTCGGGATGTCGGGCGCGTTGCACGGCTTGTTCGTATTTGGTGCTGTAAGCTGGATCAGGCATGGTTATCGTGTGGGCTGGGGGCTGCTTTTGGGCGTTGCCGGCAAGCTGTTCTGGGAACAGACAATGGGTGCGATGCCACTGTCCGAAGGTATTGTTGGCGGTCCGGTCGTTACGGAGGCGCATCTGTGGGGTGCAATCGGCGGGCTGATCGCGGGACTGGTGTATGACATCTGGTGTCGGCTTCGGACACGGTTATAATGCGCGCCATCATTGGATGGTTGTTAGCATGAATCAAATCGCTGAGCTGTTTGAATTGACGGGTGAGGTCGCATTCGTGACCGGCGCATCGCGCGGCATTGGCGCGGCGATTGCCGACCTGCTGGGCCAGGCGGGCGCAACTGTCATTGGAACGGCCACGACCGAGGCCGGGGCAGCCGCAATCGGCGATCGTTTCGCGGCTGCTGGTATCACTGGTCGCGGTGTCGTTCTTGATGTCAGTCATCCGGCATCAATCGTTGCGACACTGAAAGATATTGGCGGTCAGGAGGGAGCCGTGACGATCCTGGTCAACAATGCCGGTATCACGCGGGATAATTTGCTGATGCGCATGAAGGACGAAGAATGGGATGCGATTATTCAAACGAATCTGACATCCGTTTTTCATTTGTCCAAGGCAGTTCTGCGCGGCATGCTGAAAGCCAGGCATGGACGTATCATATCCGTATCATCCGTGGTTGGATCCATGGGTAACCCCGGACAAGCCAACTATTCAGCGGCCAAGGCCGGGTTGATCGGTTTTTCCAAATCGCTGGCGCGAGAAGTCGGTTCACGCGGGATAACCGTAAACGTTGTCGCTCCGGGCTTCATCGAAACGGAAATGACTCAGAGTCTCGATAAAGAGCAAAAAAACGGGCTCATCGGACAGATTCCGCTGAATCGTCTGGGTGGAGTGGGTGACATCGCCGGGGCCGTTTTGTTTCTGGCATCACCGGCTGCAAAATACATGACAGGTGAAACCGTCCATGACAACGGTGGTATGTATTTGATTTTACGACCTGATTTGCCGG
>CAYNMF010000026.1:0-21988 GCA_964398325.1 uncultured Chromatiaceae bacterium | reverse complement strand
CGAGCCCACATGGATGTGTTCACGGCGTGTCTCCGAGCGGACCGGTGACGGAAAAAACCGCCCGGGGAAAGCCGTCCCGTTAAAAAACCAAACCCAGGATCAACACTCCCCTACTTCAACTGCCCCTCATCCAGCGAATCAATCCCCAACGCCTCCGCATGCCGGATCAGCAATGCCTTCTGCCGCAAAAAACGCGTGATTCCGGATGCACCCATCCGCGCCGCGCCCATCCCCGACAATAAAAACGAATCATGGACCGCATCATGTACCTCGGTGGTCAAAGCCCCGTCGTTGATACTGATCGCACCGGCATTGATGCGCCGGCCTACGGCAACTGCCTCCTCGATATCAGGACCAATCACCGAGGCCGACAGACCGTATTTTGTATCGTTAGCCCGTTTGATGGCCTCATCGACATCTTTGTACGGCATAACCGGGATAACCGGACCAAACGTTTCCTCAGTCATGACTTTCATCGAGTGGTTAACACCGGTCAGGACAGTCGGGCGAATCCAGGTACCGCCGCCGTGATTTTCTATGTTGCCGCCACAACGAACCTGTGCCCCTTTTTGCAGTGCATCTTCAATGTGTGCGGCAATAATATCTGCCTGTTTTGAAAAGATTAACGGGCCAATCTGTCCCTGATGGATATCAGGATAATTCAGTTCCACTTTCTCGGCCAACGATACCAGCACATCGACGAAAGCCTTGTAACGGTCTTCATGCACATAGATTCGCTCGAGCGACTGGCAGGCCTGCCCGGTTGCCTGCACTGAAGCCCGCAATACGATGCGCGCTGCTTTTTCAAGGTCTGCAGACGGTAATACAATCGCCGGGTCCTTACCGCCCAATTCGAGAAATGCAGGAATGAAGTTTCGTGCACACCCTTCTGCCACTATTCGCCCGGTCGCAACACTACCGGTAAATGCAATTGCATCGACATTCTCGATCATGGCGGCACCGGTTCCGCCATCACCATCAATCCAGTGGAACACAGACGCCAGTTCCGGAAACACCGTCAATGATTCGATCAGCGGTCCGATAAATCGTGGCGTTACTTCGCTGGGCTTGACAATCACACTGCACCCGGCGATGAGCGCCGGGATTGAATCGAGCATCGATAACAGGAATGGAAAATTCCATGGGCTGATGACGCCGATGAGTTGATAGGGAATCAGTTGCGTACGGATACCGACCCCTTCCGTTATCGAGGGTTTTTCGTCGTCTCCGGATAATAAACCCGGTGCAACGGCACACCAGCCGGCTACAATACCCTCAAGCGCCCGAATTTCTACCCGCGAGACAAGGTGCCGGCCGGTATCAGTTGCCAGCGCATCAAGAATCGCATCGGGCTTGCCCAACAACGAGGTCGCCCATGCCCGGACAATCTCGCAACGTCGTTCAACGCCAAAATCAAGCCAGGCTTGTTGCGACGCCCTTAAACCTTCGGCCAGCATCCCCACTTCAGTAGCATCAAGCAACTGGATTGAAAAATCATTTTCTCCGGTGCGTGGATTACGCACCTCCATATTACGAGTCATCTGTTTAATATCCCCAAAAATACTCATTACAAGCGATCAATCTTTGCCGCACAAATAAAATCATTCTCTGATAACCCTTTGATCGCATGCGTTGTATAAAGGACCCCAACCTTGCCATACAGCACAGTCAGGTCAGGGTGATGGCCTTCATTCTCTGCAATCCAGGCGATCGCGTTAACGAATGAAATTGTCCGATGGTAACCGGCAAATGTAAATGTACGCTGTATCGATTTACCGTCCGCCGAGAGCATCCAGTCTTCGTGCAATGCCGGCATCAATTGTGCAATGGCACCGGATTCAAGTGGAGGCACCCCTCCCTCGCAGGGTTTGCAACGCCGCGTAATCAGTTCGGATGAGTTAACCATCGCCGTTTCCTCCCGGCTGTCGCGCACCAATCCGGATTCTGAAACCTCCGCCGCCCACAGATTGTGTCAATGCGATAAAAGTCCCTCCATTTCTGGCACACAAGGTGCGCATCAGATGAGAGAAACGGATAAAACGATAACTGAACTGATTTATCTGTGTCGGAAATGCAACCGCATGAATCCGTACCAGGCGATTACCGAATTCATCCGATGTATTGATGCTGTCGACAAAATTTGCAACCTGCTCAATGGTCTTCCGATCTTCATCAAAATCGTCGCCGAAAATAAACAGACTGACCTTTAATCCCGGCTCATAGAACTGTTCGATCGCTTTTTGCACACCTCGTCGCGGGCTCGAGTTCCGTGCCTGGCGCATATTCTTGATTCCGTTCAGGATGCGACGCCGATTGCTCGACGTATCCGGAATCCAGCGACTCGCATATTTTGCATCGAGATAATAACCATCGGTATCGATCACCTGTATACCCTTGATCTTCGGATAAACCTTCAGCGTATCTTCTACGGTGTCAACCACGGTACGCCATGCACCTGCCTGCATACTGCCCGATGAATCGATGACAAAAATAATATATTCACTGTCTACCGGAATTCCGCCCACCGTAGTATCGCCCTGCTCCGGTTGATAGTTGGCAAGCAGAATCTTCATCTCATCGGTCAGGCTTTGGCGCGCCGCAAGCAGTGCCTGTCGCTCTTCAACACTTCCCTGCGAATCAATCTGTAACGCATCATAACGGCCCTGTGCTTCGGTCACTGACTTGCGCAGATTTGAAAGATGCCGCCCTGATTCAGACAACTGCTCTTTAACCGTCAGCAGATCCCGGCTCATGACGGCAACCTCGCCACGCATTTCAAACAATTCCTGCTGCAATGCTGCGATGAGGCCGGCCAATTCCTGCTTGCTGCGCTCGATAATCTGTGGCTCATAAATTTTTGTCAGCACCAGCAGCAGGATCACCGCACCGAATGCGCAGGTCACGGCATCGAGAAACGACAGGCTAAAGGTCTCCATATCACGATTTTTTTTCATGGATACGCTCTCACTGCATGTACTCAGGGCCAGTCCCGTGACGGGGCCATAAAAGACCCCCTGCGTTCTACTGCCAGTCGCCAGAAATAGGCGGCCGCATCGGGATCGCCGTCCATTGGGTACAAAATAATGTTCAGCGGCACACGCCCCGGCAATTCCCGTCTGGCCTTGTTAAATAAATCGACACGACGAGTAACCTTGACCATCTCGGTTTTAGTGGGCACAACCCTTCCCTGCGTCGGTAACCCGTCGGTCAGAAGAAATACATTATCCGGTAACGGCTCCAGATCCCGTATGGCATGAAATGCCCGGTACAGATTACTGCCTTTGCCCGGCATCACCTTCCGTAATGCTGCAATAGACTGATCTACCCCGCTCCCGTCTCTTACGTCTAGCCACTCTCCTGTTGAATCAGGCAGAACGCTCGCAACATCCTCATTAAATGTATATATCTGAAACTTCGTGCCCGGCTCGAGCCTGGTTGTCAACCAGTCAACCGTATCGACAGTCTGTTTCCACTTCGGCGCCTGACGTTTCCGCGCGTCATCCATCAGTCGAAAACGCACAACATTGACGTAGGAACGTCCGAGCATGCTGGCCGACGAGTCGACCAGGATCAGGACCCGTTTACCACCCATTTTCATACCGGTCAGGTATTGACGGTTACCTTCACCAATATAACTGCGCGGGCTTCGCCCGGACCTCTCGCCCGGGTCGGCGGCATTTGCCAGCATCTTCTGCTTCGCCTGCTTCAGCCTCTCGACATCCGACATGAGTTTTTCGATGCTGTCGGTTTGTGCCAGTCCCGCCTTATCAACCTTGTCAATCTCTTCGAGCAACCGCTCCAGCGTCCTTTGCAATGCATCGGCTTCGTCTGCAGCTGATGCCTGCCTCTCCTCTTCTTCCTTAAGGGTAGTCCGAACGCGAATCAGATCTTTCCTGCCGTCGAAAACCTCCTCTTCCAGCAGGCTGGTTTCGGCCAGCATTTCTTCGTTCGCCAAATCTGCGCGGGCCGCAACCTGTGCATTGATGATCATATAAAACAGGACTATAGCGCCAAGACCACATGCCATAACGTCCAGAAATGACAGGTTGAACACATCAAATTTCCTACGCGCCATCGTCTGACCCCGCAGACTTCACTTCAGAAATTATTTTCAGCTCGACTGCCGGATTACCGATGCTGACAATATCACCTGCCTGTAATACGGCAGCCTGATCAATAACATGACCATTGAGCCGTGTCCCGAAGCGGCTGTGGTCAGTTAACTCGACACCGTTCAGGCCGACCCGAATACTGCAATGACGACGGGATATACCTCGGGCTCCATCCGACAGACCGATGCCGAATTCATCCGGTGCAAGTTCGCTACCGACGTACAAAGGTTCGCGACCGATTCTATAGGCACGTGCCGTAAGCAAGACATGTGTCGGCAAATCGATGTTCGACGACGGCTGTAACGTGTGACGAGTCATTGCAACATCGACAGCTGCCCGGTCCCAACGCAACGAAGTTTTCAGGGCTACGCCACCATTCACCTTCGCAAACTGATCAGTCCGGCTCAACGCACCCAGAGCAGCAGCTGCAGGCTCAAGAACAAAAGTCGTTACCCGCGACAATCGGTCGATGTATTCGATAATACCGGGGAAACGCGCAAGCCGGTCGACGACCTGGATTGCAACACTTCGTCCGGCTGTCAGCCGACTGCGGATATGCTGCATGAGCGGCTCACAGCAGTTCACCAGTGCTGCGGCCAGTCCATCACGCATAACCGGCACCGAATATTCATCACCACCCCGATCGAGTGTTGCGACAACGGAAGTTGATCGTTGCAACACCCGCAACCACTCGCCGAGACTATCGTAAAGAGCCTGTTCACTCTTCGCATCATGCAACGGATCGAACCGCGTATGCTCAAGAAAACACACAGCAATATGCTCGACACAGGCACGCTCGAGGCGTTCGATACCAATGCTTTCGATCGATTGGCGTAATTCGACTGCCGCACCGCCATCCTGCTTCATCCGGGCCACGGTGACTGCGTGCAACGATGCATCGATATCTATCAGGTCATCGACTTCGTAGCGGCAACGTGTCTCAGCCACAGCACTGTCAACGAGACCGGCTACGGGAATCGCAAGCTCTTCGGCAATACCCAGCAACAAACCCAGCTGCTCCTGCGACCAATAGGCAGGAACGACGAAAATCACAGAGCTGACTCCGCCCGACCAGTTCTGCCACAACGATTGAAGTTGCGCGTGCACCATATCAGCCGATGTCACATACGATCCAACCGGCGACAACATCGAATCTGCCGACAACTCAAACCAGAAGCGATTATGAATATCACGGGGCCGCAGCCGCGCCTGCCGCCAGGCGGCTAAACCGAAAGTTGATGAGCTGCCGGAAACCGCCGCATAGCCGGGTTCAGGACTTTTACCGGGGTCGAGCACGCCATTGGGCCCCACCGCCATGAGCGCCGCATCGTTTAAATCAATTGCAATTATCGTCATCGGCAAACAGTCTCATTGCCAATTCAGTGCGTGTACATATGCCTGATCAGATGCTGATCGACATAGCTCTCCGCGTCGAACGCAAGCCGCTCCTGCAACAGCTGTAATTGATGCACGAGAAACATCAGAAAAATACTGATCAACAGCGCAATGAATGTCGAATTAAATGCGGTACCAAGATTTTGCGTCACACCGCTGATATCACCTTCGACAGCACGATTTGCGAGGCTGAGCGCAGCGCCGATACCACGCACCGTGCCTATAAATCCGATCGAAGGAATCGCCCAGGCGAGATAACGAATCATCGACAACTCCGACTCGAGGCGCTCGGCCTCGGAGGACACAATTGTATGCATCGTGGATGAAACATCCTGAACATTGCGTGTTGCACCAAACCTCTCCAGCGCGGCCAGCAGCGCACGCGGCAATAACAAGTGCCGTTGCGGATCCGGCAATGCCTGTAGCTGCCGCGCATACTCACGACTGTCCTCCGGTAATATGCGAACACCCTCGGCAACCGGCACCAGATCAAGAGACAGCAGCGCCCGCTCGTGACTGGTGTCTCGCGCTTTATAACCCATGATCGACAGTGCCCAGATCATCAGGATAAAACAGGCTTCCTGCTCAAAATCCATGACGATGACATACCCGGACCGCTGGGGCACATATTCGGGATCCTGGGCGGACATGACTCGCTGCTCCTCAAGGATTGCGACGGCATTGGGTCGAATCACGCCAACATAGATCGTATGCACGATGATGATTGCGATAATCAGCGAAAACAGCTGGAAAACAAATTCAGTGGAAAAACTTTTTTTCATATCCGATCAATCTCAACCAACGATATCCGGGACCTGTAGTGTCCCACAAACTTCACCAACTCGCCTGCAGAGACAGCCAAAACCGCTCCTGTAAATTACGTTCGGCAGATGCAGCCTATATATCCGACGGCAAGGCAATCGCCTTATCAGCGGATAAAGGTTTTTTCGGCACAAACTCCTTTACTTCGTCCGCGCCACTAACCCCCTCCTCAATCTGACGAATTTCGGCATCTGCTTCTGCTTCTTTCTCAACCACGGATTCGGGCTCGGCAAGCTCCGCGTCCTCTACACCGGAAACAGGTTCATCGGCATTCGCGCCGACTGCAACGATAATTGCAAGCCACAAGCCCAACATCGCGTATCGCATATCAGTCTTGCTCCTCCTTGATCGGATCAGCGTATTTCGCAATCCGGAACCCGACATCAAACCGACCACGATCGCCGAAATCCCGATATGCCAGTCGCAACTCACCGATACTGGAATGCCGCCACCCGGAACCCCGGATCACATGATACTGGCCGGTGGCAGGCCCAAGGGGATCGACCTCGACACTACTGACATCCGTATAAATCCCATAATGATCGTTAACCCATTCAGCCACATTACCGCCCAGGTCGAACAACCCGACCGGATTCGCCGCAAACTTTCCGACCGGCGCGGTGACGGGAAAAGTGTCGTTATAGTTACTTAACACGTTATTCAGAATACTACGAGCCGACACATCCGCGTAATTTCCGGCACCGGCCGGCGGCGGCATCTTGTCACCCCACGGGTACTTGCGGCGTACTCCGCGGCCGCTATAGCGAGCCGCCCAGGCCCATTCAGCCTCGGTCGGCAACCGGTAACCGGTGTTCGGCGGTGATGCGAGCACGATTTTCCCGTCCTTGACGACATATGCAAACGGCAGTCCATCTTTGCCACTGAGCCAGTTACAGTAACCGGTCGTCTCTTCCCAGCTCATCAGAACGACAGGATGATCATCCTCGCCCAGTTGACGATACTTCTCGGCCCCGGATGTGTGCTTGGGTTTAAATGCTCTGAATTGTTCGTTGGTGACTTCCTGCTCTGCAATATAAAACAAGCGGGTCAGTCTGACCTCATGGCGTGACTCGTTCGGCCGTCGTCCCTGTTCACGGCGAGGCGCGCCCATCTCGAATTGACCGGGACCGACCAGGCGCAAAAAGGTGCCCTGATATGTTTCGATGACCTGCGGATGTGCCGCGACGAAGGCCTCCACGGGTGTTAACAACTTGATATCCAGCGTCTTGGGCAGACCTGGCTTGGGTAAAATTTTCGCCTGGTAGACTGCAAATCCTGCCTTGCGAATCTCAATACGATGTTCACGCGCCGGCAGTGTCAACGATTGCCCGGTACGGCCGACAGACCGACCGTCAATGAATAACTCCGCATCAGGGGGCGTACTAAGAATCTGCACAACTCCGGTTCGCGCTTCGAGATCAAGACGTACAAACCGGCTTTGTCGGGATTCAATACGGATTTTTTTACTGACCGATGCAAAACCGGGCTTGGTCACGATCACCTCGTAGCTTGCGCCGGGCGCCAGTTCGACATCGACAGGCGTCTTGCCCCGGTAGCGACCGTCGACACTGACGGCAGCGCCGGACGGACGTGTAGTAACGGACAACAATCCATCTGCTTCCTCCAGGCGAATGTCAGTCAATTCACGCAAACCTCCGGCCACCGTTGTCAACGACCGTCGCCAGGGTTTAAACCCGTCTTTGCGCACAGCGACCTCATGTGATCCGGCCATGATCTCGACCGTCCCGGGCGTTTTTTCCATTACTTCGTCATCGACCAGAATGGTTGCGCCAGCCGGTTGAGACGCAAACGTCACATCAGCCCATCCGGGACTGAGTTCGGCGTGAAAAGTCTGCAAGAGGTTACGTCCTTCGATCTCGATCGAACCCGAATAATCAAGAAAACGATCTGTCTCGATCAGGACCTCATGAGGCCCCGGCACGACCTTTAAGGGTCCGTCTGCTGTCGAACCGAGGTACTGGCCATCAATAGTTATACGCGCAGTGGCTGCCGGTAGCGTCTCAACAGCCAGGCGTCCGGGCTGCTTTTCGAGTTGCATGCTAAATGACTGGTTTGCAGCCTCTTCGACAACAATCTCGTCCCGCGCAGTAATGTAACCCTCAGCTGCGGCGATGACGTTATAACTCCCCGGACGCAACAGGTAGCGATCGCCGAATTTAGGTTTCAGCAGACCTCCGGTAATGTGTACTTCGGCACCCGCCGGTTCGACATCGATCAAGACCGCCTTTGATGTAAACAGGTACACCGCCGCAATCAGCAATACGATCAACGCACCGACGCCGATCAGCTTTGCCCGGTGGGTCGCACGGGTTTCGGGACTGTCCGGTATCGCAGGTGATCGGCTGCGGATTGGCGCAATATGAATGTCATTATCATCGGAATTGTCATCCGACGAAATAATCTCGGGCGGCAGTGTCGGGTAGTCAACGGGTTGTGCCGCAACAACGAATCGCATTTCGTTGTCGTCAAAAATACAACTGACGGTTGTGCCATGTGCGGCAATGACATCACCGTTCCCAAGCCAGCAGTTTGATGAGACCGGCTCATCGTTAATGGTCAATCCGCTGGCCGTGCCAATACGCTGCAGGAACGGACGTTCATCGAGCACATCAATCAGCGCCAGATCACCATCTGCAATGGTGCCGACGACACGGATGTCCGCACCCGGCAGATAACCGATTTTAAGCGGCCAGTTGCCGTCATCCAGCAAACGTTCGCCGTTCACATCGACAACAACAATTCTGCGACTCAAATCGGTTCCTCACACTTCAGGATGATCGGCTCCATCGCACCGTCGGCAACGACGCGGAAACTGCGGCGGACGTCACGATAACCGTCCCTTGCTCCAACCGCCACATAGACACCGGGCTTGAGGTTAATGGTTCGGGTGGTAAAAATGCCAAGACGACCGACTTTGTATATCACAACGTCTGTCAGATTGTCGGACTCAAAATGAACCCGCACCGGTGTGGCGGCGAGGCGCAATAGCTTTTCGAGTTGCTTGATCTGCTCCGCCAGCCTGGGCCCTGGCTCCGGTACCAATTGTGCACTCGCCAGCACCGCAGAGTCCTGTCTGGCAACCCGGTCCTCATAGAGCCGATCCGTGTCGCCCATAGCATTCACCAGATCGTTGTCCAGTTGAACACGATCCCGTGCACGTTGCAGGTCTAGATTGATCGCCTCGATCTTCGGATCAATGGCGAGAATTTCGGTGTACAGGCGTACCACCTCGGCCCAGCGTTCCCCGGTCTCTGCTGCGCGGGCCGCCAGGCGCAATGCGACGATTTCTTTGAGCTCCTGATCAGCATTGACCTGGTTCAGGGCTTCCAGGGCTGCTCCATCGCCGGGCCTGATTTTCAGCGCAGCTCGGAACGCCTGCTGTGCCCGTCCATAATCCTGACGCTCTACGGCGCTGAAACCGGTGGCCATATGTGTCTCGTACCCGGACCTTGCTATGGCTTCACGACCACGCCCGAGCGCCTCAGTTGCCGGTTGCCAGTCGGCATCAAGTTCCAGCGCCTGCCGATACAAAGATTCAGCCGACTGCCAGTCTTCCATGCGCTCTGCTTCACCGGCCTTGCCCATCAACTCCAGAACCCGGTCAAGACGCAGCGCCCGCTGCAGTCCATGCTCTGCTTCCGACTGCTTCGGTTGGATCGACAGCGCGATTTCAAATTGTTGGATGGCCGTGTTTTGATCGCGCGCAAGCAATGCCGCCTCTCCGTCACCCAGGGCGCGGGCAAATGCCTCGGGTGCCCGGGATTCGAGCAGATGCATTCGCACCAGCGCCCGACGATGACTTGCCAATGCCGTCACGTAATCGCGTTCGCGATAGGCAACGTTACCGGTTTCGGCAAGACGCCCGGCTTCCACCCAGTCATCACCACCCCAATTTTCGATACCGATAGAAAGCAATCGTTCCTCGAGCGCCAACAATTCACCCAGCGCTTCGTCTGCGCGTTTGCGCTGTGCAGCAACCACGGCCGGATCGACTGTTGCCGGCGTATCAATTTTCCCGGTTTGTTCGGGCTGCCCGGTCACAGGCTCGATATCCGGCTCCGTAACCAGTGGGCCACGTTGTGCAACGATTGACGGCAATAAAAATACAACACCGATTGCAACCGCAATCAATACACCCAGCCCCGCCAACACGACCCCAGGCGGCAAACCCCGCTGCTGCGAATGGATCCTGCGCGGCTGCGTGGTACCGCCGTTGCGGACCGTGAGCTCCTCCGGGTGGCCGCCACTTGCGGGCCTGCGCCGCGGCTGTATGACGGCCTCATCGGTTTCACCGGTCTTGCCGGTTATGCTGTCGGTCCGCGTAACGGGATAGTCACTCCGCAACTCTTCGAGGACAGAACGAACGGCGGCAATACCGGCAGGCCTGCGCGCGGGTCGCTTATCGAGCATGGCGAGTATCAGCGCAGTCAGTACATCCGGGATTTCGCTGCCGGACTGATCGACCGTCACTGCCGGCGGTTGCTCTTCGCGGACGCGCTGCGGCGTCGGTTGCGGATAAAACAAGGGCGCGCCCGACAGCACTTCGTACAGCAACGCTCCCAACCCATAGATATCATCGGAGACGGTTGCCGGTTCGCCATCGAGTTGCTGCGGACTCATAGAGGGCAATGATCCGCCGCCACGGATACGGACAGCCTGCACATCCCCGACCATCGCACCGGCGATACCAAAGTCGGTCAGGTAATAATGGCCTGTCGCATCACACAATACATTCGCCGTCTTGATGTCCCGATGCACAATACCGGCACGATGCGCATGCTCGATCGCCTCACAAAGCGATAGCACACAGTCAACAACCTGCGAGAAAGGCATCGACCCCCGTTGACTCAGAGTCTGCCCCTCGATGTATTGCATGGAGAGAAAACACGTATCATCCGATGCGTAAAAATCATTTACGCGAACGATATTCGGATGCTGTAACCGGGCCACCTTGCGACATTCTTCTCGCAACAAAACCATCGAATCGGGAGATGCCGCCAATTCTGTACTGAGAATTTTGAGCGCGACTCGCTCACCGAGTTGCTGATCCTCGGCCAGCCAGACTGAACTCATGCCACCGCGCCCGAGTTCGCGCACGAGCCTGAACCGGTCGGACAGATTCAGCCCAGGCGCGGGTCTTTGCATCAGTTGGCGGGTGCCGTTGCGGATTCCTCCGGAGTTGCTGTCTCCGGGGTGTCGTCGGCGATAATGAAACCGGTTTCTGAAGAATATATTTCACGCAATAAGCGGCGCCACTCGATATATTTCTGTTCTGCCGTACCGGTCAGGCGACGGGTTTGACCCTCGAGTTCTATGACCAGCGGTTCTGCCTCGGAATCGAATGATTCGCCGAGTTCACGCAACGATTCGCCATGTTCCTTTGCCTCGCTCTTTTTTTCGAAACCGGACATGATCCCCTGCACACCCATCAGGACGGCAGTATTGGTGATTGCGGCATTACCATCACCGGGTTGAGATTCATACATGACGGCGCCCACTATCGCCGCCAGTCCCAGAAGGCCGCGAGTCCATGCCGACTTCTTCAGTTCCTGATAGTTCAGTGTTTCTTCGCGTGACATCTTGCGCCAGTCTTCATAAGGCGGTGACATCTCGTAATACAGGCTCGCGTAATACTCATTCATCGTGTCGGCAAATGTGTATTCACGTTCGCGCACAGCACGCATTCTCTGCACCATGGGGTCATCGACTGAGGGCAAACGACGTATTTTGTATTTACCGTTGCCTTCTTCAGCAAGATTTGCCGCAAATGCCGTCGGCACGAGATCAGCTGCAAACCGTAATTCAGCAACCTGACGTACCGTTTTTAGTTCTTTTTCCGAAAGTTGGTTGCGCTCTGACAAAAGATCGTTGGCGATTTCATTGTAGACATTCTGATAGGGGTCCAGGGTCAGATCGCGATATTTGGAATAGGCCTTCTGCGAAATACGATCCTTGTATGCCTTGTTCAGCCATTCCCTGCCCGTCGCATCCCACGCACCGATACGCAACTCGACATTGAGTCCATCGGAACGATCGATACGCCCCCATACCAGGACATCGACGGCATCAGAGCGTTCCGGCAATACCCAGACCGAACCCCACAGGCCGGTACTCTCAAGAGTTTTTTTCAGGTGATACGGCATATAACGCGCTTCGGCCCGCCGCACATCGGGGAATACGTTGCCATCCGCTTCCTCCTGATTCTCGGGAACCCCCGGATCGAAAATCAGGATGCCGACATCGAGCAACGCATGCTCCGGTACCTCCGATTCAGCCTGCACCACATCGACACTGTCGTAGGTAACCGTGCGCGAACCCGCACAACCTGTCAGAAATAAAGTCACCATCATCGGCACCAGAGAGATCGATACCGGCAAACACCAGACTGTCCGATGTTGTTGAATTAATGTCGCCATTAGACCTGTGTTATTTCAGTCCCATTTGCTTGCGGTATTCGTCCCAGAGCGCATCGCGGATCAATGGATCCTTTTCGGCCATCGCGGCCTCGCGAATCTGGCGAGCGACCTGGTCTTCAGCACTTTCATCGACCGTAATGTCGTCCGGCAAATCGGCAACCCGCTCTTCACCCGGACTGCTCTTGCCACCACCTTTCGCGCCATCGCCCGAACCCTCGCTCGCCCCTTCGCCTCCGCCTTCACCGGATTGACCCGCATCCGAGTTGCCCGAGGCGCCTGGAAATTGACCACTGCCGGACGATGAACCACTCTTGCCTCCGGCACTGCCGATTCCACCGATGCTGCCGCCCTTCATGCTCGCCGTGCGCACAGATTTCTCGTCTGCCGATTCACGCTGCTCCGCTGCGCCGGCCGTGCCTTGAACACCGCCCTGTTCACGACCCATTTGTTTATCAAAATCGCCCAGCGACTTGTCAAAAATGTCGTCGAGACCTCCGGAGCCCGTTCCCTCGCTACCCGTTCCCTGGCTACCCATTCCCTGGCCGCCCATAGATCCGGATACGTTACCCGCAGCAGGCCCTGTCATTGAACCGGAGTCTTTCCCGGCCGGCTGACCGCCTTTGGTGGCGCCTTCAGCCTTATCCAGATCGCCCGACCCGGCAACCTTTCCTGCGCCACTGTTCCCGGTTTGTCCGTCGCTTTCAGAACCGCCTTTTTCAGCATCACCGGTCTTCTTCACACCTGCCGACCCAGCCGCACCGGTTCCTTGCGCCTTTCCGTTGTCAGCATCACCGGCCTGCTTTACACCGGCCGTTCCATCCGCACCGCCTTCCGCTTTTCCGTTGGTGGAAGATTCGTCACTGCCAGACTGCTTGCCGGACGTCGGTTTCTTCGGGCTACCGGACTCATTACCCGAACCGGAAGAACCGACTGATGGAATGGTCGGGATGCTCCCCGACGAACCGGCCGGCGTACCGGACTGGTTATCAGGCTTTTGCAGGCTCGGGTTGCAGCCGATCAACAGCATGAAAACGGCAAATGAAACAATCACTGTCGAGGAGGTTTTAAAATTCATAGCGGTGCTTGTGAATCGTTGCGACATGTTCCCTGTTTGTGGCATGAGCGTCTGCGAGCCATTATATCGCCGTAACCGTAGCATCGACGTATTTTTAGAGTTTTCGGATCATCTTAAGTTCAATTTCGGCAATAACCAGACAATGGATTCTGACCTGAAACTGCCTGATAGAGCTGTTTTTACCCCATATACTAGGCCATTAATAATGGCCCCACCCACGGATACCGCGGCCTGTGACGGCGACCAAACGGAGAAGCACATGTCGATTGAGTCGCAAGGTATCAAGTTACTGGGCTACATTCGGCTCAAACCCGGCCTGAGCACGATAAACGGCACCACGCTGCTGTACGCGTCCATCACCGGCATTCCGTTTCTTGTCGTCATCAACTTCATTCAGCCCTACATCCTGTCGGCGATGCTGGACATTCCAACCCACCAGCAGGGCTCTATTTCGGGCTACCTGGCAATTCTGCATGAAATCATCATGATTTTACTGACCGGTCCGGCCGGCGCCTTGTCTGACCGTATTGGCCGGCGGCATGTGACGACGGTCGGCTTCATCGTTGCCGCGGCAGGCCTGATGGTCTACCCGTGGGCAACCTCGGTCACCGGCCTTATTTTTATCCGCTGCCTCTATGCTATCGGTTCCGCTGCGCTGGTATCTGGTATATCCGTTTTCCTGGCCGATTACCCGCAGGAAAAATCCCGCGGCAAACTGATTGCAATGGCCGGGATACTAAACGGTGTCGGCATCCTGCTGCTTACGGCCATCAGCGGCAACCTGCCCAAATGGCTGGTAGCTGCCGGCTATGACCAGATTCCGGCCGGTCGGCTTGCGATGGCAATCATCGGCATAACCGGCATGATCAGCGGCCTGATCATTTATTCTGGTTTCAAGGGCGGTGATCGTGGCAGTCATGGAATAAGCAAGCAGTCTCTGATCGCGTTGTTGCGACAAGGCTTTGGCGCCGCACGAAATCCACGCATAGCGGTTTCGTATGCATCCGCATTTGCCGCGCGCGGTGATGTTGTCGTGATCGGCACCTATGTCTCCTTGTGGGGTACACAGGCCGGCATTGCCGAGGGCCTGCTCGAGGAGAACGCGCTGGCAAAAGCGACCATTATCTTCGCCACCATACAGACTGCGGCACTGATTGCCTCACCGTTTATCGGCATTATGAACGACCGGATCAACCGGGTTACCGCACTGATCATCGGCATGGGACTCGCATCTATCGGCTATATCCTGTTCGGCCTGCAAACCACGCCCCTGGGCAGCAGTGCAATGACCATCGCATTGGTTCTCGGTATCGGACAAATCAGCGCGATTCTGGCCGGTACGACGCTGATTGGCCAGGAAGCTGACCCGAAGATTACCGGTGCGACAATCGGCGTCTGGAACCTCTGTGGTGCCGCCGGAACGATGATCGGTTCTTTATTCGGGGGCCTGTTATTCGATTGGTGGCGATCCGGGGCCCCGTTCCTGCTGATGGGTGGCCTGAACTTGCTCGTGATGGTTGCAGCCATCTACGTACGCTTTCGATATCCGCAACATGAAACTCTGCATGTCATTGAAACATCACCGGATCATCCGGCGGGTCCCGCTAACAGCTGACCCAACTTATGGCCAGATCTGCTAGCATTCACAGCCGGATTTCGGTCGGCGGCAAGAAAGGAACACAATAATGGCATTGACAGAAGCCCTTACGGATTTACAGGGAAGAATAGGTGAAGAAACACATCTCAGTGAATGGTTACCGGTCACCCAGGAACTGATCGATATGTTTGCCAATGCAACCGGCGACAAACAATGGATCCATGTCGACGAACAGCGTGCGAAGGCAGAATCTCCTTACGGCACCACGATTGCTCACGGTTACCTGACACTCTCTTTATACCCGATGCTGCGCGGCCTGGTTGACAACGACAAGTCGATATTCCCTGGCGTCAAAAATATCATCAACTACGGGCTGAATAAGCTGCGCTTCACAAATGTCGTTAAAGTGGGCAGCAGGATCCGCGCACGCTGCACATTGCTCGCCGTCGAGGAAGTCAAACAAAGCCTGCAACTGACTGAACAATATACGGTAGAAATCGAAGGTCAGGATCGCCCCGCCTGCGTCGCCGAATGCATCATGCGTCTGTACTTCTGATCGGGATCAATCTTGCCTGCTCAAATCTCATCCGACGATAGCCTGCTCGTCGAAACATGCAACGATGTGCTGACGTTGACCATAAACCGTCCTGAAAAACGAAATGCCCTGAGCCTGAATCTGCTCGATACGCTCGGTGAAACACTTGCAAGTCATGCGGAAGATGAGTCAATCAAGATTGTGGTTATCACTGCAACCGGCGACCGCTGTTTTGCAGCCGGTGGCGACCTGCAGGAACTCGATGCAATCCGCACGACCGATCAGGCCGAAGCAATGTCGAAACGCGGGCGCCGGTCCTTCGACCAGATCCGAAACTTTCCGCTGCCGGTCATCGCTGCGATGAATGGCCTGGCACTCGGCGGCGGTGCTGAACTGGCCATGGCCTGTGACCTCCGGGTTGCCGCGGCGAATGCTGAAATCGGTTTCCTGCAAGGTCAACTTGCCGTCACAACGGCCTGGGGCGGTGGTATCGACCTTATCGCCGCAGTCGGCAGTCAACGTGCCCTGGACCTGCTCATCGGCGCCCGACGATTGTCTGCCGAAGAAGCCTTCACGGCCGGTCTGTTTGACCGCGTTTGTGCCGATGACGAACGTCTCGATACCTGTCTCACCGCCTTTTTGCAGCCCTACCTCAAACGCAGCCGACTGGTACTGAAAGGTTTCAAAGCATTAACGACCGGCCACCGGCAAGTCGTTCACAAGCACCTGTCGAGCATTGAGCAAAAACATTTCGTCGACTCGTGGACCGATGCCGATCACTGGGCTGCCGTCGAACAAGCGGCGGCCAGCCGGCGGAAGAAATAACCGGCCAACCTCAACCATCAGGTCGGTTGCTCGATTTGGGGGTGGCTGTGTTTTCAGGCTTTCCCTGGACGACAGAATATGATCTGTCCAACTGCGTACCACGAGACTGTTTAGGTTTTTTCCCGGCTTTATGGGTCGGAAACATTCAGCGCCTCTCCCCCTGCTCAAATAGAACTGAGAGAATTCAGGCGCGTTTCCGACTCATAAAGCCGGGGAAAAACCGCCCAGGGAAAGCCTGAAAACACAGCCACCCCATTACCCTTACTTATCCCGCAATTCCCGTCGCAAAATCTTCCCAACTGCCGATTTCGGCAGATCCGAACGAAATTCAACGAGCTTGGGCACCTTATAAGCAGCCAGGTTTTTACGACAATATGAGCGAATCGCATCAACATCGGCAACCGCACCGGCTTTCAGTACGATGAATGCTTTCACAACCTCACGACCACGCGGATCCCGACTACCCACGCAAGCCGCCTCCAAAACATCCGGATACATCGTCAACACATTCTCAACCTCGTTCGGATACACATTAAATCCGGACACAATGATCATGTCTTTCTTACGATCGACGATCGTAAAATAACCCTGCTCATCGACAACGGCGATATCGGCCGTCTTGAAGAAACCGTCTTCGGTCATCGCCTGTGCCGTCGCTTCCGGATTATTCCAGTAACCGCACATAACCTGCGGACCACTCACACATATTTCCCCGGGCTCACCGATCGGCACCTCACGATTATTATCGTCACGTAAAGACACGTCGGTACTCGGTAACGGCAAGCCGATGCTGCCACGGAACTCCCTGAGTCCGAGCGGATTTGATGTAATGACCGGTGACGTCTCGGACAAACCATATCCTTCGGTAATGACCGTGTTTGTGATAGCCGTCCATTGACGCGCAGTGTCGTCAAGTACGGCCATCCCGCCTGCCGAGATAATTTTCAGTTTCGAGAAATCAACGCTCGGAAAATCCGGATGATTGATGAGACTCTGGTACAGCGTATTCACGCCGACAAAAGTCGTGAAAGAATATTTCTTCAACTCCCGCACAAATCCGGTTGTATCGCGTGGATCGGTAATCAATACATTATGTGCGCCAATATCGATATAGCACAGGCAATTACACGTCAATGCATAGACATGATAGAGCGGCAATGCCGTGACGATCAGTTCCTGCCCATCATCAACAAGCTCGGCAAACCAGGTATTAAGCTGTCTTACATTGGCAACGAGATTGCCATGACTGAGCATCGCTCCTTTCGCCCGACCTGTCGTACCGCCGGTATATTGCAATACTGCAAGGTCACTGCCGCTCAAAGGCTCGGCCCTGAATCCATCGGGCGATGTCGAAAGCACATCCCGAAAGCGGTACGCGCCATCGATTTTATAGCGTGGAACCATTCGCTTGATGTATCGCACGGCGAAGTTGACCAACGGGCGGCGCGGAAAAGACAACAAATCGCCGATGTCCGTTATGACAACCCGTTCGATCGAAGTTTCATCAACAATTTCGGCAAGTGTCGCGGCGCTCATCGACGCAAGCACGATTGCGCGGGCCCCTGAATCGATCAGTTGGTACTCAAGTTCCCGTGCTGTATATAGCGGGTTGATATTGACGATCACCATACCCGCCCGCAAAATACCGAACAGCGTGACAGGATACTGCAACAGGTTCGGCATCATGATCGCAACACGATCACCGCGCGACAGGCCTGCTTCGGTTTGCAGCCAGGTTGCCAATCGTGCCGACAGATCATCAAGCTCACGATAGGTCAGCGATTGACCCAGGTTCGAAAAGGCAACTTGCCCTGCATAGCGGCCACAGGCATTCGCCAATATATCGACGAGTGACTCAGCCGGGTCAAGGTCAAGTTCGTACGGTACGCCTTGCGTGTATTGCTTCAGCCAGATTTTTTCCATTTACCGTCCAGATTTCATCCGTTTCACTTGGGAATCGGCCGGATTTACCGCAAGAGCGAACCTGAACCAATCAGCCCGGTTATTGTCGCATTGGGTTTGCGCCAATGCACCTGCATACGCACAGAAAGGATCTGTGGTGACAGCCAAAACATTGGCGCATATGGTCGAAGTTTGCTAGGGTCCATGCCGTTTAAGCAGGTATCGTCTGCATCCTAATATCAAGGTATAACGGGTTCTACTAAATTCAGGAATATGGAGTTGAAAGTGGCCGGATCAAGAATTCCACGCTTTTACAAGATGAGTATCAGTGAACGCGTTCAGGCGGTCCATGACAAGGGCCTGCTGACGGAAGGTGACTTTGACAGCCTGGTATCCGGTGAAGTAACGCTGGGTCTTAATGCCGCCGACAAGATGATAGAAAATGTCATCGGTGTGCTGGGCCTGCCCATTGGACTCGCACTGAATTTTCTGATCAACAGCAAGGAATACGTCGTTCCGTTGGTCGTCGAAGAACCTTCCATCGTTGCCGCTCTGAGCGCCACGGCAAAACTGACCCGCGTCTCCGGCGGATTTACGACAACATCGACAGATCCCATCCTGATCGGACAGATCCAGGTCATGGAAACACCCGACATTAATCGCGCCAAGGCCGCAATTCTCGAACACAAACAGGAAATTCTGGACCTCGCCAATAGCTTTCATCCACGGATGGTGGCACGCGGCGGCGGCGCTGTGGATATAGAAATCTCGAGCTTCCCGCTCGAATCGGTTCAGGGTGAAATGATTGTCGTGCACCTTCTCGTCGATACCCGCGATGCAATGGGCGCCAATCTCGTTAATGGAATGTGCGAAGGTGTTGCCCCTCTGATCGAAACGATCACTGAAGGTACGGTTTTCCTGCGCATCCTGTCGAACCTCACGGACCGGGCGCTGGCAACGGCCGAAGTCACGCTGACGACCGAACAACTGGCCGGCAAGGGCTTTAAAGGTGAGCGAGTACGTGACGGAATCATCATCGCATCAGATTTTGCGCATGCTGATCCATACCGGGCGGCGACGCACAACAAAGGCGTTATGAACGGCATAGATGCAGTTGCGATCGCAACCGGTAATGACTGGCGAGCCATAGAAGCCGGCGCGCACGCTTACGCAGCGCGTCATGGCCGCTATGGATCAATGACTCGCTGGTCCCGGGACAAAAACGGCAACCTGCACGGACGTATCGAAATCCCGATCAAGGTCGGCATCGTCGGGGCACCTCTCGAATCGAACCCCGGCGTTGCGATGAACCTGAGGATGACCGGTGTCAAATCGGCAACTGAGCTTGCGGAAGTCATGGCAGCCGTCGGTCTGGCCCAAAATTTCGCCGCACTCAAAGCACTGGCCACCGAAGGCATTCAAACCGGACATATGACCCTGCATGCTCGCAGCGTTGTGACTGCGGCTGATGCACCGGCAGAGTTATTCGATGAAACAGTCGACCGCCTGGTTCGCAGCGGTGAAATTAAAGTCTGGAAGGCCGAGGAAATTGTCGCCCAACTGGTCAGCGAACGTACCGCTGGTATCAAGAAAAGAAAACTTACGGATGCTGACACAGGCGTAGGCTTCGGCAAAGTCATTCTGCTCGGTGAACATTCCGTGGTTTATGGCAGACATGCAATTGCATGCCCTCTGCCGCTGACCATGCGTGCGGTCGTCGAGGATCATGACAAGGGTGTCGAGTTGCTGATTCCTCGCTGGGGCATCGAATATCAACTCGCCAAACCTCCGGAGCAACGACGTTCATTCGAAAAAGCATCGGGCATTATCATGGACCAGCTCGGCCTGAGTGACCGGGGCATGCGCATTGAGGTTTTCCCCGACGTACCCAGAGGCATGGGAATGGGCGGATCCGCGGCACTGGCTGTCGCCATTATCCGCGCGCTTGATCTGCACTATCGACTGGGCCTGACGGATGAGGAAGTCAACGAACTTGCGTACCAGTCGGAAATGGTCGCTCACGGTAAACCTAGCGGTATTGACAATACGGTCGCCACATACGGCAAGCCGCTGATTTTTCGCAAGGGGACGCCGCCGCTTGTCGAACCCCTGCAAATACCCGAACCTATATCTTTTGTTATCGGTATGACACGCACCGAAGGACTGACAGCCAGGACAGTGCTGAACGTGCGTCAGGCACGTGATCGACAACCCCAACTCTATGAGAAAATCTTTGACGATATTGATGCACTGGTACTGCAGGGCATCACGGCGATCCAGAATAACAATATACAAACCCTTGGTGAATTGATGAATGTTTGCCAGGGATTGCTCAACGCGCTGCAGGTCTCCACACCGGAAATCGAAAGACTGATCGGTGTGGCACGCAATGCCGGTGCACTGGGGGCAAAATTAACCGGTGGCGGCGGGGGCGGCGGCGTCATCGCACTGTGTGAAGAAAATGCCGAAGAGGTAAAAGCCGCAATGGAGCGAAAGGGTTTTCAGGCGATGATATTTATGACGGGTAACAAACAATGAATGTTGCACGCAACCCTGTTTCCAGCCCAACAGAATCGCTGATTTTAGTTGATGATGAAGACAGGGAGATCGGCTTCTATCCGAAAGCCGAATGCCACGAAGGTCGGGGCATGCTACACCGTGCATTTTCAGTTTTTCTGTTTAATGCACAGGGTGAACTGTTGCTGCAGAAAAGAAGTGCGCAAAAACCACTTTGGCCTCTGTACTGGTCTAACAGTTGCTGCAGCCACCCGCGAGAGTCGGAATCTGTCGAAGAAGCCGGTCGACGACGAATTCATGAAGAATTGCATCTCGATTGTGATGTGCAATTCCTGTACAAATTCAAATATCAGGCATCGTTCGGCGATCTGGGCAGCGAACACGAACTGTGTCATGTTTTTTCCGGGTACACGAACGATGAAATCGTTGCACATCCTGATGAGATTGCCGAATGGCGCTACATCGTTCCTGACGAATTATCCCGGGAGATTGCTGCCGATGGTGATCGTTTCACACCCTGGTTGAAAATGGAGTGGGAACGTATTCGGGCGGAATTTCTGGATGAAATTCTGGCGGGAATTTCCGGGTAAGAACCACTGCTGTCCAGCTTAAAAAACCCTGATTAGTCTGAAAGACAGTGGCTGTAATTGCTGCTTGAAGATTGTGGATGGGTCGACATGAGTTGTGACTTCTTTCTGAGACCCGCCGTGAACACATCCCTGTGGGCCTTGGGCCCGCGTCCCTGCGGGCCACCGCGCCCAGAAGCCTATT
>CAYNMF010000025.1:0-22005 GCA_964398325.1 uncultured Chromatiaceae bacterium | reverse complement strand
TGAGGGGGTACCTAGCGGTACAAGCACGTCAATGGACTCAGCGCACCCCAGCACGGCGACATCTCCCACCTCACCACCGGCCGCGAGCCGATAGCCGCCCTCTGCTGTAAGGCGCCGTGCATCACGAGCCAGCGTTCCCGGATGACAGGATACATACAAAATACGGTCGGCATGAAGCCCGATTAACGCATCGAGTAACTCAGCCATTCCGGTGCGTGGTGGATCAAGCAATACCAGGTCAAAAGATCGACCGGCGGAAAGATCTGCTGTTGGACTGGTCAGGTCTGCCTGACGAAATTTCACATTATCGAGCCCGTTCGCCAGTGCATTTTCCTGTGCCCGGGAGATCATCTCTCCGGCCAGTTCGATACCCAGCACCTGCCCTGCAACCCGGCCCAGCGGTAATGAGAAATTGCCCAGACCACAAAACAGATCAAGCACACCTGATGCCGAGTCAGGCGCCAGCAAATCAATTGCCTGTTCGATCATGCGCTGATTAACCTCGGCATGTACCTGCAGGAAATTTGTCGGTGCAAATGTGATGGTGACATCGGAGGCCGGAATGCGATAATTCAGCGGTTCCGGCCATTCGTGCCCGGGCATCGGGGCGACAGTGTCGGGACCTCCGGTTTGCAAGAATACCTGTATGCCGCTCGAATCGGACCAGGAAGACAATAACCTGATATCCGAGTCACTCGGTGAGTCGAGCACACGAAAAATCATTGCGGTCGAATTGTCGCCCACCGCACATTCAATTTGCGGCAAACGGTCACGAATGGTTAATCGACCGATCAACTCCGATAACTCGCCCAGTCGTTCGCCGATAAACGGGTGCAACGTTTCACAACGGCTCATATCCGCAACATAAGGCTTGTTGCGTTCGCGAAATCCGACCAGGACCCGATCCTTCTTGTAGACATACTTGACCGCAAGCCTGGCCTTGCGTCGATAACCCCACGGCGACCCTTCTATCGGCGGCAGAACTCGCTCCGGTACGACCTCGCCAATGCGCTGAAGGTTATCGAGAAGGACAGCCTGCTTCATGCGCAGTTGCTCGGCAGGCGACAGATGCTGTAACGAACAACCGCCGCAAATGCCGAACGACGCACACCGTGGTTCGATTCGCTCCGGGGCCGGTTGCAATATCTCGAGTAACTCGGCCTCGTCGAAGTTACGCTTCTTGCGGCGTCGTCGAAATATCACGGTCTCGCCGCTCAAGGCCCCATCGACAAAAACTTTCTTCCCCGGCGCATCGGCGACGCCGCGACCATCCATCAGCGTGTCAATAATTAATGCTGTCTCGGGCTCAACATCAGTTCGGCTCATGCCTCGTTCCCTGAGTTTTCGCTGGTCCATGCTGCAAGGAATGCCTTCAGGTGCGGCGGCTCTGCATCGGCCAGCAACTCGCGAACACGACCAAATTCTACAGCGAGTTCAATGTCGTCGAGTAATCCGCGCATATGCTGAAAACGCAGAAATACGAGATAGGTATTTAATACATCCGTCTCACAATAATCGCGTATCTTGTCGATCTGTCCATCGACATAGTAATCCCAGACCTTGTCGCCGCCCAAACCCATCTTGCCCGGAAACCCCAGCATCACAGCAATTGCGTCGAGCCCGGCTCTCGCCCGCGGTTGAAAGCCCGACAACACATCCATGAGATCAATGTGTCGCCAGTGAAACCGGCTCAGGTAATTGTTGTAACGAAATGAACGATCTTCATCGCCCATTTCCCAGTACCTCGGCGCCTGTATGCCATGCAACAACGCCCGATAATGCAGCACCGGCAGATCGAAACCACCGCCATTCCAGGACACGAGTTCAGGTGTATATTGCTCGACACCCTCAAAGAACCGCCTGATCAATTCAGCCTCATCGCTGTCACGATCACCGAGGCTCCAGACCCTGACCCGCTGACCGGCCCGCAGAACAATAGATATCGCGACGATACGATGCTGGTAATGCTGCAGGAACTCTGTACCTGACTCCTGCAAACGGCGAAAAAACATCGCCTTGGCAACATCCCGGTCGTCAAGTTCTTCGAGTTGATATAACCGCCTGCCGAGGTCAACATCGGGTACTGTTTCGATATCAAAAACCATTGTGTTCATGTGGTGCTCATCAAGATTGCAACAGCAACGACGAGACCGGCCTCGTCACTGAGCGTCACGTGCCCGCCTGCAATACCCATTTCATCGCATCGCTCCATGCCACGGGATGAAAATATAATCTCCGGGCGGCCCATACGATTATGGACAACACCCGAGTCCCGAATCCACATTCCATGTGCGAATCCGGTGCCCATTGCCTTTACAATCGCCTCCTTGGCGGCAAAGCGCATCGCGAGGAATCGCTCCGGACGCTGATACTTTTCAAAATGTTCGAGTTCTTCGGGCATCAAAATTCGCTGCACGAAACGATCACCAAACCTTCGGTAGACGGCAGAGACACGATCGGCACGCAGAATATCGATACCAACACCATATATCATGGATTCCGTGCCTCGATCATCAGGCCTTTCATTCGGGCTACAGCTGAACCGAGTCCGGAGAATACAGCCTGCGCAATGAGCGAATGACCGATATTCAATTCAACAATTTTCTCAATAGCCGCAATCGGTCCCACATTGCCGGCATGCAGACCGTGGCCGGCATGAATTCGCAGCCCTAATCCTGCACCATATTCAACCGCACGAATGATGCGTTGCAGTTCGTTCTCCTGTGCGACATCCGTGAGCGCATCGGCAAAACAACCCGTATGTAATTCAACGACCGGCGCCCCCACTTCTTTGCTGGCATCGAGTTGATGCGGATCCGGATCAATAAACAGGGAGGCCCGGATCCCGCGTCCTGCCAGTTCTGCACAAGCGTCCGTAATCCGGACTTTCTGACCGGCGACATCAAGCCCGCCTTCGGTCGTCAGTTCTGCGCGGCGCTCCGGAACGAGACAACAGTCTGCCGGCGCCAGCTCACCGGCGATGTGTAACATTTCATCCGTCACGGCCATCTCAAGATTCATACGCGTAGTCAACGACTGCGCCAACCTCTCGACATCGCGATCCTGAATATGGCGACGGTCTTCTCGCAAATGAACAGTAATCGAATCAGCGCCGGAACGCTCTGCCAGCAGCGCTGCTTCAACCGGATCAGGATAAATAGTGCCACGCGCCTGGCGAAGGGTAGCAACATGGTCAACGTTTACGCCAAGCAAAATATTCAGATTATCAGTCATAACTGGCACTGCCCACAGACAAACCGCCTTGCATCGAAGCAATTACCTGGCGCGTTTTCAAAGGTCGTCCACCCAGACACCAGTTAAGTTTTTCGCGTAACAGACGTTTTGCAATCAATAACCGTTCCGGCCGATCGAATATACCCTTCCCGATTGCCATGAGATCCGCGCCATTGACCGCTAATCCATCAATGGTCGCTGCAGCAACCGGCACCGGCCCCTGATCGGCCAAATACTCGTACCAGCGATCCGAACACAGCGGTTGCCCATCGGCAGCATCCCGATCGGTCACAAGCCCGTAACCAATCTCGGCAAGCAACGCGAGTTCAAAATGTCTCAGAGTCGGTTCGAGCATCTCGCCGTCCACCAGCTTGGCCAGTGCCGCTCCGTAATGTGCGAACAAGTTCGGGTGAGGATCGCTTCGGTGTAATAATGCGATCAACAACTCGTTCATATAATAGCCCGCCATCAGACTCATGCCCGTAAACTGCATCGGTTGCGACGTCGATTCCGCTGCACCAAGCGTTTGCAGGGCACCGCGACCCGACCAGCTCATGCGCATCGGCTGAAAGGGTCGCAGGACACTTTTCCATCGCGATTTAGGCCGCATGGACCCGCGCGCAACGATACCAACCCGACCATGATTCTGGCTCAGGACCTCAATGATCTGACTCGACTCCCGATATGGTCTGGCATGCAGCAAAAAAACCGCTTCGAAATGTATACGAGAAACATCACTCATGTCGACTCCTCGTAACCGAGTTGACGAAGGGCGCGTTCATTATCGCCCCAGTTTTCCTTAACCTTGACGCGAGTCGTCAGATAGAACCGCCGCGCAAAAATAGACTCGAGATCCTCACGTGCAAGGGTACTGATTTTCTTGATCCGTTCGCCACCGCGGCCAACGACAATACCTTGATGAGATTCCCGCTCGACCCAGGCAATTGCATCGACAAGTATCAGATCGGGACGTCGTTCGAGTGCAAGCACTTCAACGGCCAACCCGTAAGGCACCTCCTGATGCAATAAAGACAGCATCTTTTCGCGCAATACCTCACCAATGCGAAATTCCATACTTCGATCAGTCTTGACATCTGGCGGGAACAGTTCCGGGCCGACCGGCATGATTTTCCGAATGGTATCGAGCAATCTGTCCAGGTTTGTACCCCGGCGGGCAGAAACCGGAATGATCTCAACAAAATCGCCCCGTGCCGAAAAATTCTCTATAACGGGTAACAGATCCTCCCGCCGCTTGAGCAAATCGAGTTTATTGACGATCAGAAATGCAGGGATGCCCGCCTCTTCCAGGCGACCAGCCGCATGATCGTCAGCACGCGTCCAGCCGGTCGCATCGGTCACAAACAGCGCAAGATCTGCACCAATCATTGATGCAGTGGCCGATCGATTCATCGCACGATGAATCAACTTCGTGGATCCGGCGTGCAGCCCGGGCGTATCCACGAACACAATCTGCACATCCGGCTTCGTCAATATGCCAAGGATGCTATGGCGCGTTGTTTGCGCCTTGGAGGTAACAATACTGATCTTCTCATTTACAAGTGCGTTGACAAGCGTCGACTTACCCGTATTCGGTCGCCCGATCACAGCAACAAACCCCGAACGATGTTGCGCCTCAGTCACTTGAAAACTTTTCCAGCGCCAGTGATGCCGCGGCTTGCTCGGCGCGTCGGCGGCTGGATCCTGTAGCCGTCGTTTCTACCCCCGATTCAGTAATACGACAAACAATCTCAAATGTCTGCGCATGTGCAGCCCCGGTTACGCCAAGCAACTCGTACTCGGGTGGCGATGCATGCCTGGCTTGAAGGTATTCCTGCAGGCGCGTCTTTGCATCTTTGAGCGCATCCTCCTCAGGCAAGGTAGAAAGTCGTTCACGAAACAATTTGAGAATGACCCGATTAGCTGCATCGAATCCACCATCGAGATGGATCGCGCCAAACAGTGCCTCTAGCGCATTAGCCAAAACGGAACCGCGTTGTCGCCCGCCTGTGTGCTGCTCGCCACTGCCTAGAATAATATGCGGAGCCAGTTCGACCTTTCCTGCAAGCTTGACAAGCGATTCTTTTCTGACCAGCTCGGCCCTATAGCGGCTTAAGCCGCCTTCACGCGCCTTCGGCTTTACTTCGTACAATTCACGACTGATCGCAAGATCAAGGACAGCGTCGCCGAGGAACTCGAGACGTTCGTTATTGTCCAGCGAGGCACTTCTGTGTGTCAGCGCCCGCATGAGAAGGTCTTCGTCGGAAAATCGGTAATTCAGAACCTTTTCACACCAATTTCCGGCATCATTCACCGATTGATCTCGACCGCTTTATCGAATACAACAACCAGATAGAGATTACCAAGATAAGGTTCGCGGCGTTCGTATTGCGCCTGAACGCGGTAGCCGCGATCAATTTTCTTTATCGTGAAGTCTTTGGTCTTGATACCTGTAACCATCTCGATATTCAGCCGTTTACCAATTGCGCTGCGGATTAGGGCTATCGATGGTCCTTTGCCATCCATGTCTCGCTTGACGTCTTCAAGGATACTGACAACTTTCATCTGCTCGAGATAAAGTGGCATCACCTTCAGGACCGCAAATGCAAAGATGCCGACAAAGACGGCTACAATAATAAAAGAAATCGCCGTCATGCCCTGCTGTCTGACTCTCATGATTCAAACTCCCTGAGTTGACTCACCGGATTTCCGGTACTTCATTTAATTTCGTGTCCGATGCGGCTCCAGCGCGGCATTTTCGGAAACTCCCAGTTCATCCAGATGCGTACAGCTTTACCTACGATATTTTTGTCCGGAACAATGCCCACGCCTGGATATCTGCTGTCGCGGCTGTTATCACGATTGTCCCCCATCATGAAATAATATCCCTCCGGCACGATAAATGTACCCTCCAGGCTTCGCCGGCCGGGCATCAGCAATATATCGTGTTCAACGCCGCCCAATGATTCATTGTACAGTAATGAACCGCGCTGACTCTCGCCTTGATACTTGCCGGCCCGTTCGCTCTCAACAATCTCGCCGTTTATAAATAACCGTCTGTTACGGTACATCACGGTATCACCCGGCAAGCCGACGAGGCGCTTAATGTAGTTGATACTCGGATCTGACGGTAACCTGAATACCATGACATCTCCTCGCCTCGGATCGCCGATCTCCCAGATCTTCTGATTGATGACCGGTAAACGCAAGCCATAGACGTACTTGTTGACGAAAATAAAATCACCAACCAGAAGTGTCGGCACCATCGAACTGGATGGAATACGAAAAGGTTCAAACAAAAACGAACGCACGACAAGCACAATCAGTAAAACCGGAAAAAATGATCGCGCATACTCAACAAGTACCGGCTCCTTCACAGGCACATCCGGTGATGTTACATCGACATTGCGATTTCGGCGCCAGATCAGTGCATCCAGCCCCCATATAATGCCGCAAAGTGCGGTCACTGAAACCAGAATCAGAGAAAAATCAATCGACATCGGGTGACCTGTCCTTTGCTTGAATCAGAAGCTCCATCACAACATGCATTACTTTAATTACCGCCGACCTTCAGTATTGCAAGAAAGGCTTCCTGGGGAATATCGACATTACCCAGTTGCTTCATTCTCTTCTTACCAGCCTTTTGCTTCTCGAGCAATTTTCGCTTGCGCGTTACATCACCACCATACAACTTTGCTGTGACATCCTTGCGGTATGCTTTAACATCTGCCCGGGCGACAATATCACCCCCGATAGCAGCCTGAATAGGAATTGAAAACATCTGGCGAGGAATTAATTCTTTAAGTTTCTCGACCAGATCGCGGCCCCGACGCCGTGCCGATTCACGATGGACAATCAGCGACAACGCATCGACACGCTCCTTGTTGATCACAATATCCAGCTTTACAAGGTCACCGGGCTTAAAGCACGAAAAATCATAATCAAATGAAGCATGACCTCGACTGACAGATTTCAAACGATCGAAAAAATCAAGCACAACTTCGGCCATTGGTAACTCGTATTCCAGAGCTACCTGGGAACCGAGGTACTCAAGTCGTTTCTGCACGCCGCGTTTAGAGATGCATAATTGAATCACAGCGCCAATATAATCCGGTGGCACAAGCAGGTTTGCGCGAATATAGGGTTCGCGAATTTCAGCAATTTCGTTGGACGAAGGCAGCAAGTACGGATTATCGATCCGAAGAGTCTCACCCTTCAGTGTCTCAACCTCGAATGCAACGGTCGGAGCTGTCGTAATGATATTCAGCCCGTACTCACGCTCGATTCGCTCCTGCACAATCTCCATATGCAGCATACCCAGAAATCCGCAGCGAAAACCGAAGCCGAGCGCAGCTGATGATTCCGGCTCAAAATGCAGCGCCGCATCGTTCAGGCGCAGTTTTTGCAGGGCATCACGAAAAACCTCAAACTGATCTGACTGTATCGGAAACAGGCCCGCGAACACTCGCGGCTTGATTGGGCGAAATCCTTCAAGTGGCAACTCTGCCGGCACCTCAGCAAGCGTTATCGTATCGCCTACCGGTGCGCCGTCAATATCCTTGATTCCAGCGACGAGATACCCGACCTCGCCGGCATCAAGCTCTGTACGGCTCTCCATCTTCGGCGTAAACACGCCGACATCGTTGGCGATATAGGTATTACCGGTCGACATGACCGTAATCTTGTTTCGGACCGGCAGCCGTCCATTGACGATGCGTATCAGAGACACAACCCCGACGTAGTTATCGAACCAGGAATCGATGATCAGGGCCTGAAGCGGACCCTCCGGTTGACCCTTGGGCGGCGGAATCAAACGGACCAGAATCTCGAGTAATTCATCTATGCCCTCTCCCGTCTTCGCACTGACGAGCGCGCAATTGCCGGTATCGAGACCAATAATTTCCTCAATGTCAGTACGCACACGCTCGGGGTCGGCCGACGGAAGGTCGATCTTATTTATGACCGGTACAATTTCCAGCCCCTGTTCGACGGCTGTATAACAGTTGGCGATACTCTGTGCCTCGACGCTCTGCGCCGCATCGACGACCAGCAGCGCACCTTCACAGGCTGCCAGAGACCGCGACACCTCGTAGGAAAAATCGACGTGTCCGGGCGTATCGATGAAATTCAACACATATGTTTGGCCATCGAGCGACTGATAGTGAAGCGAGACACTCTGCGCTTTAATAGTAATGCCCCGCTCGCGCTCGATATCCATCGAATCGAGCACTTGCGCCTCCATCTCCCGCTTCTCCAGGCCACCGCATTTTTCGATCAGGCGGTCAGACAGAGTCGACTTGCCGTGATCAATATGGGCGATAATCGAAAAGTTGCGAATATTGCGCATTCCGGGGCAGTCCATGGCCTTGAATTAATTGGAAATGTGGTCAGCCCCCAATTCAGATTGGGCGCCAAAATCAAGATTAGCTGAGCAGGGCAAACGAAATCGGGGCCTGACCCCTGATCAGTCTAGTTTATCCAGCACGACCTGACGGTCGAGATTGTACTGGCAAATGTCTTCCCCGTCACAATGTATGACCGGAACCCGCTCACCATAATCTGCGCACCAATCCGGATCATCATCAACGTCACGTACGCTAATAAGGGCCCGGCCGCGAACCAGCGGCTCAAGTTCCTCAAGCAGCAATTCGCACAGATGGCACCCACGTCTGCTATAGACGATGAACTCGATATCCGGCTTCACGATAGTTTTGTGACTCTTGCACCAAGCCAGGCCAGCGAACGACGGCGACCTGTCGACAGGATCAGCAACCCGCCGGTCAACAAGCCTCCGGCCACTGCGCCTGACAATGCCCCGACATCACCCGTTGCAGGCATCAGCGTCGTCACTGCGACGGCACCGGCGACCAGACCGAACAATGGAAAGAGGTAGGTCGCGACGACAAGCCGCAACAATCGCCGGGCGTCGATACCAACCCGGACCAGGTCGCCGATAGTCAGCTCCGGTTGCCCCACGACACCGACACTCAAAGCGGAACATCTCCCGGTACTGATCAGTGCGGCAATCGAGGCGAGTCCGCAACCACCGGCACAGGCAGTGCAACCACCAATCGGTTCAAAATTGATGTACACGGTGTGTGCATCGAGTTCAGTAACCCTGCCGCGTTGATAGAGTCGCGTTCCATCCATCGTTTTACTCAGCGGGGAGTCACCGATAGCGCGACCATTCGTGCAGTATCAAGCGGCACACCGCCCATTGCGGTGATCAGGTAACCCTCTCGAAACGTCGTAAATGCATTGGTTCCACCAATCTTCGACATACCCTCGACCGCGTCAGTTGCCTCGACTTCCGACTCGATGAATACGGAAATTGTCGCCAAACCGTCCGAATACACAAGTTGCTCCATCGGCATCGCCGCACCTGATTCAAGCTGGGATTGGGCAAACGTCAACTTGAATCCGGGTGGCGGAGTACCTACCAGCCATCGGGTGCGGGCCGACTCATCCGGCGAAGTACCATTGCCGTCATCCGGTTCAACCGAGCTTCTTTGCCACTCAAAATTATCGGTCGCAATGGTCGGCTTCACATCATTCACAGGAATCGAATCATAAAATTTGATCTCGGTAAATACACCCTGCTCAAGTTCCTGCCCCGTATCGTCGACGAGTTCGAACTTCAGCGGCAATGCTGTTCGATAATCAAGCCATAACCTGTAACCATAGCGGTAGGTATCAACAGGTCTGATCGTGAGAATAATTGTTTCCCGATCGGCGATCAGGTCTGAACCGACCTCCGCGACCTTGTAAAGTGATGGATTTATATGCGAAAAACTTGGAAAGTTCGCAATTTTTGAGCCGATGGGCGACGCCTGAGGGTCGCGTCTGTCCACCGTCACTTTCTTTTGATCGGGCAGAATACACATAACCTCTTCGGCGTTGCGAATAATCTGCCGCCCGCCGGAAGCCTGTGCCGTCATACGTTCGGTTACCTGCCCGCGATCAACCCGATGAACGATACGCACGATATCCATGGTGCCATCGCACATATGCACCAGCGTGCCCTGATAGTTGAATCTCCCATTCGCTCCGACCATGCGATCAAGCCAGTCTTGCGGTGACTGGGCCGCGGCATTCCAAACCCACAACAGCGAAAAACACAGCACACAAAACAGGCACTTTTTCGGCACCCGCATCATGTGTTTCACATCATTCATGTCTTGTCCAGATCTCCGGCGTAACAACAGCCATCGCTATATGCGAATCTGCGAGCTGCCTTGATGGGCTGTTGGAATACTGTGCGTGCGACACCAGATAGCGTGTCAGTCTCGCCGAATCCATAGCCATCGCATCGTTGCTCGCCACCAGTTCAGATTGCGCGGGCACCTCGATGCTGGAAATATATGGCGTGTTGCCTCTGTCGGTCAGATTAAACATCACCAGCAGCGCTATCGATGCGGCAATACCGGCGCCAACGAAACCGACCGAGGACGACGATGCAGTCGGTGCGTCGAGCGGGCTAATTGTTTCTTCAGAGGCAATTGCCACTGAAACGCGCTCGCTGATCGACAAAGCCGATGTCTGTGCCGAAGCATCCCGCACGAGTTCACCAATCAGGCCGAAACGCGCAAGCTTTTCACGACTCTCGGGCTCACGCTCCAATCTGCGCAGCAATAATGATTCCTGCGCAGCGGGCAATTCGCCGTCAAACAACGCTGATAATTGCTCATCTATAATTCGGTTCATTCCATTTATGCCTCTGGCCAGTATTTCAGGTCTATGCCTCCGGGTTTTCTTTCGACCCATCGGCATGCATCCGGATGGCTTTGTCAATCGCATCCCGGGCACGAAATATCCGTGATCGCACCGTACCAACCGGACAATTCATCGCTGTAGCAATCTCTTCATAACTCATCCCCTCAATCTCGCGTAAAACAATCGCTGCACGCAGCTCTTCCGGCAGGACATTGATCGCTGTCTGGAGCGCCATACGCAGCTCTTCGCGCTGTGCGATCCGGTCCGGTGAATCAAAGTCTCGCAGCTGCGCATGCGATTCATATCCACCCGATTCCTGCAGATCCAGTTCGTACTCCATCGGTCTGCGCTTCATGGACACTATGTGGTTTTTCGCGGTGTTAATCGCAATCCTGTACAGCCAGGTATAAAACGCACTGTCGCCTCGAAACTTCGGTAATGCCCGATATGCCTTAATGAATGCTTCCTGAGTTATGTCAAGCGCCTCTGTCTGATCACGAACATACCGCATAACCAGATTGACAATCTTATGCTGATATTTGAGCACAAGAACATCAAATGCCCGCTTGTCCCCGTTCTGGACACGCTCGACGAGCCGTTGATCGTCGGTCTTAGCGGACATGGCGCCGTCTGCAAACCCATTGCAAAACGTCGGTCAGTCTAGGGCATAGACTGATGCGAAAGCCTAAAGTTCGCGGGTTTATGCCAATTCTTTGAGTCAGGTCACAAAAACCGATCACGACGCCTCCTGGCGACATATTGCAGAGCTGAGATTGCATTCTAAGCGAATGCGGCGGGTTCGGGCAGTGGCCACCTGAGTCGCGCGAGTAACCGGCGACCGACATCGGGTATTTGAATATGGATACTCGTGATGGCAGCGAGATGCCGGCCATCGCAAACCCGCCACCGCAACCCAAATAGCGCGCCGTTCGCCAGCTCCCAGCAACCAATGAGACAGGCATCGTGATAACCGCCTTCGGCCGTAAAAAGAGTCCAGTGACCCGCCGGGTGAGCCACAGCGCGCTGAACTTGCCGGCAACCGGGTAGCCCGACCCTTACAGGGCGCGGTAATTCAATGATCTTCAGATCGAGAGTTTGCAAGAATCCGTTCGATGACATGACGCAAACAGGTATCTTCGGTGACGAGTCGTCCGGTCAGCAAGTCGAGAATCTCGGGATCCTGTAGCGATAACAGGGTTTCAAATGATGCTTTCTCAGACTCCCTCGCGATGTCAAAATCACACTCCATATAACGCATCAACACAACATCAAGTTCGCGCATGCCGCGGCGGCATCGCCACTCAAGCTGTGATCGGTGCGGTGAACTCATGACAAAAAAAAGAGGCCAGACAAGCCTTCGGGTGCAGCAGCCAATCTTCTTACCCCCGACGAGCTGCAAGCATTAGCTTGGTTTCGGCGATTGCTTTAGCCGGATTCAGGTCCTTCGGGCACGCGTAGGTACAGTTCATGATCGTGTGGCAGCGATACAGACGAAACGGATCTTCCAGTTCGTCGAGCCGCTCGCCGCTCGCCTCATCACGCGAGTCGACAAGCCAGCGATACGAAGCCAGCAAAGCTGCCGGCCCGAGGTAACGATCACTATTCCACCAGTAGCTTGGGCAGCTCGTCGAACAACAGGCGCATAAAATACAGGCTGACGGCAAATTGATCAGCTCCTGCTCTTCCTTCGATTGTAATCGCTCACTGTCCGGTGGTGGCGACGTGCGGGTCTGCAGCCAGGGCTTGATTGATGCGTACTGCGCATAAAAATGTGTCAAATCCGGCACGAGATCCTTGACGACAGCCATGTGCGGCAGCGGATAGATGCTGACATCGCCCTTGATATCCTCGATGGCAAGTGTACAGGCCAGCGTATTCGTACCATCGATATTCATTGCACATGAGCCACAAATTCCCTCTCGGCAGGACCGTCGGAATGTCAGTGTCGGATCAATCTCGTTCTTGATTTTAATCATCGCATCGAGAATCATCGGCCCGCAGTCTGCAAGATCGATGTCATATTTATCCGTACGGGGGTTTTCACCGCTGTCAGGATCGTAGCGATAGATTTCGAAACGCCGGACGTTCTTTGCCCCGGAAGGCGCCTCGTACGTCTTGCCTATCTGAATTCGCGAATTAGGTGGAAGATTGAATTGGGCCATGAGTTAGCCTCGTCGTCCTTGGTATTCAAAAAAATCAGTACACGCGTGCCTTCGGCGGCACGGTTTCAACTTCATCGGTCAGCGTTTCAAGATGCACCGGGCGATAATCAAACTGTACCGAACCGTTTACATCAATCCATGACAGCGTGTGTTTCATCCAGTTCACGTCATCACGGTCCGGATAGTCTTCGCGAGCCTGTGCACCGCGGCTCTCCTTGCGATTGTCAGCAGCATTAATTGCCACTGTCGCCTGTAACAGCAGGTTCTCGAGTTCAAGCGTCTCGATCAGATCTGTGTTCCAGATCATGCTCCGATCAGATACCTTAACATCACTAAATGAATCAAGAGTTTGTGATAGTTTCTTAATGCCTTCCTGTAATATTTTTTCAGTCCGGTAAACCGGTGCGTGGCTCTGCATCAGGCGCTGCATCTCAAGTCGAATCTCTGCGGTCGAGCGTGAACCATTCGCGTGACGTAATCGATCAAAGCGCTCAAGTGCCTTATCCGTTGCATCGGCAGCCAGCGGTCGCTGGCGTTCGCTGGTATCAATCTCTTGTGCGCAATGTTTGGCCGCCGCCCGGCCGAATACGACGATATCGAGCAAAGAATTCGAACCGAGTCGATTCGCACCATGCACCGAAACACAAGCCGCCTCACCAACGGCCATCAATCCCGGCACAATCTTATCGTTACCATCGGCATCAAGTGTTAATACCTCACCATGCCGATTCGCCGGAATGCCGCCCATGTTGTAGTGAGCAGTCGGCAAAACCGGGATCGGCTCTTTGGTCACATCGACACCGGAGAAAATACGCGATGTCTCCGCGATGCCGGGCAGTTGTTCTTCGATCACGTCTGGACCGAGGTGCTCCAGATGCAGATAAAGATGATCGGCGTGCGGGCCGACGCCTCGCCCTTCCCGAATCTCGATTGTCATCGCTCGACTGACGACATCTCGCGATGCGAGGTCTTTCGCATTGGGCGCATAGCGCTCCATAAAACGCTCGCCTTCCGAATTGGTCAGATAACCACCTTCACCGCGCACGCCCTCGGTGATCAGGCAGCCCGCACCATATATACCGGTCGGGTGAAATTGAATAAACTCCATATCCTGCAACGGTAGTCCGGCACGCAATACCATCCCATTTCCATCCCCGGTACAGGTATGCGCCGAAGTGCATGAGAAAAATATTCGCCCGTAACCACCTGTTGCGAGGATGATCCGACGTGCCCGAAAGCGGTGGAGCGTGCCTTCGGCCATATCAATTGCGATGACGCCACGGCATTCACCGTCTTCCATGATCAGATCAATCACGAAATACTCAATGTAGAAAGTGGCGTCATGTTTAAGTGACTGCTGATAAAGCGTATGCAGCATTGCATGCCCGGTCCGGTCTGCGGCGGCACAGGTTCGCTGCGCCGTACCCTCACCGAAGTGTGTCGTCATGCCGCCAAAAGGTCTCTGGTAGATCTTGCCCTCATCGGTTCGCGAGAATGGAACACCATAGTGCTCCAGCTCGATGACCGCATCCGGCGCCTCCTTGCACATATATTCAATTGCATCCTGATCGCCGAGCCAGTCGGAACCCTTGACCGTATCGTACATATGCCAGCGCCAGTCATCCTCGCCCATGTTGCCGAGGGAAGCACTGATGCCACCTTGTGCTGCAACCGTGTGGCTGCGCGTCGGAAATACCTTGCTTATACAAGCCGTTTTCAGTCCGGCCTCGGCCAGACCGAAGGTTGCACGCAACCCGGCGCCACCGGCGCCAACCACGACCACATCGTAAGTATGGTCGATAAAGGTGTAATCGCTGGTCATTGCCCTGCTCCAAGAGAAGTGACGACAACCGAGTAAATACCCGCTACGGCGAGCATGGCATGAACGAACTGGACGGCAATCAACGTCAGATACCCGAGCCCTCCATGTACGTAATCTTCTATGATCACCTGCAGACCAATCATCGAGTGATAAACGAGTGCGATGACCAGCAGAATCAGCAGAATGGCATTCAATGGCTCGGCGACCCAGGCCGCGACCAGCTCATAGCTGCCGTGCTGAAGCGATATCATCGAAAAAACAAACCACAATCCGAGTGGTACCAGGGCGATGGCTGTAGATCGCTGCGCTAACCAATGATCAGGACCGGACTTTGCCGACCCGCGACCAATTGCCTTACCCAATGCAGACTGGAAACTCATAAAAAACCTCTTTAACCGACCCGCACAATGATCCAGAGACCGATTGTCAAAATGAACGCGATCGCCAAAACGAGCATACCGCTTTGCCGGGCACGTACACGGTCGAAGCCCCGTCCGACATCCCAGGACATATGACGAATACCATTGCACAAATGATAGAAAAAACAGAACGTCCAGCCGAACAACGCGAGACTGCCGATGATGCTGCCGAACAGGTCATTGACGACCGAATAAGTATCGTATCCGGCGGCGATCGAAACCAGCCAGCCAACGAGCGCAAACGCGCCGAATGACAATGCGACCCCGGTCATCCGATGCACGATCGACAGCGTGTTGCTGATCTTCCATCGATAGATAGCCAGATGCGGTGATAGAGGCCGATCAATATGAGCCATTATCTACTTCCTCAAAAGTATTCATACATATCACAAGCAGACGAGCATCCGCTGATCACGCAGACGACAAAAATCTGGTAATAGGCTTGGTTACTAAAGATCACGTCTAGAAATCGATGCAGCGCCCTTTGCGTTCCCAGTCGCCGTAGCGGGTCGGATCAGGACCCGTCGGACCTCCCAGTTCCCGCGGCCGCGCCGAATCTTCCCTGTCAGCGGAAGATTCCCGTTTTTTCGAATCGGCAGCAGTATCCGTCACGGAAGTTTCAGACCCCACTGGCTTTTTCCGGATCGAAACAGGTTCTGGCATAAACGCTATTGTGCCAGAATACAGAGATAATTTCAGCCCGCAAGAAAGCATTCCATGTCAAATAAAATACCCGACCAAAATATCGGCACTGCCCGACTTGATCATTACCGTGTACTGATCATTAGCGGACCCGATCGAGCGGAGTTCCTGCAGGGCCAACTGACTCAGGATGTCACGACACTAGAATCAGCCGGAACCGCCTTGGCTGGCTGGACTTCAGCCAAAGGCCGGCTGCTGGCAGCGGGCCAGCTTATTGCCGTCGGTGACGAGATATGGTGGCCAATGCCGGCCGGCATTGTGCAGGGCGTTGCAAAACGCCTGCAAATGTTCGTGCTCAGAGCAGGTGTCAAGATAGTGATTTCCGCAAAACCGGTGGTCGGACTTTTTGGTATCGATGCACATGAATACCTGCAAATTTCAGGCGAATCCATAACGCTCGACAATCAGGTGGATCGACTTGCCGACGGCACTATTATCGTACGCGTCATCGGCGATTCGGACCGTGCATGGCTGATTGGTTCTGAAATTGGGGTGGACGAATCCATACCTGTCGACGAAGAAGCCTGGGTTCTGGAATCGATTCGCACCGGACTACCGGCCATCGTCGCCGATACACAGGAACTGTTCGTACCCCAGATGCTGAATCTCGACCTGATCGACGCGATCAGTTTCAACAAAGGCTGTTACGTCGGCCAGGAAATTGTGGCACGCACACAAAATCTGGGGCGCATCAAGCGAAGGATGTACCGCTTCACCTCAGACACGCCGGCAACACTGTCACCCGGAGCCCACATATACGGCGCCGGTAACGCGACCGGCAAAGTGGTGCTATCGAGCGAAGAAAAAATACCGGGTGAATTGCTCGCCGTCGTACCGATCGAGTCGGCTGGCGGGCCATGGCATGCCGACGAACTACGCAGTATTGAATTGACCCGCCGGCCTTTGCCGTATCGAATCGACGAATAAACCGGCTCACGAATTCGCCGGCCCGACACGACTACCGGGCCGGACAAGACATAATGCTGGAAATTACCGGACATCTATCACAAACTGTCTACCACTCGTTACCCTATAGTAGGTGTATCGACACAGATGCCCCGTGAGTCCCGATATGCTGAAACGACTGATTCTTCCATTTGTCATGCTGCTGCTGTCCACCAGTGCCTGGTCCGACAATTTTGACGATGCCCTGGCGAAATTTCGTTCCTCCAGCGGCACGGCAGAATTCTTTGCCAAAGCATACGGTTACGCCCTCTTTCCAACGATCGGCAAAGGCGGTATTGGCCTGGGTGCAGCCTATGGCAAGGGACATGTCTATCGAGGCAACAACCTGGTCGGCAAAACCGAAGTGGTGCAAATCAGCATCGGTTTCCAACTGGGCGGTCAGGCATACAGCGAGATCATATTTTTTAAAAACAAGTCTGCCTACGACCGGTTCACGAGCGGCAGCTTTGAATTCGGCGCCGAAGCCTCGGCTGTTGCACTGACACTCGGCGCTAATGCCAAAGCCGGTACGACGGGCACGTCGGCAGGCGGCAATGAAGCGAGATCCGAAGATGCAAGTTCAACCGGGTTATGGACGGCCGATATGGCAGTGTTCACCCTGGCCAAGGGTGGTTTGATGTATGAAGCTGCGATCGGCGGACAAAAATTCAGCTATGCACCACTCGAAAAATCCAGCTGATTGATTGCCGGAATAAAGGACTGATCAAACCCTTTGACTGATACCCTACCCGTCCCGCATTTGGGGAAATAACAACACATCCCGGATCGATGCGCTGTCGGTCAAAAACATCACGAGACGGTCAACGCCGATACCCAGCCCGGCCGTAGGCGGCATGCCATACTCCAGTGCTGTGATGTAGTCATCATCGTAGAACATCGCTTCATTGTCGCCGGCTTCTTTTTGCGCCGCCTGTGCACGGAAACGCTCGGCCTGATCCTCCGGGTCATTGAGTTCGGAAAAGCCATTGGCCAGTTCCCGTCCGGCGATGAACAATTCAAAGCGATCCGTCAACCATGAATCTGCATCAGAGCGCCGGGCCAGCGGTGATACCTCGGCCGGGTAACCGGTAATAAATGTGGGTTCGACCAATTGATCTTCAACTGTTTTCTCAAAAATCTCGATCAGCAGTTTACCGGAGCCATAGTTGCCCCTGACCTCAATCCCGAGGGTTTTACACGCGTCCGTCAGATAAGTCACATCGCGCAGCTTGTCCCTGTCGAGGGTCGGATTGAACAAGGCAACTGCATCGACGACGCTTAGACGTCTGAACTTGTTCGACAGATCGTATGCCCTGCCCTGATAATTGACGACCCGATCATCAAACAGCAGCGCAGCGAGACTCCGGATCAGATTCTCCGTCAGGTCGATCAATACCTCAAAGTCCGCATAGGCCATGTAGAGTTCCAGCATGGTGAACTCCGGATTGTGGCGCGTCGAGATACCTTCATTGCGAAAACTCCGGTTGATCTCGTAGACACGCTCAAAGCCCCCGACAATAAGTCGCTTCAGGTACAGTTCCGGCGCAATACGCAGGTACAGATCACGATCCAGTGCGTTGTGGTGCGTGATAAAGGGTCGAGCGACGGCACCCCCCGGAATCGGTTGCATCATCGGCGTCTCGACCTCCAGAAAGTCCATCGCATCCAGGTAAGAACGAATATATTGAACGGTTTTCGTTCGCACGCGAAACACATTCCGCGAGTCCTCGTTCATGATCAGATCGACGTAGCGCTGACGGTAGCGCATTTCCTGATCCGTCAGACCATGAAATTTTTCAGGCAGTGGGCGCAACGATTTGGTCAGCAGTTCGATTTCCGCCGCCCTGACGGACAACTCACCGGCATTCGTCCGAAATACCGTACCGCGTACCCAGATAAGATCGCCGAGGTCCCAGCGCTTGAATGCTTTGTATACATCAACCGACAGGACATCGCGTTGAACGAAAATCTGGATCTGGCCGGAACGGTCCTGAAGCGTGGCAAAGCTGTTCTTGCCCATCACACGCTTGGCCATGAGCCGGCCACCAATCCTGACCTCGACCGCTTCTTCAACGAGCGCCTCGGCCGAGTGATTTTCGTAGGTCACATTGAGCTGACCGGCCAGAGCGGTTCGTCGCCGTCCATTTGGAAATGCAAAGCCGAGTTCGCGCAGTTCCTTTAACTTGCTGCGTCGCTCTGCAATTAACCGATGCTCGGAAATACTGTCATTCATTTACAGACCCTGTTTCAGACTTTCTTCAATAAAACGATTCAGATCACCATTCAGCACGGCATCCGTGTTGCCCGTTTCGACCCCGGTGCGCAAATCCTTGATTCGCGACTGGTCGAGCACATAGGACCTGATCTGGCTGCCCCAGCCGATATCGGACTTCGTCTCTTCAACCTGCTGCGCCTCAGCCCTGCGCTTCTGTTCTTCGATCTCGTAGAGTCTGGCTCGTAACTGCTTCATTGCCGTCGCCTTGTTCTTGTGCTGCGAGCGATCGTTCTGGCACTGCACAACCGTATTCGTCGGCAGGTGCGTGATACGCACGGCCGACTCGGTCCGATTAACATGCTGACCACCAGCACCGCTGGCACGGTAAACGTCAATACGCAGGTCAGCCGGATTGATCTCGATATCCAGGTCGTCATCAATTTCCGGCGATACGAAAATTGCGGCGAATGATGTGTGCCGACGATTTCCCGAATCGAACGGTGACTTGCGCACCAGGCGATGCACGCCAAGCTCGGTCCGCAACCAGCCAAATGCATAGTCACCTATAACCCGCACGGTCGCACTTTTAATACCCGCGACTTCGCCCGGCGATACCTCGATCAGTTCAGCTGCAAAACCGTTGGACTCGGCCCACTTCAGGTACATCCGCAGCAGCATCTCGGCCCAGTCCTGCGCCTCGGTGCCCCCGGACCCGGCCTGGATATCGACGAATGCATTCGATGCATCGGCCTTGCCACTGAACATACGTTGAAATTCGAGTTTCTCGATCTCGGTTTCGACGCCGCTGACATCAGCCTGAACGTCCGTGAATGTCGACTCGTCATCCTCTGCCTCGGCCAGTTCGAGCAATTCAGCCGAATCGGTCAGTATTTTGGTTACACGTTCGAGGTTTTCGGTCACCGCTGCAAGCCGTGAGCGCTCCTTACCGAGCGCCTCGGCGCGCGGCGGATCGTTCCAGACATCAGGGTCCTCGAGTTCTCTGGTGACTTCTGCCAGGCGATTTTGCTTTTCATCGAAGTCAAAGATACCCCCTTAAGGCACTGCTTCGCTGCTGCAAATCTGCGATGCTGGCCTTTATCTGGTTCGTTTCCATTACATACCCGTCTTTGTTGGCTGGGGAGCGCGGCTATCCTATGCGGATTGCATGTGTTCCACAACCAGTTGCGCAGTCCGCCGATTGCGATACTCGTTGACATCGAGCCGGTAAACAAGCTTTAGCGATGACCCGTTAAATCCGGCCGGAAATTGTGACTGATTGAATACGATGGCCTCGGTCAGACCCTGACCATCAGGATGACTCACGCTAAGTTTCAGATGCGCGTCCTTGAGCACCCGGTAATCGACAACCTCCAGCACATTTTCGAACAGCGGTTCGGGAAATCCCTGCCCCCAGGGGCCGCCACGCCGCAATTCCTCGGCGAGTTCAAGATTGATTTCATCAGCGGCCAGTTCTCCATCTGTCCAGATCAGGTCTGGAGCGGCCAGGATATCGGCATGTCGTCCGACTTCGGTCTCGAATGCGGCGCGAAATTTATCGAGTCGTGTGGCCTCGATCGTCAGACCGGCTGCCATCGCATGTCCGCCGAATTTACCCACAAGTCCCGGATACCTGGTCGCAATCATATCGATGATGTCGCGGATATGAATGCCTTCGATCGACCGGGCCGAACCCTTTAGCTGTGCACCCTGATCGGCCGGTGCGAATGCAATAACCGGGCGACGGACCTGCTCCTTGACGCGTGACGCGACGAGCCCAACGATACCTTCATGCCACTTCGCATCAAACAGGCAATAGGCGTCATGACCTTTGGTATCCACGAGATCGTGTGTCGCGGACAGGACATAGCCACGTGCCTCCTCTTCCATCTGCGCCTGTAACTGTCGGCGTTCGATATTGAGCGCATTGAGCCGTTCGGCGAGCGGCAATGCTTCGTCATCGGTTAATGACAACAGGCAGTCGATACCCATGGACATATCCGTCAGCCGGCCCGCTGCATTCAGTCGTGGCGCTATCGCATAACCGAGGTCACCGGCTCGTGCATCACGGATATTTCGGGCGGCAACGGTGAATAAGGCGCAAATGCCGGGTCGCGAACGCCCCGCACGCATTCTTGCGAGTCCTTCTGCAACGAGTATTCGGTTATTGTAGTCGAGCTTCACCAGATCAGCGACCGTACCGAGCGCGACCAGATCCAGGCTATCGGCAACAATCGAGTTTGCTTGCCCGTGATCGAGCAAACCCCGTTCTGCAAGTAACCGGCCAACTGCCGCCATCACATAAAATGCAACGCCAACGCCGGCCAGGCATTTGCTCGGGAACGGCTCGTCGGGCAGATTTGGATTAACGATGGCCAGCGCATCGGGCAACTGCCTGCCCGGCAGATGATGATCAGTGACGATGACATCAATACCCATTTTCTTCGCTCGTTCAATACCATCGATACTCGACACGCCGTTGTCGACCGTCATAATCAGGTCCGGTCTCAATTTTGCGGCCTCATCGGCAATTGCCACCGATAACCCGTAACCGAACTCGATGCGATTGGGCACAAGGTAAACGACATCATCAAACCCCATAGCGCGAAGACAACTGACGCACAAGGCCGTCGCCGTCGCACCATCGGTATCGTAATCGCCGAGAATCAGAATGCGCTCCTGGCGGGTTCGTGCTTCAGCCAGACGCGTTACGGCGGCTGCCGAGGTCACCAGCGCCCCGATCGGAAACAGCCGTGACCAAGACGGGGTGATCCGATCCATATTCGTATTACCAGCCGC
>CAYNMF010000024.1:0-22418 GCA_964398325.1 uncultured Chromatiaceae bacterium | reverse complement strand
CATAAGTCGCTGCCGCCAGCATAAAACCGGACAGATTCTTTGATGCTCAAGTGCCAGTCACCTTTCGGCCAAAACGTGAAATGCACCTACGCGGATTTCACTACAAAATCCCGAGGACACCAAGCATAATCTGAGACCCCCGAGGCTTGGCTCCTGCCCTGTGGGCGGAGTGCTGCGCAAAAACCTCGCAGGTCTACGCGCCAGACCCGTTGTACAATGCCGTGCGGCGCGCTCGCTTCGAACCACGCTCTCGATGCCCACCCTCAAACTTCCCGGCCTGATCGATCCGCACGTGCATTTGCGCGATCCGGGTCAGACGCACAAAGAAGACTGGGACAGCGGGACGGCGGCCGCGCTTGCGGGGGGCTTCACACTCGTACTTGCCATGCCGAATACGTCGCCGCCGATCACCGACGCGGCGACGCTCGCCACGGCGCATGACGCGGCGCGGGCAAAAGCGCGCTGTGATTATGGCATTTACCTTGGCGCGGGCGCAGTACGCGAGGCACTGTGTACCGCGCCGCGCACTGCGCAGGTGGATGCGCCAGAAAAACCGCTTCGGTCAAAGGACGTTAATGACGGCTGCCACCGGATGATTGTCAAGACGCGCGCGATAAACCGGCAGAGGTTCGTCAGTGCCGAGTAATTCGGGGTCCAGAGCCGAGACGGTATCCAGATGCGGTTGGTTATCATATGAGCCCGGCGGCAGCACCGCGCGCAGACTTTTAAGACGTTCGGCCGCAATATTGTCAGCGATGCGAGGTGCCGTGAGCCGGTCGACAGCCGATAGCAGCACGGCTGCCAGCATGGCCATGACCACCAGCGTCAAGGCGCCTCGCAGACGACCATGGGAAGGAGATGACGTTCTTTCGTTCATCGAGTCGGCATATCGTCATCGCCCGGCCGTTGGTCCGGGGGCAGTCGCCCATACACGCGAGGTCGCGTGAATCGGTCAATCAGCGGGGCGCTCATATTCATGAGCAAGACCGCAAACGCAACGCCGTCGGCATAACTACCCCAGGTTCTGATCAGGTAGGTCAGTGCGCCGATACCGGCGCCGAAAATAATCCGTCCCTTGTTCGTTGCAGGGCCGGATACCGGGTCTGTTGCAATGAAGAAGGCACATAACATCGCGCCGCCGCTGAACAAGTGCAAGCCCGGACCCGGGAAGCGGGATGAATCGACGATGTAACCGATGCTGGCCAGCCCGGCCAGCGTCATGAGCATGGCCACCGGCGTTTGCCATCGGATGATGCCGCGTATGAGCAGCCATATGCCGCCGATTGCGGTGAAATTTGCTATCCATTCCCAGCCGCGCCCGCCGAAATCACCGAATAATGGATTTGCGGCAATCTCTCCTACCGTCCGCATCATGCCGAGCCCGGTTTGTATGGTATCGAGTGGAGTGGCGCGACTGATCGCGTCGATCGTCAGGCCTTCCGGCAACCGGCCGGTCAATGCAAACATCAGGGTCATCAGGCTGTCGGGTGTGGGGTAATCAAGATCGCCGATGGCCGGCGCCTGCCAGTGGCTGAGCGCGTCGGGAAAAGATAAAAGAATTGCCGCATAACCGGCCATGGCGGGATTGAAAACGTTGTAGCCGAGTCCGCCATACAGGTGTTTGGCAATTGCGATTGCGAAGACGGTGCCGGTCGCCGTGACCCACCAGACTGTCAGCGACGGCAGACACATCGCGATCAGAATGGCCGTAATAATCGCACTGAAATCGGTGATGTACGGCCGGACCGGTCGGCCGCGCATTTTTAATGCGACAAATTCCGTTAATAGCGCCGTCGTAGTGGCAACGATGATATTAATGAAGATACCGACACCGAAGAACCAGTATGTGGCGATGACGGCCGGCACCAGGGCATAAATAACCTGGCGCATGATGACCGGTATGGTGTCCTGCGTGCGCCAGTGTGGCGCAGTTCCACCCGTCAGTTGCATGACCTGCACCGGGTGGAACGCTCAGTGACTTTATTTGCGCTGTTCTTTGCCACGTGCTCGTTCCATGATCGCTTCAATCGGATCGGTCGTTGTCGCCGCTGCAATTTGTCGCTCCAGCGACGCAGACTCTGACTCATGCTGAGCCGTTAGTCGCGCTTCGCGCTCTGCGTAGCGCTGTCTGGCGTGTTCGGCTCGTCGCAGGTCGGCACGATGCTGTCGAAAGGCCGATTTAGCTGTGATGAAACGGCTGGTCAGCTGGATATGGCTCGGGCAGACATAATCGCAACTACCGCACTCGATGCAGGCATTGAGGCCAAATTTATCCAGGGCAGCCATATCATGTTGCCTGACGGCCGTCAGTAATTCCTGCGGCAATAACCGTGACGGACAGACCTGCAGGCATTCACCGCAGCGAATGCACGGCATTTCGGCCAGTACCGGGCTGACGTCACCGGTTTGCATGGCAATGATACAGTTCATCGCTTTGGTGACCGGCACTGCGTCGGTCTCTAACGCGACGCCCATCATCGGACCACCCATGATGAAGTGACTGATGTCATCGTGCAGGCCACCGGCGATCGCGAACAGTTCGCGTATGGGCGTACCGATGCGTGCCTCGATGTTTTCCGGATTTGCGACGCCTCGGCCCGTCACGGTTACGATTCTCGATATCAACGGTCGACCGCGATCGAACAGGTCGGCGACCGCTGCCGCCGTTGCGACGTTGTGACAGACCATACCGATGTCGGCCGGCTGACCGTGTTCCGGCACTTCACGATCCAAAATGAGTTCGATCAGCTGACGTTCACCCCCCGCCGGGTATTTGGCCGTCACGACAGCAACCCGGATATTGTCACAACCCGCAACCTCAATCGCTTCATGGAGTGCAACTCGGGCTGCGGGCATATCGCTTTCGACGGCGATAATGCTCAGCGGTGCTCCGAGGGCGCGCATCATGATCTGTGCACCGCGCAGGACATGGGTTGCATGATCGCGCATCAGGATCTCGTCGCAGGTGATATAGGGTTCGCATTCTGCGCCGTTGAGAAGCAGCGTGTCGATCGGCCGACCGGCCAGAAGTTTGTCCGCCGTCGAATACAGCGCCCCGCCCAGTCCAACGATGCCGGCCTGCGCGATATGCCGGCAAATATCTTTGGGTGTCATGGCCAGCGGATCGCCGAGGTCGTCGAAACCCGGGTACGGTTCATCTTTACCGTCGCTGTCGATAATGACGCAGAGTTTGACCTCGCCATCGCGGCCAGGCACGGCGCGGGGTTCAATTGCCGTGACAACACCGGATATTGATGCATGAACCTGTGGATCCGACGGATATTCGGGCGAACTGACTGCACTAGCAATTGGCTGGCCGGTCTTTACGCACTGACCGACGGCCACGAGCGGTCTTGCAGATTTACCAAGACATTGGTCGATCGGTATGACGACGCATTCGGGTGGTGGCATCATTCGAATCAATTGAGTCAATGAGATGGATTTTCGCGTCGACGGACGGATGCCCCATGCCGGCCGCGGTGGTCGAGCGTTATATCCGACGGTCCCATTCATAGATTCAGGCATGTTCGCAGGCTTGATTAATTCAGTTCGATATCACCAGGGCAATGCAATCGACCGGGCAGGGGTTGATGCAGAGTTCGCAACCGGTGCATTCGCTCTGGATGACCGTATGCATGAATTGCGGCGCACCCAGTATCGCATCAACCGGGCAAGCCTGCAGGCACAGGGCACAACCGATGCAGGCTTCTTCGTCGATGACCGCCACGGCCGGTGCGTGGCATTCACCGAACTGCGGATCGGGAGGCAGAGCAGGTTTGTCGAGTAGATGACTCAGTGCCTGAATCGTCGCCTCGCCACCGGGCGGGCACTGGTTTAGTTTGGCTGTGCCGGCGAGCAGTGCTGCGGCATAGGGTCGGCAACCGGGATAACCGCATTGGGCGCACTGGGTCTGCGGCAGGACGCGTTCGATGCGCTCGATGGCGGCATCCTGGTTATCGTCGAGGTATGCCGATGCAGACCCCAGTACCACTGCAGCCAGCAGCGCCAGGCAACCCATGAAGAAGACGGCGGTAAGCACGCGTGTGTCGGGCGGTCAGGGTTGAAACAGGCCTGCGAAACCGACAAATGCCATCGACATCAGCCCGGCAGTGACCAGTGCGATGGCAGAACCTTTAAACGGAGCAGGTACATCGGCAGCTTCGAGACGCTCACGTAACCCGGCAAACAGAATCATGACCAGGCAAAAACCGAGCCCGGCGCCGATGCCATATGCAAGGGCGTCGACGAAACTTTCGCTCTGGCGGGTATTGAGCAGCGCCACGCCAAGTACGGCACAGTTGGTCGTGATTAACGGCAGGTAAATGCCGAGTACCTGGTGCAGCAGCGGGCTGGTATGGCGTACGAACATCTCGGTGAATTGTACGGCAGCCGCAATAATGACGATGAACGATAACAGGCGCAGATAGTCCAGATTGAAGGGGACCAGCAGCCATGTGTTGACGAGATAACTTAGAATCGAGGCCAGCGTGAGTACAAAGGTTGTCGCCAGAGACATGCCGACAGCGGTTTCCAGTCGCTGGCTTGCGCCGAGCAGCGGGCACAGACCCAGGAACTTGACCAGCACGAAGTTGTTGACCAGGACCGTCGCGAGAATGATCAGGATCAGATCGAACATCCGGGGTTCTCAGTTGAAGACAGGTTAGCGCACGCGCATGCCGGGCTGAGCGCCGGTGTCCGGGCTGACGAGATAAATATCCTCGCCTCCGGGACCGGCAGCCAGCAGCATGCCTTCGGATATGCCGAAGCGCATTTTACGCGGCTCGAGATTGGCAACAATAATAACCTGCCGGCCGACCAGTGTCGCCGGATCATAGGCCGTGCGAATGCCGGCCAGCACCGTGCGGCGCTCATCGCCGAGCGAGACGGTGACCCGGATCAGTTTATCGGCTCCTTCCACAGCTTCGGCCGAAACGACCTCTGCGATTCGCAAATCGATATTCAGAAAGTCGTCGATTGAGATCATCGACGGGTCAGTGTCGGTCTGTGCCGCCGTCTTTTCCGCCATTGCAGTCTCCGTGGATTTTTCTACCATGCGTGCAACAGCCTTTTCATCGAGTCTTGTAATCAGGGGTTTAAACGGATTGATGTTCACGTCGAGGAGGGGGACACGGCGATTTTCCCACGTCAGCGAGTCTGCGTTCAGGAATATTTCGGCTGCCGCGGCAATGCCCGGTAATGCCGGCTTCAGGTAGGTCATCAGGACGCGAAACAGATTCAGTCCCTGCGTACAGACGGCCTGAACGCGCGGCAAATCCGACTCATTTTTGGCCAGTTGCCATGGCTTGTGGCCATCGATGTATTGGTTTGCACGGTCCGCGAGTTTCATGATGTCGCGCATGGCCCGTGAGAATTCCCGTTCCTCGTAGGCCGTCCGGATCGCATCGCCGGCCACGATGAATTCCTCAAACAATGCCGGATCGTCGAGTTCGCCGGCCAGGTGACCGTCAAATTTTCGTGTGATAAACCCGGCGCAGCGACTGGCGATATTGACGAATTTACCGACCAGGTCCGAGTTGATTCGTGCGACGAAGTCGTCGAGATTCAGGTCGATGTCATCGATTCCCGGACCGAGCTTGAAGGCATAGTAATAACGCAGGTACTCAGGGTTGAGTTCTTCCAGATAGGTTCCTGCAGAAATAAATGTGCCTCGTGATTTCGACATTTTTTGCCCGTTGACGGTCAAAAATCCATGTGCGAAAACACCGGTCGGTTTGCGGTAGTCTGCGCCCTCGAGTACGGCCGGCCAGAAGAGTGTATGAAAATAAATGATGTCCTTGCCAATGAAGTGATACAGCTCGGCCTTGCTGTCGGCAGCGAAGCAGGTATCGAGATCAGGCGCGCCTTCTCTCTGGTTGCTGAGGTTGACCAGGCTGGCCATATAGCCAATCGGTGCATCGAGCCAGACATAGAAGTATTTATCATCAGTGCCGGGGATCTTGAAACCGAAATACGGGGCGTCACGCGAGATATCCCAGTCCTGCAATCCGGCTTCGAACCATTCGCCCAGTTTGCGTTCGACACTTTTACTCACATGGCCGTCGGCCATCCACTGACGCAGCGAATCTTCAAATACACCAAGGCGAAAAAAATAGTGCCCGGATTCTTTGCGAATCGGTGTCGTGCCGGACACGACCGACTTCGGATCGACAAGATCGCTCGGTGAATAGGTGCGGCCGCAGACTTCACAGTTATCACCAGCCTGATCCTCGGCCCCGCACATCGGGCAGGTGCCGCGGACAAAACGGTCTGGCAAGAACATGCCGGCCTGTTCATCGTAGGCCTGCTCAATCGTACGCCTGGCGATCAGGCCCTTGGCGTCGAGCCGGGAGAAAATCTGTTCGACCAGCACGCGATTTTCATCGGAGTGGGTTGTATAGAAATTATCGAAGTCAACGAAGAATCGGGCGAGGTCGCGTTCGTGTTCGGCGCGAAAGTGTGCAACGAGCTCTTCCGGGCTGACGCCGTCCCTGCGTGCATTGAGCATGATCGGTGTGCCGTGCGCATCGCTCGCACAAACATAGGTACAGTCGTTGCCGACGAGTCGCTGGAAGCGTACCCAGATATCGGTCTGAATGTACTCAACGAGATGCCCCATGTGGATTGGGCCATTCGCGTAAGGCAGCGCGCTCGTCACCAGCATTTTTCTGGCGCCCGTTCCGGTCTGATTGGTCATGCGTTCCGGTCTTTGACGTCTGCAAATTTCCGTTTCTCGATGGCTGCCTCATACGCCGCTTTACCGGTAATAGTGCCTTTGTCCATCAGGCTTTTGAGCGCAGAGTCCATGGTGGTCATACCGTCCTTGCGGCCACCCTGCATCGTGTTTTCGAGTTGATCGAGTTTTCCCTGGCGAATGATATTGGCGACGGCAGGCGTGTTGACCATTATTTCCAGCGCCGCTACGAGTCCTTCACCGCCATTGCGCGGCACCAGTTGTTGCGAAACAACGCCACGTAGCGATGTGGATAGCATGGTGCGCACATGGTTTTGCTTGTTGGCCGGGAATGTATTGACAATCCGGTCGACCGTAGCGCTGGCGCCATTGGTATGCAATGTGCCCAGTACCAGGATACCCATTTCGGCGGCCGTTACGGCAATACTGATGGTTTCCAGGTCGCGCATTTCGCCGACCAGAATCACGTCAGGATCTTCGCGCAGGCCCGAATGCAGTGCCCTGGCGAAACTGGGCGTATGAATACCGAGCTCCCGCTGGCTGATCAGGCATTGCTGGCGTTCGTGTACGAACTCGATCGGATCCTCAATCGTCAGAATGTGCCCGTTCAGCGTCTTGTTGAGCTCATCGATCATCGCCGCCAGCGTTGTCGACTTGCCCGAGCCGGTTTTGCCGGTGACCAGTATCAGACCCTGGGTATGGCGACACAGGTTCCTGACCGCCGCCGGCATCTTCAGCTCGTCAAGTGTCTTGGCTTGCGATGGAATGGCGCGCATGACGCTGCCCATGCCGCCGAGATGCTGAAACACATTGACGCGAAAGCGCGCAACATCCTGCACCGAGTAGGCGAAGTCGCATGAATCGTGCGCATCGAAGTCCTTGCGCATCTGTGCCGACATGATTTCGACCAGTAATTCCCGGGCTTCTTCCTTGCTCAGTGGTTCGGAGCGAAGCGGATTGAGTTCGCCATAGATCCGAATGCGCGGTGGCTGGCCGGCCACCAGATGCAAATCCGAGCCGTTACGGGCAATCAGTTGGCGCAGGAGTTCGTCGATCTTGTTCATGCTGGCTCGAGTGCCGGTTTAGCTGCCGATGTCCAGTTGTGGCAGCATGCTGGTATCGGTGACATATTTCTGGAAGGCTTTTTTGTCCGTCGAGAATCGATAGGCATCGTCCGGATCGATCTGCTTAGCCTTGATGGCTTCGAGCAGCGCAAAGTCCATTGTCTGCATGCCAAGATCGCGGCCGGTTTGTAATTGTGCCGGAATCTGGTGGCTCTGGTCCGTCGCGATCATCTTTGCGATGGCGCGCGTCATGACCATGATTTCCAGTGCGGCCCTGCGGCCCTTGCCATCAGGCGTCTTGATGAGGTTTTGTGTGACTACGGCGTTCAGACCCTGGCCCAGAAAACTTTTTGTCTGTTCGCGCATTTCTCCGGGCAGGGCATCGATCATGCGATCGATTGTTTTTGCCGCACCGGTCGTGTGCAGCGTGCCCAGTACCAGGTGACCGGTTTCGGCAGCCGTCATCGCCATCGAGATCGTTTCTGCATCGCGCATTTCGCCGACGAGAATAATATCGGGGTCTTCACGTAGCGCAGCTCGAATTCCTTCGGCAAACGATGGCAAGTGGGTGCCTAGTTCCCGTTGAATAATTTGTGACCGCTGGCTTTCATGGACGAATTCGATCGGGTCTTCAAGGCTGATGATATTCTGGTTACGCGTCTGGTTAATGTGGTTGATCATGGCCGCGAGGGTCGTTGACTTGCCGGTGCCCGTTGATCCGGTTACCAGAACCATGCCCTGATGATGATCGCAGAGTTGAGCCAGGATGCCCGGTAACTGGAGGTCGTCAAGCGTCGGGATCTTCTGTGGAATAAAGCGGAAAGTTGCCCCAACGCCGGTTGCCTTGCGAAAGACGTTGACTCGAAATCGGCCGCCGTCCTCGGACACGTAGGAAAAATCGATGTCCGATCCGGAGATGAACTGGTCATTCAGCTTTTTGGTCAGAATCTCGCTGACATAGCTCTCGAGTTCAGCATCGCCGAGTTCGCGAAACTTGATGGGCATCAGATCTCCGTGCATCCGCAACATCGGCGGCACACCGACTGCAAGATGCACATCTGAACATCCCTGGGCGAGGCCCAGCTTCAAAAAGGCATCGATTCTCGACATTTAATGGATAGGTCCCCGGACCCCGGCACTCAGTCGGCTATTTAGCAGAATGCAGAAGCTGTAACGAATTTCTACGCCACGTTGGCAAGAGCCAGTCGCAGATCATCCATCGAACTATACCGCTTGAGTTTGTCGACTTCCATGGCCTTCTTGACCACGGCAGCAAGCGGTGCCGGGATATTGGGATTTAATTCTTCGCATAACGGGGCTTTGCCCTGAACGTGTTGATACATGACGGACATGTGGTCGCCCTTTGTATAGGGCGGTGTGCCGGTCAGCATCTCGTAAGCCAGAACGCCGAGGCTGTAAATGTCGGCGCGCACATCGACCTTCTTGCCGAGAATCTGTTCAGGTGCCATGTATTTTGGCGAACCGATGACGTAGCCGGTTTTGGTTAACTGCGTGTCGCCTGAAGAGGCAGCCGCGGCAACGCCGAAGTCCACGATTTTCAGCAGGCCGTCGTCGTCGATCAGGATGTTGGCCGGCTTCAGGTCACGATGCACGATGCCGACCTGGTGTGCCACGGCCATGCCGGTTGCGATGTCCTGGCTCCAGCCGATGGCCTTGTCGATCGGCATCGGTTTTTGGCGTGCTATTTCGGCGCCCAGGGTGTGTGACGGGAAATACTCCATCGAAATTGCGTAATTGCCGCCAAGGCTTACAAAATCATAGATGCGGATCACATTCTTGTGCGTGATCTTGCGCGAATACCTGAGTTCGTGGACGAAACGTTGCAGCATTTCTTCATCGGAACTGACATTCGCGTTCAGGAATTTCAGAATCAGTCGTTCATCGACGATCGTATCTTCGACCAGCACGACAGTGCCGAAAGCGCCCTTGCCGATCTTGTCGATATATTTGTATCGGCCCTCGATGAGGTCGCCGGCTTTCAGTGTCGTGATATCAAGAAGGTTGCCGGACAGCTGCGCGGTTGCGGCGATATCTTCGACCTGGGCTTCTTCTACCAGGAGGGTATGAGCCGGTTCGGCAAAGCGGCTTGCAATCTCGTCAGCTTTGACGGCAGTTGTTGAGAACCGGTTATCTATGCGTACGACGGCGTCTGCCGCCATCCGGGCAATCGTTTCATCCGAGCCGGACATCAAGGGTTGCAGTTGTTTCTTGATGCTTGTGGCCATCGTCTGGTCGGCGAGTTTCGCCAGTGCATTAACAGCCTCGATACGAATATTTTTTTCGGTATGGTTCAGCATCGGCAGAACTTTGGTGGCCACTTTTTCACCGCCGATTTTACCGAGCGCCCGGACCGCCGCCGGGATGGATCGAACGTCCCCACCGAGCATCGGCAGCAGTGCATTGACAGCCTGGCTGTCGCCGATTTCGCCGAGTGCATCGGCGGCTCGTTCGCGCACCCACCAGTCATCATCGCTGACGGCCTGCATGAGGTGTTTGACAGCACGCTCATCTTTAGTCTGATTCAGAATTTCGATAGCCGAGCGGCGTACATTTTCATTCTCGTCGCGGATCAGTTCGAGCACAGCATCCATGACTTTCGGTCCGCCTATTGCCGCAAGCGCATCGGACGCTCTTGAACGGACCCACCAGTCTTCATCCTCGATCGCGGTCAGCAAATGCCTGATCGATCCCGGTTCGGCGATCTCGTTGAGTACTTCAACGGCCGAACGCCGCGCATATTCGGATTCATCTTTCAGTACCGCGACCATGTGTTTCATCGTGTCCGGATGACGCATTTTGACGAGCAGGTCGACGGTCTTGTTTTGCACGTCCATGTCCGGGTCGAGCAGCATCCGGCAGATGCGCTCGATGTTAATGTCAAAATTGCCCTCCATCTTCGTTAGCGCGCTGATTGTGGCCTGGCGAATCAATTTGTGTGGGTCGCCGAGTTGCTCGACGAGCGCATGTACGACATCGGGCCGGCTGAAGCGCGACAGAATATTGATGATATGGACACGGACCGCATAATCCTTGCCCTGGATTCGGGACAGTAATTCCGGCACCGTCGTATCGGAGGCCCCGGCATCAATGATCTTGAATAAGGCAGCCTTCTCGCGCGGCTCCAGGTCATATGAGCGACTCAGCATCTGGCCGATGTTTAAACGGTCTTTTTTCGACCGCATGACTTCGATCAGGGCCGGTTTGGAAATGCCATCGTCTCCGAGAAGGTCGACGAGTTTGTTCGCGTTATAGGTCGTGCCTGTCGATAAGGCAGTTGCTACACCTGAAATGCAGCGTTGATCGGAGTGCCCGAGGCCGGCCGCAAACTGTCGGAATGTCGTGTCGTCGAGCTGGCTGCCCAGCGTCTCGATCAGAACCATCGTTTGGTCCCTGTCTGCCGTGGCGAGCGCGTCGATCACACTGGGAACAGCACCGCCGCCGAGCTTGCGCAGAGACTCGGCTGCCTTGCGCGCAACCGGGGCATCGACGTCACTTTCTCCCAGAAACCGGGCAATCGAGCGTTCGGCCCGCATTGAGCTGATGAACTTCATACAACCAGCAATTTAACCCCAAAAACACGGCCGTTCCGCGGCCTCAAACCGCATTCCGGTAAAATACCCAAACCCACGCAAACCGCCGGTCAGCCGACGATACGGGAATTATGCCACACCTTCCCGAACACACCTGTCGACAGGGTGACGGATGTGCAACTTCTTAAGGTAGAATGTCGCGCTTCCCGGGGGCCGGATACTGTTAAACGCGTCACGAATCATGTCAGAAGTAACCATTCCAAGTGTAGAAGAAGCATTTCAGAGTGCAACTATCCCGTTCAAGGGCGTAGATCTGCGCTCTGCCCGGATTGCCGTTGAGCCTGCCGCGGACGATACGGCTGCCCAGGTGAGAGTGACTCTCGGTTTTCCGGTCACCGATATCGCGTCGCAACTCGCCGAATTTCTCAGTGACGTCATTTGTTCGGCCACGGGTGTCGCCGCTGTGAACGTTCAGGTCAACTGGCAGGTTCGGGCGCATGCGGTTCAGGCCACCCTGGCGCCCATGCCCGGGGTCAGAAATATTATTGCCATTGCCTCGGGCAAGGGCGGTGTCGGCAAATCGACAACGGCGGTGAATCTGGCGCTGGCGCTTTCCCGTCAGGGCGCCCGGGTCGGTCTGCTCGACGCGGATATTTACGGACCGAGCCAGCCAAAAATGCTCGGCCTGGAGGGGGAGCGGCCCATCAGCAAGGATGGTGAAACCTTTGAACCTATAGAGGCGCACGGCCTGCAATCCAATTCAGTCGGCTTCCTGGTGGATCAGGATACACCGATGGTCTGGCGCGGACCGATGGTGACCCAGGCATTTAATCAACTCGCCTTCTCGACGAACTGGCGTGATCTGGATTATCTGGTTGTAGACCTGCCTCCGGGTACCGGCGATACGCAATTGACGTTGACACAAAGAGTGCCGCTGGCCGGTGCCGTGATCATCACAACGCCGCAGGATATCGCGCTGCTCGATGCACGTCGCGGGCTGAAAATGTTCGAGAAGGTCAATGTGCGCGTGCTGGGCGTCATCGAAAACATGAGCATGCATATCTGCGAGGCTTGTGGGCATGAAGAAGCGCTGTTCGGGTCCGGCGGCGGACAGCGTCTCAGCGATGAAAGCGGGGTCCCATTGCTCGGTCAGTTGCCGCTCGATGCCCGCATTCAGCGCGAAGCCGACAGTGGTGCGCCGACGGTGGTTAGTGATCCGGACGGCCCGCTCGCGGCAAAATATCTCGAAATTGCCCGCGCAACCGCCGCGCAACTGGCGGTCGCCCCGCGCGACCACAAGGGTGTGTTTCCGAAGATTGTTGTCGAATGACCAGGAGCCTCTGGCAGTGAGCATTAAATCCGATCTCTGGATTCGTCGCATGGTCGAAGAGCGCGGCATGATCGAGCCGTTTGAATCCGGTCAGGTTCGCGAGAACGGTGCCGGACGGATCGTGTCTTACGGGACATCCAGTTACGGCTATGACGTGCGCTGTGCTGCAGATTTCAAGATCTTTACGAATATCAACTCGGCAGTCGTCGATCCCAAGGCGTTTGATGAAAACAGCTTCGTCGATAAGCAGGGCGAAGTCTGCATCATCCCGCCAAACTCATTTGCGTTGGCCAGAACGGTCGAATATTTCCGCATTCCGCGCAATGTATTGACGATTTGCCTGGGCAAGTCAACGTATGCCCGCTGCGGCATCATCGTCAATGTGACACCGCTCGAACCGGAATGGGAGGGACATGTAACGCTGGAGTTTTCGAACACGACACCGTTGCCGGCAAAGATCTATGCAAACGAGGGAGTCGCGCAGATGCTGTTCTTTGAATCAGACGAGGCCTGCGAAGTGTCGTATAAGGATCGGGCCGGTAAATACCAGGGGCAGGTAGGTGTTACGCTTCCAAAAGCCTAGTTATTACAATAGGGTAAAAGATCTTCTTAAGATTCATTCAGAATGATGGGTTCGCTCAGCGGGAGCCCGTCGAGCCAAACCTCACCCTTGTTAAGGCGCAGTCGGCCGTCAGCGAACCAGCGGATCGCCCGGGGATAAATCAGGTATTCACCTTGCTGCACGCGGGCAGCAAGGCTCGTTTCCGTCTCGCCGGCATGGATCGGCACGCGATACTGAATAATCGACGGCCCGGCGTCGAGTTCAGGCGTGACAAAATGCACGGTTGAACCATGGTGACTCTCGCCGGCTTCGATCGCCCGGCGATACGTGTGTAAGCCACGATATTGGGGCAGCAGCGATGGGTGGATATTCAGCATTCTGCCGTAATACTGCTGAACGATTGCGTCGGGCAGAATGCGCATGAAGCCGGCGAGTACCACCAGATCGGGTGCGATGGCTGCCAGTTCGGCTGCCAGTGCGGTGTCAGCCTCGGCACGTTGTGTAAAATCGCCGTAGTCGATGACGTGTGTCGGGATACCTGCTTTGTCGGCACGCTCCAGTCCGAGGATGCCGGGGCGATCGCTGATGACGGCAGACAAGTTGCCCGCAATTTCACCGGATCGGACTTCATTGATGATTGCCTGCAGGTTCGTGCCGCCGCCTGACACCATTACAACGGTGCGTATGCCTGAACCGATGCCCCCGGTGGATGAAGAGGTCATGGGTTGATTGATACCTGGCCGGATCCGGTTGACACCGAACCAATCTCCAGAACGGTTTCTCCAGCGGCTGCCAGTGTTTCGAGGGCCGTTGTCACATCATCGGGGCGCACGGCGATGACCATGCCAATACCGCAATTAAAGGTTCGGAGCATTTCGGCCTCCTCGATCTGACCCTGTTCCTGGAGCCACTCGAAGATCGGTGCGCGTGTCCAGGCATTCGTATGAATTTGTGCGTCGAGGTTATCGGGGAGCACCCGGACAACGTTTCCGGGCAGACCGCCGCCGGTGATGTGCGCGATAGCACTGATCGGGCATACGTCCATCAACGCCAGGACTGCCTTGACATAAATTCGTGTCGGTTCAAGCAATAATTCACCTGCCGGTGTGCCTGCGCAGTCAAACTCCGTGCCGTCCGGGTGCTGTTCGAGCACACGGCGAATGAGCGAGTAGCCGTTTGAATGGGGGCCGGAGGAGGCGAGACCCAGCAATATGTCGCCGGCGTTCAATCGTGAGCTATCGATAATCCGGTCCCGATCGGCGATGCCGACGCAAAAGCCCGCCAGATCAAAGTCGCCCGTGGCATACAGTCCGGGTAATTCTGCGGTTTCGCCGCCGAGCAAAGCCGCGCCGGCTTGTCGGCAGCCGGCAGCGATCCCGGTCACGATCGCCACGCCGGTTTCGACATCGAGATTGCCGGTCGCGTAATAATCGAGGAAAAACAAGGGCTCAGCGCCAAGTACGATAATGTCGTTCACGCACATTGCGACAAGGTCGATGCCAATCGTGTCATAGCGGTTTAGTTCGATGGCGAGCTTGAGTTTAGTGCCGACGCCATCTGTTCCGGATACGAGTACCGGTCTTGGATATTTTTCCAGGTCGGGTTCGAACAGGCCGCCGAATCCGCCGATGCCGCCGAGTACGCCCTTGCGCATCGTCGTTTTAACGGCGGGTTTAATACGATCAACAAGTGTATTGCCGGCATCGATGTCGACCCCGGCAGCTTTGTAAGTTAAATTTTTGTTTTCAGCCATGCTCGACGCCCGTGGAACCAGATGCGGACGGTATAATAATGCATATGAACGTGTTGCATCTAACGTCACGCTTACTCATTTGCCTGTGGATTCTCGGGCAGATCCCGGGTGTCGAGGCTGCGCGGGTGACGGACCTGTATGCGGCCCAGGTTCCGAGCAACGGTGGTGTTTTGCGTGGACCGTCCGGCGCATTTGAAGATGCGCTGCGCCGTGTACTCGTCAAGATAACCGGCCAACGAGGCATTACGTCAGAGAAGAACGTCATGAGTCAATTTGCGGCAGCGGATACTTATGTCGAGCAATTTCGGACAAATCCGGATGGCAGTATCTGGGTTCTGTTCGATCGGGTTGCGCTGCGCCGGATGCTGGACAATGTAGGACAGCCGGTCTGGGGCGAGGAAAGGCCGCTCACGCTTGTCTGGCTGGTGATGGATTATGGGAACGGTAGTCGCGATATTCTGGCGGCCAGGTCCGATCTTGAGGATGATGACGAACCGGACCTGTTGGTCAGGCCATCATCTGCAGTCAATCCCGAAATTGAGGGTGCGGTGCGCGAGATCCTGACCGCCACTGCTGTCGAACGCGGTTTGCCGCTGATCCTGCCGCTCATCGATTCCGAAGAGCTCGATATTGTGTCTATTTCCGATGTCTGGGGTGGTTTCACCGAATCGCTGCTCCTGGCCTCTCAGCGTTATGGTGTGGACGCGATGCTGGTCGGTCGGGCGCGCGTTCGCAACGTTGAAAGTGCCCGGGTGCGCTGGACCCTGATTCTGGGCAAGGAGCAATTTGAATGGGACGGCGATATCGCCAGCGGTCCGGATCGTATCGCCGATTTCTTTGCTGCCCGGCTTGGCACATCAAGCGGTGCATCGGGTCAGATGCGTCTGCGGGTCGACGGCGTCAATTCACTGGATGACTATGGGCGACTCAGTCGTTACCTGTCGGTGCTGGATGTCATCGAAGAATTTTCGGTCGATCAGGTCACGGGCCAGACGGTGATCTTTTCTTTGCTTGTGCGCGGCGATGCCGATCGACTGATGCGCAGTATTGCCCTGCAACGCGTGCTACAGCTTAGCGATGATTCTCAGGGTGCCATAATCCCGCCCGTATCGTCAGATGATCCATTCGGTGGCAAGACCTCAAACCTGCATTATGAATTGATTGCCGGTCATTAGGTCGCTTGCTCATGTTTAAAGCGTCGTACATTCCGAATCTGATCTGCGTCTTGCGTATCCTGCTCGTCGTTCCGATTGTCATCGAGTTGCTCGACGGCAAATTCATGATGGCACTGGCGCTTATTTTTGTTGCCGGATTTTCCGATGGTCTGGACGGCTTTTTGGCCAAACGCTGTGATTGGCGAACGCGACTCGGCGGGATACTCGATCCGCTCGCGGACAAGTTGCTCCTCGTGACTGTCATGCTGACGCTGACCTCGCTGGATCTTGTGCCATTGTGGTTGACCTGCGTTGTCATCGGACGCGATATTGTAATCGTCAGTGGCGCCATCGCATACAATTTTCTGATCGGTCCGGTTAAACCCGCTCCAACGGTGATCAGTAAAATCAATACGATGCTGCAGTTAATGTATATCGTATTCGTTATTGCCCAGCAGGTCTTTGAATGGTTGCCGTCAATTGTGATCACCCTGTCCGGGACCGGCGTTTTCTGTACGAGTGCTGTCAGTGGCATGGACTACGTGATGCGCTGGAGTCGCAAGGCTCTTTCGGCGACGCGGGCCTGACGAGAGAAACATTTCGTGGAACAAATACCACTGGATGTTCAGCTTGCCGACCACGCTGTATTTGAAACCTGGTTGGCAGGCGATAACGGGGCGCTGGTGTACGCATTGCAGCAGGTTGCGGCTGTGCAAACGTATAGCGTGTGCTGGTTATGGGGAGGTCCCGAGTTCGGTAAGACCCATTTATTGCAGGCTTGCGTTAACGACGCGTATCAGCATGACTTTCGCACGGCCTATTTACCGGTCGGTCCCGGCGGTGAACTTGAACCGGACGTGGTTGAGAACCTGGGGGATTTTGATGTCGTTTGTATCGATGAGATCGATACGATTGCCGGCTGTGATGAATGGGAGCAGGCAATGTTTGTTCTCTTCGAGGGTTTGCGGCAGCGTGGTTCACGACTGGTGATGGCGGCCGAAAAACCACCATTGCATTGCGCGTTTGCATTGCCGGATCTCATCTCGCGATTTTCATCCGGCGCAACTTTCCGCGTTCATCCACTTTCCGATGACGACAAAATCAGGGCCATGCAACTGCGCGCCCGCTGGCGTGGACTGGAGCTGCCGGACGATGTCGCACGTTATCTTTTTACTCGTGTTGCACGCGGTAATCGTTTTTTGTTCGAGATGCTTGAGCGACTGGATAAAAGGGCATTGACCGAACAAAAAAGGCTGACAATTCCATTTGTCAGGTCATTTTTGGCAGATGGGTGAAAGCTTGTGGGATAGCAGGGGTATGCCCCTTAAAATTTGGGTATCTGGCTAATGGGTGAATACGGTTGAAAATATAGCTACGCCGCCCTGACTTTTCAGCTGCGTAAGTTGACGCCGGTTCTGCGGTTGAAGTCCAGCACCGCAAAAAAAATGATCATTGCGCAGCTGGCCAGCAGGATGGCTTCCAGGCGACCGGCCGGGTTTGCGATCACTTCGCCTAACGAAATGCAGAAATAGGGCACCATTGCGGCAGCAACCCAGCCACCCCATTTTTGCGGGGGTTTGAAGCCGGTTGCGCACAAAACAATGAGTGGTACGGCCACGGTGCCGGACCATGGTGTTGGCGCGGGTAACAATAAGGCGGCAATCATGACCAGTAAGCCGGCCAGCGCTATGCTGCGCGAGAGCTTGCCTGCAGGCATCAGGGCTGGGTTCGTCTGCACAGACGTACGGCGATTTCTGTCACCCGGCGACCGAGAGTCTGGGCGATTGCCGCTTCCTCTGCCGTCAGCTCAGTGGCCGTTTTTTCATAGGCGACGTGTGTTGCACCATAGGGCGTACCACCGGTGCGTGTCGTGTTCAGGGCGGGCTCGGAATAGGGTATGCCGACGAGCAACATGCCGTGGTGTATCAGCGGCAATGCCATTGAGAGCAGTGTTGTTTCCTGCCCTCCGTGCAGACTGCTCGTTGAAGTGAACACTCCGGCCGGTTTGCCTTCAAGGTGTCCGCTGGCCCAGGCACCGGCCGAGCCGTCAATAAAGTATTTCAGTGCTGCAGCCATGTTGCCGAAACGCGTCGGGCTGCCGAGTACCAGGCCATTGCATTCGCGCAGGTCCGCCTGGCTTGCGTAAGGTGGCCCCTGTTCGGGTATGGCGTTTTCGACTGTTTCGGTCTCGGTCGAGACCGCCGGTACTGTTCGGATTCGTGCGTTTGCGCCGGTAACCGAATTGATGCCACGGGCGACTTGTGTTGCGAGTTGGGCTGTCGAACCGTATCGCGAGTAATAGAGAACCAGTATCTCCGCCATTAGTTCAAGCCTCCTCAGTCCAGAATGTCCAATACCGATTCCGGCGGCCGGCCGATACGTGCCTGCTTGCCGTTAACGACGATGGGTCTTTGCAGAACATGAATGTTCTCTGCAAGCCATGCAATTTGTTCGGCTCTGCTCATGGCGTCAATCTCTTTTTGGGCGGCGGTATATTCCGCTTCATGGGTGCGCATGATCATGACCGGCTCTGCATCAAGTGCCATGACGATGTTTTCGAGTGTGGCAGCATCGGGAGGCATCTTCAGATATTCGATAATGTGTGGTTCGTGGCCGTTGCTTCTCAATATTTCGAGGGTTTGCCGGGATTTTGAACAGCGCGGGTTGTGGTAGATGGAAAGGGTCATGGCATTATGGGGCCCGTATTGATGATTACCCCGGTATTGTAAGCCTGTTTTCTTGACGCGGATCGCTGCTCGCCGCAAACTAGCTGGATTGTCAGGACTTGGGTTCATTGGAGACATGAATTTCTCGACTTTGTCCGCATACGTCAGGTGGTTCTGCCTGGCATTATTCTTTGTCGGTTTGACCGGTTGCGCGACTGCGCCGCCGGTACAGGAAATGAGCGACGCCCGTCAGGCGATCGCTGCGGCCAGGGAGGCCGGTGCGGATCGGCTGGCCGTCGATCAGCTCGGACGGGCCGAATCGTCTTTGCAGGATGCCCGGGTATTTCTGGTGACCGGTACTTCGAATGCCTACTGGCAGGCTAAAAAAGCGGCGATTGATGCGAAGAACATGGCTTTCAAGGCATTGCTGACCAGCCGTAACGCTACAACACCTTAATATTTCGGTGTCTGGCCCGTAACAGTCTGATCTGCAGGAGCGGCTTTAAACCCTCTTGTTGACCGGTGACTTCAGGCTCACTGCTGAAACCAGCGCGATCGTAACCGGTTCAGCACTTTTTCAGGGTATTTCCTGCTGCCGAGACTGCCGTTGTAGCGAGCCAGCGCACGAGTCCAGTCGCCGCTTTCCATATCGTAGTAATACTTCAGGATCGTGCATCCCATGCGCAGGTTTGTGCCGATCTCAATGAGGCGGTCACCGGGCTGGCCGATTTCCTCAAGCCAGAACGGCATGACTTGCATCAGTCCCTGTGCGCCGGAGACTGATACTGCATAGGCGTCGAATGCACTTTCGATGTCGATAACGGCCAACACCATTTCCGGTGGCAGATTCGCACGACTCGCCTCCTGGTGAGCACGTTTGAGAATCAGAACCCGCTCGTGGGGGTCGGCGACCTGGCTACCGAGCCTTATGGCCATATCCGTCAGCCAGACCTGGGCCTCGAATTCGTTGGGGAAGCTGTTCGTATCCTGCATCGCTTCGCGCAGCCGTTGGCGCAGGACCGGATCGGGAATTTTCGCCGCGTTGCCCACAGGCATTATCAGGACGCTGGTCAGGGCTAAAGCAGGCAGCCAAAGTTTCATCAGCATTCGCATTGTCAGTCTCTGGATACACGTTCCCGTAGAAAACCGGCGGCCTCATTGACAGCCAGATTGTTTTCTTCACCTGTTTTACGGTGACGGTATTCAATAGTACCGCCACGTAATCCACGTTCGCCTATCACGATCCGGTGAGGGATACCCAACAGGTCGGCATCGGCAAATTTTACGCCCGGGCGCGTATTTCGATCATCGAACATGACATCGACATTGGCCGCTTGCAGCTCTGCAAGCAGGGCCTCGGCCGCTTCGCTGACGTCCGGTGAATTTTTCGGGTTCAGGAGCAGTATCGTGACATCGAACGGGCTCATCGGCCCGGGCCAGATAATGCCTTGCTCGTCATGGTTTTGTTCGATTGCCGCAGCGACAATGCGGGTGATGCCTATGCCGTAGCAACCCATCAGCATACTGACCTCGCGTCCGTTTTGATCGAGTACCTGCGCATTCATACTACGACTGTACTTATCGCCCAGCTGAAAAATGTGACCGACTTCAACTCCCCGGACGATGGTCAGCAAGCCGCCGGCTGGGCCGGGATCGCCGGAAACAACGTTGCGGATGTCGACGGACTCCGGTTCGGGGAGATCGCGGCCCCAATTGACGCCGGTCAGGTGTTCGTCAATCTTGTTGGCGCCACAGACGAAGTTTGCGGCGTGGACTGCGCTGTGATCGACGTAGATCGGGATGGCCAGTCCGAGCGGCCCGACAAAGCCGGGCGGACAGCCGGTCGCAGCCTCGACTCGATCGGGTGCTGCCATCTGCAGGGGTGATGCAACTCCATCGAGTTTTTCAGCCTTAATGATATTTAATTCATGATCCCCGCGCACAACGAGGGCCACGAGTCCGTCATTCTCACCTTCGACGATCAATGTCTTCAGGCATTGTGCTGGTTCGATCGACAGGAAAGCGACGACCTCGTCAATGGACCGCATGGATGGTGTTTGAACCGCAGTGAGGTCGGCTGCAGCGGGTGGCCTCGGCTCTGCGGGAGCGAGCGCCGGTGCGAGTTCGATATTTGCAGCGAATCCACTGGTTTCACACCAGGCAATCGCATCTTCGCCCGAGTCTGCCAGTACATGGAACTCTTGCGAACGTGCACCGCCGATATCGCCGCTGTCGGCCTCGACCGGTCGAAAGTGCAGCCCGAGTCGAGTGAAAATACGTGTATAGGCATCGGCCATGCGTTCATAGGTTGCTTCGAGTGAAGCCTGGTCGATATGAAATGAGTAAGCATCTTTCATGATGAACTCGCGGGCTCGCATGACACCGAATCGTGGCCGAATCTCATCACGAAATTTCGTCTGAATCTGGTAGTAGTTGACGGGCAGCTGGCGATAGCTTTTGAGCTCGCGTCGGGCAATGTCGGTGATGACCTCTTCATGTGTGGGCCCAAAACAAAATTCACGGTCATGACGATCGGTCATGCGCAGCAACAGGTGACCATAACGATCCCACCGGCCTGATTCGCGCCACAGTTCCGCGGGTTGCGCAGCGGGCATCAGCAGCTCAAAAGCGCCGGCACGATTCATTTCTTCGCGGACAATGTTTTCGACCTTGCGCAGTACGCGTAATCCGATTGGCATCCACGTAAACAGGCCTGAGGCGAGGCGCCGTATAAGACCGGCACGCAGCATCAGCTGATGGCTGATTATTTCTGCCTCTGCAGGCGTTTCCTTGAAAGTCGTCAGGGGGAGTTGGCTCAGTCGCATGGATTTTTGTCTTTGTGTCAGTGTGTGGCAGGGAAAAGGGTCAGGTGTGCAATGGGAGAGGTGGCTGCGGGTTGAAGTCGCGCTCATTCTATCCAGATTATCGGGCCGGGTCAGGTTGACGATATCTGCCGCGAAGGTTGATTTTCGCGCCCGGTTGCGCCGGAGGGCCGGAGAATGTGGCAAAGCCGTTTCCGGATGGCTGCCCCGGGTCCGCGCCCGCAGCGCCATTTTGGCCGAATTGACGTCCCAATAGCCGGTCAGCGGAGGTGTGGTACGTGTTTTCCGCCGCTTACCGTGGCACACTATTTGCCAGCCAGGGATAAATTTAAAGTGTCGAAAGAAGACTCACACAGCCGGTTTCGTGTTGCGGGCCACAAGGGAATTTACCTGTTTCCCAATCTTGTGACGACCGGTGTCCTGTTTGCCGGGTTCTACGGTATTGTTGCGGCCATTGACGGAAATTTCCCGCGTAGTGCTGTAGCGCTGTTCATAGCGATGGTACTCGACGGTCTGGACGGCCGTCTCGCCCGGATGACCGGAACGCAGTCGGATTTTGGCAAGGAATTTGACAGCTTGTCGGACCTTGTCGCGTTCGGCGTCGCGCCGGCAATTATCGTCTACCAGTGGGGCCTGCATGGGCTTGCGGACTATGGTTGGTTGTGGGGCAAACTCGGCTGGCTGGCGGCATTTCTGTATGCCGCAGCGGCGGCTTTGAGGCTTGCGCGATTCAACGTCATGCCTGAAAGTACTGATAAAAGGTTTTTTGAGGGGCTGCCCAGCCCCTCGGCGGCCAGACCCGGGGCGCGCGCGGTCTCGCCGCCG
>CAYNMF010000023.1:0-23341 GCA_964398325.1 uncultured Chromatiaceae bacterium | reverse complement strand
ACTCAAGCTACGTAGTCGTCCCAGTACAACTACTGGGCGAAGCGGCCGCCTACTACCTTGGTGTAGGGCGCATCGAAGATCGAGGAGTGGGGATCTCCCACGATGTCCGACGATACGATAGGCGCTTCCGAGTAGGCGAGAATGTGTTTCATACGATCCGCCGAAGCTGCATCGCGGATTGCGTCGTTGATTTGTTGGGGAGAGGTTTCCTTCTCCAGGATCGTTACCAGATCCACTATCGAGCCATCGGGAATCGGCACGCGCATCGCCAGGCCATCCAGCTTTCCCGCCAGTTCCGGCAGCACCTTGCCTACGGCCTTGGCCGCACCCGTGGAGGTGGGGATGATGTTCTCGGCTGCCGCCCGGCTGCGCCGCCAATCGCTGGGGGGCACCTCCGCCAGCCGCTGCTCTGTGGTGCATGTGTGCACGGCGGGTCTCATAAGGCAATCACAACTCCGGTCGGCCCGCCCACAGTCTCAACACAGCATTCACAACCGCTGTCTTTAAGACTAATCCATGTCTTGTGTGGGAATAAGTTGGCCCCGGGATTCCCGGGTAAATCAGCGTCTCAGGAGACCTTCATATCCGGATCGATTTCATCGGCCCAGGCCTTGATGCCGCCGATCACGTTGTGCAGATTCGTATGTCCGCGTTGACGCAGAGCGTCCGCAAGAGCCTGGCTGCGACCACCCATTTGACAGTGGATGATGATCTCGGCATTTTTCGGCAGAGACTCGATGAAAATACGCGTGTCATCATTCCATTGACGAGCGCATTCGATTGATGCTTCGTTGCGTTCATCTTCGGAACGCGCATCGATCAGAATTATATCGTCACCGTTGTCGAGTCTTTCTTTAAGTGCCTTTACAGTTATTTGATTGACCGGCGGTGGCGCATTCGGGTTATCGAAAATGAAGCGCGTACCGGTCAGGTCTTCTTCGAGAATCATGTTCAACCCGTCCGCCCTTGCAGCAGTCCAGCGATCCATGTGTAACTCGATACCGCCAATATTGACATGGACATCACTGTCCTGACTCGTATCGAGCGCAATCTGGTGGGTCCATGTTGCGCTGATTTGCAGATGCAAAACCCCGTCGGGTTGCGAGTCGAGCGCTTTTTTCATGACAGCGATACCGTCATCTGAAATCGTGATCTTCGGTTGTGTAATCGTCGGCTTGTCGACGCCGAGCACATCGGCAAGTTCACCGCTTTTGAGCATGTCCTGAACGATATCGTTACCGCCGATCAATTCGCCGTCGATATACAGCTGGGGAATCGTCGGCCAATTTGCATATTCCTTGATGCCTTCACGAATCTCAGGGTGTTCGAGCACGTTGACCGATGCGAAATCCGGAACCAGCATATCCAGAGCAGCGGTAGTTTTGGCTGAGAACCCGCACTGCGGCTGTTGGGGTGTGCCCTTCATGAACAGCACGACCTGGTTACTGCTGAGCAGGTTGTCGATGATTCCACGGGTTTCGCTGTCGAGCGACATAATCAGTTCCTTGTATTTATGAGGTGGCTCCTGCCGGGAGGCAGTCAACCTATAGTGAGAAAGGCGCATTGTCAATATAGTTTCGTATCGCTACTATGGGCTGATGAATGATCCCGACCGCAATGCAGCGGAAACCGCTGATCTTGTGTTACAGCTTGGCCGTGCGGCCTATGCGGATTGCTCGGCCGGCGGGTTGACGCAGGCACAATGGATTGCAATCCGGTTCTTTATGCGGGCGAACCGGTTTTCGCGAACAATTTCCGGCTTCGCGCAATTTCACGCCACGACCCGCGGTACGGCTTCGCAGACCGTCAAGACCCTGGTTGAGAAGGGCTACCTTGAACGGACGCCATCGGAAAAAGATGCGCGCAGCATCCGGTTCGATCTGACAGCGCTGGCACGTGAGAAACTGCGTGATGATCCACTCGAATCGCTTGTTCGGGTTGCCGGTCGGTTGAGTCCCGATAACCGGTTGCGAATGACGGTTGGCTTGCGAATGATGCTGACGGACTTGCGTGGCGGCCGAGGGGAGCCTTCTGCCGGCGTCTGTCGGCTGTGCGGTCACCTGGACCGGGGTACCGGTGAGCAGAGTGCGTGTTGTCGGCTGATGCAGGAACCGCTGGTCGATACGGAATTCGAAGAGCTCTGTGTCCGTTATCGACAGAGCGACTGATTTTTAGATCCGGTTGGAAAGCTGCAGGTAATTAATTCAGCGCAGGCATGACGCGTTCGCCGATCAGGCGAATTGATTTCTCCGGGTTGGCGTAAATCCGCAACGCAATATCCGTCAGTCCCGCCGCTTCAAAGCTTCGAATCCGGTCTATTTCGTGGTCAATGTTGTCAATGGATGATGTTGATGAGCACCGGTCGACCAGTCGGTCGAGTATATCCTGAGGAATGCCTTCGATGTGTGGATCTTTATTGAAGAACGCCTGATTGATTGCCGGCAGGTTGTCCCAGACGACCTGCATGTCCTCATCGGGCAGGATACCGCGGTGATAGTAAACCGGCCACGGCGTCACTCGAACAGCCAGCCACATACGGGCTTCCGCACGCGAGTCATCCTGACTTTCCTTGACATGCCAGGCCCAGAAATTCAGTAGTCGAAAATTCTCGTCAACGCGGCCGATTTCATCCTGTGCCGATTTGATGGTTTCGTTCACCGCTGCGACATGTTCCGGAAGATGATCGCCGAGGAAAATACCCTGTGCATATTTTGCGCTCGATGCGAGCATCTGCGGACCACCGGCACAGACATAGACTTGTGGCGCCGGCTGCGTTACCCATGACGCGTGGTAGTACAGCGCCTTGAACATCTCACCGTTGTACCGGATCGGTTCCCCGGTTGCAGCTGCCTCGATAATATCAACGCATTCACGCACGGCACGCAGACGACGCGTAGCTTTGAACCCCATTGCCATGGCGGTTCCGCCATCGCCGGCACTGACACCAATCTGTGCGCGACCACCGGCAATCTCGTTTAGTGTCAGCAATGAAGTCGCCATTTTTAATGGATGCAGTTCATAGGGTGAAACGGCGACCGGACCGAGCCTGATTTTCTCCGTCGTTCGTGCCGCTTCGGTGAACGTGATGAAAGGATCACGGGCATCGTGCATGTTCGATACCCAGATACCGGTCATGTCGAAACTTTCCGCGAGCCTTGCCAGTTCGGCAATTTTCTCGGGCGGGTTATTTGCTTCCAGGATGATATGAAACTTCATGGGCCTGCCTGTCAATCCAAATGTCCAGGTTGAATTCTTATTCAGCGGTTTACGGATGTCATTGCTTCTTCTTGCTGTAGCCATTTGGCAAACAAAATGTGAATCAGTGGTCATGCCGTTCGTTTAGAGGGAAAACAGAACGGTATAATTCTTCCAATGAGCAATAAAGAACCATCTGATCCGGACGCTGGCGATGAAAGTCCGGTAATCCGCGCCCCGGAGACCTTCGGTGAGGCATTGTTGGCCAACTTCAAGCCGCATCCGGCAATTCCGGCATTGATTGTATTGATCGTCAGTACGCTGGTTCCGGCCATGTCGTTCGCTCCGGGTGCAGTAGCTGGTGAGGGCGGATCGGTATTACTTTTGTTGATTCCTGCCGGTATCGTTGTATCGTGCGGTTTGGCTGTTGCCGCCGGTTTTTGTTCACTGTTTCCGCAGTTGGCCTGGATCCTGGTGGCGATGTGGGCGTTAAAGTTTACGCAGTCCGGCCCATTGCCCGGTTATAACCGCATGGTGTTGCTGGCAGGAATTTTTGCTGCGGCAGCCATGTTTATCATACAAATCTGGCGTGTTTTGACCGGCAGATTTCAACCGACGGTTCGTATTGACCGCGAATATTGAAGATGACTGACAATACAGGTTTGTTCCGTGAGGCCCTGATTTTACGGTACGAATGTCTGGGCGACTTCTTCGGTATTGACCCTCATCGCGGCCGCGACAACTGAATCTCGATGGTACAGGTCGCGTCGAAAGTGCACCTGGCCATCTGCGGTGACCCAACTGGTGATATAGACGACATAGATGGGTACCCTGCGTTTCAGGTTGATGCCCCGCGTATGGTTGTTGTCGAGAAATTTCCGGGTGTCGGCATCGCTCCAGTTATCATTATAAGCCCGGGCCAAAAGAGTGTTGGCAAATCGTGTCGCCTGTTCAAGGCGCAGACATCCTGAGCTGAAGGTTCTCGTGCGAAGACTGAACAGATCTTTCGATGGTGTGTCATGAATGTAAATATCATATGGGTTATTAAAGACGATCTTGACTCGCCCCAGGCTATTGTCGGTTCCCGGTTGCTGGATGAATCGATAGGGAAAGTGATCTGTGCTGACGTTCTTCCAGTTAATTTTCTCCGGGTCGACTTCCCTTGCATCGTCGGATGAGCCGATGTAGACCCGAAAGTGATTGCGAGCCAGAAAATTCCGGTCATTTCGCAGCTTCGGAAGAAGATCTTCAGTTGCGATCGTATAGGGCACCGACCAGGTCGGGTTGAAGACAACACGCCTTATTTCACTTTGCAGACTTGGCGTCGGTCGTGTCGAATGACCGACGATCGCACGCATCGACAGGACTGATTTGCCACCAATCACAAAGTCGAGCATGGCGTCGGCAGCATTGACCCAGACATATTCATTTCCCAGATCACGTGGTAGCCATCGCCATCTTTCCATGGCGATAGACAGTTGCATGATCCGCGCCTCGACCGGCACGTTCATAGCATCACGTGTTGCCTCATCGATGACACCGGTAACGCGCAGGCCGAGGCGAGCCTGAAATCTGCGTACGGCCTCATCGAGACCTGTGTCAAACAAATAGGCATTGGCGGGTGTCATCGCATCGTAGTCATTGGTCATGCGCAGGTGGTTGCGCGCGAGTGCGGCTTGCGGGTGAAGCATGCCGATCGACAATTTCGGACCCGAGGGGATATTGATCCAGCCACCGTTTTTGCGGATTGCCTGGTAGCGAATCATTGCACCGTGCAGGCGTTGGTAAGCAGGATGCGGAGGAGGCAGTTTTTCGATGTCGCCAAGGCCAGCGACCGGTTCGTCTTTTGGCGCGGCTGGCAGCGGAATGTGCCAGTCGGGATCGGCGAACGGCGACAGTCGGCCCCGGCTGATGTCCGTTGCGTAGTTTCGGAATGCCGTGTCGAGGCGTTCGGCAAACAGGTCGGCGGCATCCGGATCGGATGCCAGGGCCTCTAATGCAAAGACATCGTAATCAGCCGGTTCAAGGCCGTGTTCGCCGGCGGAGCGTAACGCATTGAACTGTGTGCGCTGCATTACGTCCGGTGCGGGTTGTCCCTGCGCAGCCGTTAACCACGCACACGTGAGCAAGATTGGAGCGACGCAGGTCAAAATGCCGTCGCGAGTAGCGCGAATGGTCATGCCAGGTTCGCCGCAACGGCAGCGGCGGGCGTCAGGACCTGCGTCGCCGGGCCCCGAGGCCGAGCAGACTCAGGCCGGAAATCATCATCCACACGGCAGCCGGTAGAGGTATGGTGGTGATCTCGACAGACGTGCCAATGAAGTTCGGTGTAAACGGTATGTTCGACAGTGCCTGATTGGCGAACGTGCCAAAGAACTCATCCTGATCAGCCAGACCGATGTTAATGATGTTTCCGGCGATACCGGTCGCCGTGAAGCTGAATGTGCCGACAGTGCCGACCTCGGGTGAGTTGTTGAAACCGACTGTCACGGTTTGCAAACCGCCATTCGATCCGATCGAGGGTGCCGATGCGAGAGTCGATGGCGCATTAATCGAAAATCCGTTATAGGTCGCGAGACCAGGAAGGAAGTCGATAACGACAACGCCGCCAATCGAACCCGGGTGCGATCCGGGTGCATCCGGCACGTTCATGACCAGGTTAATCGTGAACGCTCCGTTTTCATCGACCAGAGCAGAAGACGGATCGAGGGAAACATCTATCGTGGCAGCGACAGCGTTCGTGGTTGGAATCCCGGCCAGAGTAAGCGAAATGAAAATTGCGGCCTTTCGCAGGATATATGACATTTTTTTGTCCCCTTAAAACAAGTACCAAATGTGCGTCATCGGGCACCCAAAGGGCGTTCTAATACTTTGAGTTCAATGTACTACAGTCGTGTCATGGCCTCAATTGCCAATAAACATAAGCGGCAACATTATTCGATCGGCAACCCGGCGGGTTCCCGCAGCAGGCCGACGTCCCTGATCCGGCCGACGCCTGCGATATCGACATCGATGACGTGGGCGATCGACTTGTTCGCGATGTCGCCGAGCAAGGCGCCTTGCACGAAACTGTCCGCTCCGACATTGTCGGAAAACTGTGCCGGGTCGGAGATGAGATTAACGCCGACCAGAGTGCCACCGGCATCGAACGAATAATCCGGATTCGTCCAGCCGCCCGTCCAGGTCGGGTTGGCACCGAAGTTTAGAGTTAATGATGCTGCCGTGGTGTTATCGACCGACATGGGTCCGGAAAATACCGCCGAGACCGCTGCACTGTTCAGTGCATTGACATCGCCTTGCGGCATCGACATGCCCCAGGCGAAGAAACCGGAGTTGGCCGTCTGGGTGGCCCTGTTGCCATGTGCCCACGCATCGGCGGCCAAAATGATGTTGCCGTCACTGTCACGGATCACGCGAGCGATCAGGCGTGACGCCAGGTCACCGTCAAGACCGCCGGCACGCATATTCTCATAACCGTCGGGACGATTGATGAATGCGGGTGTCATACCGACCGATGCAATCTCACCGGCTTCGCCGGGAGCGACCGTAAACTGCGTGCCATCGCCGGCCAGATCGAACTGTGCAATCGTCGTCTCTGAGCCGGGGGCCTGACCGCTGGTGCCGTCAACAATAGTTGCGAACCCGCACGGTGTACCCGCAGCGCACGAGCCGGTGATGATCGGTTCGAATTGTTCAGCCAGTTCCGGGCGAACATCGTAGTCATCGACCGGTAACAGATTATCCGTTGGTGAGTCGCCAGATGCCGCCGGAGCAATGGCACTCCAGGGTCCCCAGCAATGGATGGAACCTGCTGCACCGGGGCCGGCACATGGATCCGTGGCTTTTTGAGCGCCTGCAAATGGCACGATATCAGGCACGGAATCTTCTGCCGGTGCGGCGGCAGCCATAATTTTCTTGCACTCATCGACGAGGTGGGCAGGTACCGAGTCGGGATCACTCGCCCATCGGTCGAGAATGTCGGCACAGTCACTTTCGGAATACACGATGTCAGCGGCATACGCGCTACCCAACGGTAAAATGCCGGTGGCAAATAAAATAAATATTAATATCAGCAGGTATTTTTTCATTGTTCTTTTTCTTTTATTTATGAGGTTGTTGATCAGACCTCTTACATCTTGTTAACGGTACTTCTACAAGAAATAATGAAAAAAAGCACTCACCTGACGCGATAAGCGGTGTTCAGGCATGCATTCTAACATTATGTAGGGCAGTCATAACTTTTTGTGCGCAGATTGAAACATGGGTTATTAGTGATTTTTTTCTAAAATGCACGGGACAGGCCGAGGTTTACCTCGTGCCGGTCGTAGTCAAAGAGTGGTATTACGGATTTGTTATCGGTATAGGTCCAGTTGCCGACAAGTGACCAGTCGCGCATCAGGCCGGAACGAAAATCGTGTTGCAGGCCGAGCATATAACGATATTCGTCATCATCGCGCGCACGTCCAAAGCCCGGTTCATCGCCTTTGAAGTCATATTTCTTGTAACGAATGCGGGCGTAGATCGAACCGCTCTGCCAGGCATTAATGCCGATACCGGCATAAATTTCCGGTCCCTTATAGGTGAAGCGATTATCATCGGCATCGAAATTGGCATAGCCAATACCGCCGTTGAGTGTCACCTTGTCATCGTTCATGAAATGATCGAGGGAAACTGTTCCCCACTGATATAAACCTTCGCGCCCGTCATCCCGATCGCGCCAGTAATGGCGTTGCGTGATGAATGCATCCAGTGTCAGGTCAGTGTCGTCAGTCAGGTTCCAGGTCGCGTTGGGGTTCAGCGATGTAAACAATGCCAGACTGTCATTACCGAGCCAGATCTGGTCACCTTGCAGCCCGATGCCGGCTCGCCAGTGTCCCGGTACGATCCACGCCGGTCCGGTGCGCAGCGTCAATACGCCGAAATCAAAGTCATTTTCAGAGAAATACCCACGATAGTAGGCATTGGCCTGGCTTTGCCAGACAAAAAAACCACTGTTTTCACCGGCATGAAATGGTTTGCCCGGGTTGTAGGTGTGGGCGATGGCCGGATTGATGACAAACGCCCAATCGTCAGTTTCCTGCGACTCGGGGAGCACAGTGAATGCAATGCCGCCAATGTCGATGATGTCCCGGCTCGGCCCGAAGTTGACGTTTGAGTCATATAGCATCCCGGTGTAGATCGATGGCGTCAGTGAATGGCGCTTCGCCATGCGCTGTTTGTCTGCGCGGATCTGGGCCAGAAATGCCAGTACTGTCGTTTGTACGCTCGGCGGTGTATTCGGATCGTCCAGCACCTGCTGCGCAAGTTGTTCGGCAGCGTCATAGTCATATGACATGTAGTGGACTCTCGCCAATTCGAGCCGTACGCGCTGCAGATTCGGGTGTTCGGCGAGCAGATCCTCCAGAGTGCGGCGGGCGCTGCGCAGGCGGTCTTCGTCGAGGGCCTGAATCGCTTTATCGAATTGCTGTTGACTGTCGACCTGGGCGATAGCCGCCGGTGCGGTCATCAGGCAGACCAGCCACAAAGCACTGATTATCCCTGTTTTGTTTAGATACTTGCTTTTCATTATGTAAACGTTCAGTTTAGCTATTATTATTCGCTGTGTATTTTCATCACATCCTGCAGGGATCGCAACCGACCAGTTCTCATTTATTAGTGTTGATATTGCAACGACTTGTCCTGCAGCTGTTTATGTTCAGTGTGCTGGTGACCGTACCCCATGGATTGCTGGCAGGAGAGTTTCCCGCCGATCTGTTCGGGTACAAGCAGACTGCACGATCAAATATCGGGGTCTTCCCGCAGTGGGTGCAGGCGCTGGAAAGACATCTCGCCGATAATTTGCGTGACGGCGATTGTCAGGGCGGCAAACTTAATACTTGTTATATGCGCGACTGGCGCAACTTTCTGGGCCGGATCAGGGATCTGCCGCAGTCCGAGCAAATCAGGCAGGTGAACCGCTACGCCAATAACAAGGACTACGTACTCGATTTTGATAACTATGGCCTCGAGGATTACTGGGCGATACCGCATGAGTTTCTGTTTAACGGCGGCGATTGCGAGGATTACGCGATTACCAAGCTGCTGTCTCTGCGCTGGCTCGGTTATTCGGTGGATTCTATGCGCATTGTTGTTCTGCAGGACACAAATCTGCGAATCGCGCATGCGGTGATGGCGCTCGGCACGGGAGACGATATCCTGATTCTCGATAATCAGGTCGAGGATGTGTTGTCGCACCGCAACATCGTGCATTATGCACCTGTTTATTCCGTCAGTGAGACTCAGTGGTGGATGCACGTACCGCAATGATGGCAAACGGCAACGAACAAACCCCATCACGCCTGTCGATAGCGATTCCGGTTGCCGTACTGGTGCTGGCGGGTGCTTTTTTTATCAATGCCTATATCAGCCAGGAACGTGCCCGTGATCTGCAGCAGTGGGAGGCTCGTCTCGGACTCGTTGCCGATGCCAAAGTTGAAGTGATTCAGACTGTCCTCGGTCGGACATACGATAATCTTCAGGAGTTGGCCGATAATGCATCGTTGCAATTGTATCTGGGCGAACTTTTGCAGGCACGAGCGGACGGCACGCCTCAGCCGGCTGAATTTAACTATTTGCGTAACCTGATACTGGCTTCGGCCGATCGTTACGGATACTGGTCCGGTGACGCACCACGCATTGCCGCCAATGTTGCCACGACCAGCATTACGGGCCTGGCGTTGCTTGATCTTGATTTCAGACCGGTGGTTGCAACGCCCGGGATGCCGGTGATCAGCGAGAAATTTCACGAACCGTTGCGTCGTGCACTGAACGGCATCGAGCGTCAGGCTACGGGCCTTGTGCCGGATGAACTGGATAAAGCAGTCATCGTGTTCGTCGTACCGGTCAGGGCTGTTATGGGCAGCCATCCCGAGGGTGGCGATACACCGATTGGCCTGCTCGTCGGTGTCCGCGATGCCGAACGTGAATTGTTTCCGCTCGTCAACAGCGGCGCAGGTTTTGCCGAGGAAAACGAAGCCTTGCTACTGGAAATGCGTGGCGATCGTGTTGTTTACCTGTCGTCGACAAAGGACGGCGCGAAGCCAATGCGGCGCAGTATGCCAATCAGCCGCGCGAAGCTGGCTGCCGCGCAGGCCGTCAAAACGCTGGACAGTTTTTTGATACTGGACAATTACATTGGTCACTCGGTTCTGCAGGTCAGTCGGCGAGTAGACCGGCAGACCTGGGTGCTGGCACAGCAGGTCGATGCGGTTCAGGCGTTGAGTGAATCAAATGAGCGTCGGAGATTCTTGTTGATATCGTTATCGTTGTTGCTGTTGGTGATCGTCGCGATCGCCGTTGCTGCCTGGCGACACGGCAGCAGCGTTCGTGCTAAGCACCAGGCGGCGGAATTGCTAGACAAGACAACCCGACTACAGAGTCAGACCGAGTTGTTGCATGCGATCACCGATAATATCGATGTGCTGACGCTATTGATCAGCCAGTCTCACACTGTCATTTTCACCAACCGGGCGATGGCCCACACGGTTGGATCGCAAATCAGCGACCTTGTTGATAATGAGCTTACGGCAATTATGGGGCCGGCGACTGCCGGCGAATTGCAAAGTGGTATCCATCAGGTGCAGCAAAGTGGCGAACGGGTGCAGAAGGTCATGTCTTTGCGACTCGGCCCGAGCAATCGTATCTATCATGTGAGTTTCATACCGGTAGCGAGAATCGGATATTTTCAGGAGCTTATTCTGCTCGTGTTCAGTGATATCACTGAAGTACAGCGTGCACAAAAACGCCACGCGAGCCTGTTGCGCAACCTCGTTTCGACGCTGGTGCACATCGTAGATCTGCATGATCCATATTCTGCTTTCCATTCGCAGCGTCTGGCCGAGGTTGCCGGAGCAATCGGCCGTGAAATGGGGTTGAAGCGGGATGAACTTGAAATGCTGGACATGGCAGCGACGCTGGCCAATGTAGGTAAAATCTTGATCCCGCGCGATTTACTGCTGAAGACCGGGACATTGACTCCGGCTGATGAAGCGTCGTTGCGTACGCACGTGGAAACGGGTCTGGATCTGCTCAGCAAACTCGAATTCGAAGGACCGATTCTCGAAACGATAGCACAGAAACAGGAACATCTTGACGGCAGCGGCTATCCTCATCAGTTGGTAGCCGAGCAAATGACGAAACCGGGCAAAATTCTATCGGTTGCCAATGCATTCGTAGCGATCATCAGTCCACGGGCATTTCGCCGGGCCATACCGGTCAGTGAGGCTGTAGATCGCCTGATGAAGGATGCGGATACACTGTATGACCGACAGGTTCTCGCGGCCTTGTTTCATATTGCCGAGAATGTGCAGGCTTCGTGGTCTCAATGGAATACTGAGCCGCAACCGGATAAGTTCAAATAACTAAACAAATGGGAAAAGCGATGCAGGTGAGTACAGACCGGTTTCTGACAACGCATGTCGGTAGTTTGCCGCGCAGTCAGGCTGTCGTTGATGTTGTATTCGGCCGGGAGCAGGGGGTCGAAACAGATTCCGCCAAAGGAGATGCGGTCATTACGGCCGCCGTCGAAGATATTGTGCGGCGCCAGTCAGAAGTCGGTATCGATGTGGTGAGTGACGGTGAGTTGAGCAAGATCAGTTACGCAACCTATATCAAGGATCGTCTGACCGGTTTCGGGGGTGAATCGCATCGCGAGCCGGCACAGGATCTGCTGGATTATCCAGGTGTATTACGGCGCCGACACGAGTCCGGTACCCGGTCTGAGGCCAGTCCCCAGCGCTGTATAGGCGAGGTTGGTATTAAGGACATGCAGCCGCTCGAATTCGATCTGGCCAACCTGCGCGGGGCCGTAGATCGGGTCAAACCGGTCGAAGCATTTATGAATGCAGCGGCGCCGGGCGTAATAGCGCTGTTTCAGCCAAATGACTACTACCCGAGCCACGAAAAGTATGTCGAAGCACTCGGTGAGGCGATGCGTGCGGAGTACGAAGGCATTGTCGAGGCCGGTTTTCTGTTGCAAATCGATTCGCCGGATATCGGCATGGGTCGGCATACCATTTTTCGTGACAAGAGCGATGCGGAATATTTGCGCCTGGCCAACCTGCATATCGAAGTGTTGAATCATGCGTTGCGCAACATCGATGCCGACTGCGTGCGTCTGCATGTGTGCTGGGGGAATTACGAGGGGCCGCATAATCACGATGTGCCGATGGAACTCGTATTGCCGATTGCGCTGAAAGCGGATGTGGGGGCGCTGTTGTTCGAGTCATCTAATCCGCGACATGCACACGAGTGGACTGTGTTTCGCGATACAAATATTCCTGAAGATCTGATCCTGGTGCCGGGAGTGATCGATTCGACGACCAATTTTATCGAGCATCCGCTTTTGGTTGCCGAGCGCATCAGCCGGTTTGCCGATATTGTCGGCCGCGAGCGAGTGATAGCCGGCACGGATTGCGGATTCGGAACTTTTGCCGATCATGGCGCGGTTGATGCAGATGTCGTCTTTGCGAAACTCGGAGCGCTTGCAGAGGGTGCGCGAATCGCATCCAAACAACTATGGGAGTGACATGGATATTGAAAAAAGGTGCCGGATAAAATTATCCGGCACCTTTTTACTTGCTAGTCTATTTTTACCGAGTCGGCGACTCCGTCTCCCGCATCGATAATCTTCACATTGTCACCCGCGACAGGCATGCCATTGGGGTAGTCGGTGGTGCCATCGACGATAAATGTCACCCCAAGAACAGTGATGCTGACATTTACAGTGAATGCATCGACCGGCCCTTTTAGCTTGTAGCTGCTGCAGGCACTGGCAACGCCATCGAGTTCGATAAGTCCCGCCACATGAATTGCGGGGTCTACTGAAATATCAGTGCTCGCTTCGATCTCTACGCAATCACCTGTGTTGATGTTAGTCAGGTCGAAGTGATCGAGTGAATCATCGTTGGAGAAAATTGCCAGTTCGGGTGTGTCTCTGAACTCGATCGACAATACATCCGTGATTCCGGGGAAGGTACACTCAACCGAGCCAACTTTCGGTGCGACAGTATCCACTGTAACCGGACCAGCCAGGCATTTCATCTCCAGCTGATCTTCCTCATCTTCGCAATCATCAACAATCAAAACACCGGTGGACTGGTCATATGCACCTTCTGCATCCACCATTGTGCCGACGAGGCCATCACAGCTGGGTGCATTGCTGATATCCACATTCGTGCTGTTGATGGAAAACCCGGTTGAACTTTCGGCATTCTCTGTTAGCGTCCCGGTAATTTTCACCTCTCCGTCACTGTCAAAGTCATCCTCGTCTTCAAGATCGAAATCGGTGGCAGTAAAGGTAACCCCATCAAAAGTACCCTTTGCCTCGACATAATCCCCTTCCTGCGGGATCAGGTTGGCGCCTGTGGCATCTACATCAATGACAGTACCGTCTCTGAGTGTCAGCGAAAAGGTCGAACCGGTTACGACGCCTACCGTTCCCTTGACCTGGAAGGTCGAGTCATTCTGCTTCTCGATATACTGAGCATTAAGCATAGTACCCTGCCACTCGCCGCTGACTTCGACATTGGCGCCATTCAATTCAGCCATGAGGGGCGGGTTGGTGGTGAAATTCCGCCATTGGGTGCCGGGGTTGCTGGTCGCAATGCTGACGCCAAACACCTCGAAACTGAATTCACCGGCAGTTCCGGTGGCAATAATATTTGCAGCGGGCCCTTCCAGTTCATTGTCATACTTGATCGATGTGGCTGCTCCGTTGGTATCGATCTGCATGCTGATGATCATGCCCACGGCCATGCTGTCATCGCATTTTCCGGAGACATTCTCATCGTCTACCTCGCAGGAGGTTACGTTATCGGTGTTATATTCCACACCGTCATTAAGGATGACACTGCCGAATCCGCCAATGGTACCGACCACCGTACTCCCGGATGAAGTTGCGACCTGTCCGTTGCCGCTGCCGCCACCGCCGCATGCGGTAAGACCGAGAATAGCCAGCACAGCGATCAGTGTAGTGTTAAAAGTACTCATCTTGATCATGAGTCAGTCTCCTGTATTTTTGTCCAATAACCCTCTGGATGCGCACTCACGAGGTATGTTATTCCCAAAGCTCCATAGGCCGTGGCCTGCGCACCACCAAGTAGTCATAATTGCCCGGCCAGTGAATTAAAACGCCGACCTGCGTCACAAGTCCAGCAGGATGATACATATATATGAGTAATAATTAAACACATATGTAATTTATAACCGTTGACTGTCGTGAATGAATGGTCCGAAATACATGAAACGAAAATGCATAACGCGGGCAAGGTTATCGACAGATAACTTTTAGAAATGATGGCCCAATTATTCGGCGGGACTTTGAAATTAAACGATCGCACTCATCATCTGGGTCGTGAAATCCAGAAACAGTCCATCCGTTCTGTCTTCGAAGTATTTGTGGGTTGCCAGTTCGTGGCTTAAATGGAAGGTTTTAACGAAGCCAATATCATGCAGTTCTTTTTGTAACTCCTTTGGCCCGAACCGGCATAGCCATGGTTCTCCAAACTGTTCGACAAATGCCATTATTTTTTTCATGGCCTGACGCTCTTTTTCATTGAGTTCGGAATCGGCCATGATGAAGTCGAATACGATCTGACTTGAGGCAGGCAGGCTGGCTACATAACGAAAAATATCATTGACTGATTCCCGTTGCAGGTAATACGACACGCCTAGCCAGGAAAAGAAAGCGGGCTTGTGGGGGTCAAATCCGCTTGTAGTTAATCTCTTTGCAAGAGATTCTTTTTCGAAATCTACAGCGACATAATGCAGATTTCCCCGACTCTGTATGTTGGCATTGTCAAGTCTCTCCAGTTTCCACCTCTGTGTGTCGGGGTGGTCGACTTCGAATGTCTGTACATGCTGCTCCAAATATCCGTTTCGATAAGGTGAAGTATCGAGTCCTGCACCAAGGAGAACGTATTGAGTGATGCCTTGTTCAATTGCTGCCGTAAGCTCGTCTTCGGCATATCGGCTGCGCATGATCATCAGGGAACGGGCTTTGATCAAAGCCGGGCTAATTAGCCGTTCGGTGTCTTCAGCCATTTTATTGGCGAAGTCCGGCCCGAGTAGTCTCGCGGCAAACGGATCCTCAAGAATCTTCGGTTCGCCGTCAATCGACATGTGTACTGCCCTGAGATAGGCCGAGCCTTCGGCCATGTAGCTGTGTTTGCCCGTTTCCATTGATGTGTCCTTTTACGTGGTTATTTCTCAGGTCAGGTCGGCAACCGGTAATATGATCGTAAACGTCAGACCACCGCCGCTACGTGGTGCAGCGACGACTGATCCGCCAAGAACTTCGAAGGCTCTCTGTGCAATGGCCAGACCGAGACCGCTGCCACTGGCATCCGCGACACTGTTTTTGACGCGGAAAAATGGTTCGAAAATTCTATCAAGATATTGCTGGGGAATTCCCGGGCCCCGATCGCTGATTTTTACGATGATGCGATCTCCATCTTTTTGTGCCGTCAGCTCGATGCAACTGTCGGGCGGTGCATAACGAATTGCATTTCGCAGTATGTTCTCGAAGCCGCTACGCAGTAAATCGGGATCGCCGATGACCTGTAAATCAGGTTGGCTCTCTAATTCGAGTCGACAACCTCGTGCCTGAGCCTCGATTTCTTCTACCTCAACAAGTTCACGCAGTAGTTTTCCGACCCTGATGAGTCGATGGACAATAGAGGCCGGGGCATCGAGACGCGAAAAACGGAGCATTTCCCCAATGGTTTTATCGATACTCCGTACCTCGCGTTCGATTTGCTCTCGTTCTGTATCCCCGAGTTTCTGTCGATGTGAGGCGAGCGCCAAAGAAGCCTGCAAGCGTGCCAGTGGCGACCTCAGCTCATGTGACATTTCCTGCATGAGTTGTTCGCGGCTATCGATCAGGCCTTGTAACTGGTCAGCCATCGAATTGAAATCCGCAGCAAGCGCACCGAGTTCATCGCGTCGGCCCGAGATAGCTGCCGGTACCCGTGCATCGATGTGGCCGGATGCAAGTTGCCGGACCGCAGCCTGCAATTCACCGATGGGTCTGCCGAAACGGCTGGCGATCAGCCAGGCAACGTAGCCGATGACGAGTAAGGCGACGGTAATCAGGCCCAGGAATGTTGACAGATTACCCCACACACTGATCGTTTTGGGCAGGACGAGAAAAGAATAGACCCGGCCATCAGGTCCGACGAGCTGGGGCGCCAGTCGTAGCGGGCGGTAGCTGGATTGTGTTTCGTCGGGCTGGGTAACGACATAGTTGCGGACAAAGTTTGCGAATTCACCGGGTAATTGTTTGCCGAAGATATCCTGACTGTGCTGGTCGAGAATGAAAATCGAGACATCCGGCGGGATGTGCGCTTCCTCATTAAGCCATTGCAGGAGGGCGGGCCGCCCGCCGTCAGCCAGGACCTCGGCGGCTTCGTGGCCCAGGGAGCTGTGACGGGTCGCAATGTAGTCTTTGAGTTCATATGATGCGATGAGCGCAAGAATTGCCGCACTGGCAAAAACAAATGCAGCCAGCGTTGCGCCAATATAGATGGCCATACGGAGATACATGCGAGGATATGGCAGATCCATGCATTAACCTTCGGTGAAAAACTCATCGTCAAGTACATACCCATGGCCGCGTAATCCTCGAATGCACCGGGTTTTGATACCCGCCATTGCGAGTTTGCTGCGAATCTTGCTGATCAGTGTGTCAATACTCCGGTCATAGGCTTCGATCGGCCGGTCGAGTGCCGTTTGCGTTAATCTGGCACGCGAAATAACTTCTCCGGGCCGGCGCATCAGTTGCTCAAGTACGCGCATTTCGGCCGCAGTCAATTTTACAGGCGTGTCATTGGCGCTCATCGTTCTGCGTTTCAGATCCATCTTAAGTGGGCCGACAAGCAGCGTGTTGTCAACAAGAGAATCGCTTGCATCGCTCGTCGAGCGTTTCAATACGGCCTGAATGCGAACGGTCAGTTCAAGCGGGTTAAACGGTTTGGGTAAATAGTCATCGGCGCCGCCCATCAGGCCAAATATCCGGTCAGATTCATCTCCCCGGGCCGTTAACATGATTACCGGTAGATCGTGATCTGCGCGGAGACGTTTCAGTACGTCGAAACCGTTGATATCCGGCAGCATGACATCAAGAATTGCGAGGTCCGGCGGGTTTTCGTGGATACGTTGCAGACCAGTTTCGCCATCGTGGACGACATCGACCTGAAAGCCGTGCAGCTCCAGAAATTCATGCAGCATTTTTGCCAGGCTGACGTCATCATCGATCAGCAGCAGCCGGGGAGGTGCCTGATTCATTCGAGTATCTTATTCGAAGATGGCTTCGGTTTCCTCGGATAATGCAGGTATGTTTGGGAGGCGGCTTTATCCGCGATTTACAATCAGACGGAAAACGATGAGCCGCAGCCACAGGTTGTTGAGGCGTTAGGGTTACGAATGACGAATCGTGACCCTTCGAGGTCATCCTTATAGTCGATCTCGGCATCGATCAGGTATTGAATGCTCATCGGATCGACGAGTAGTTTGACGCCCTGATTTTCGATCTCGAGATCTCCTTCCTGGATCTCTTCGTCGAACGTGAAGCCATACTGGAAGCCGGAGCAACCGCCGCCGCTGATAAAAACGCGGAGTTTCAAATCATCGTTTTCCTCCTGTGCAATCAGGTCGCTGACCTTCAGTGCGGCCGCGTCAGTGAAGACCAGGGAAGGTCCGGCAGAGTGTATTACGGAAGGTTCTGTGGTGGTGTCCATGGTCGATAACCTAACGAGTTTGACCCACTGCTGTCAATATAGTTCGGTTTCGCTACTAATGTTTTGTTAAAAAGGGTGATCGTTTTCGCGAAAATCAGAGCCCGGGTTGACCGGACCGGCTCCTGCCTTTCAAATATGGCTGAATGATCCGAGACAAGACAGTCCCCGAAGCCGTCCTTGCGGCGTATGACCTGGATAAGGGTCCGGTCGAACCCTTTGGCAAGGGCCTGATCAACGGTACCTGGCTTGTCGGGAAGGGTGATACACGTTTTATTTTGCAGTGCGTAAATCCGGTTTTTCCAGCCGAGGTCAATATCGACATTGATGTCGTCACGAGGCATGTGGAGAGGCTTGGACTCGTAACCTGCCGAATTGTGCCGGCGGCGGCCGGCGGATTGTGGACTTGTATAGATAATCACATCTGGCGGGTGCTGACTTTCATCGATGGGGTCAGCCATGATTCGCTGACGGCTCCGAATCAGGCCGAATCGGCCGGTGTGCTGCTGGCTGATTTCCATCGTGCCCTGCTTGACCTCGATCACGAGTTCACGAGTCCGCGTCTGGGTATTCACGATACGGCGCAGCACCTGGCTTTTCTGCGCGAAACACTGCGTAAAAAATCGGCTCATCCGCGCTATGCGGACGTGTTGCCGCTCGCCAACCGGATACTCACAGCTGCCGCTGATTTGTTGCCTTATCCACAAACGCCGGACCGAATCGTACATGGCGATCCAAAAATCAATAACCTGTTGTTTTCGCGCGGTTCGGATGTGGCGTTCAGTCTGGTTGACCTCGATACACTTGCGCGCATGCCGCTGCCGCTCGAACTCGGTGACGCCCTGCGTTCCTGGTGTAATCCGGCTGGCGAGGACGATCAGGTCAGCGAGTTTTCCGCACAGTTATTCAAACGTTCGATCCTGGGATATGCGCAAAGTGCGCGGGACTGGATCACTACAGATGAGTCGGCGGCGATTGTCTCGGCTACCGAGACTATTCTGGTTGAACTGGCCGCCCGTTTCTGCGCCGATGCATTGAACGAATGTTACTTTGGCTGGGATGCTGACACGTTTGCGACACGCAGCGAGCATAACCAGGAACGGGCTGCGAGTCAGCTGCACGTTGCCGAGTCTTTGGCTGCACAACGCAGGAAACTGGAGGCAATTGTCGCGGCCGCCTTCTGATTTTCCTGCCTGAGTGAGTGGCTTTGTCTGCGGCTCTCCTAATGACAGTGCGTGCAGGTCTCGAGCTGCAGTATTCGCTGGTTTTTCGTCACAGCCGGTTCTGTCGGCCAGTCGCGTGAGTGGCAGTCGGTACAGGTATATGCCCGTTCTAGTACAGTTGCGTGCACACGCTCCCAATGCCAAAAGCCGGCCCGTTTGCGTTCGAGCAGGCTGCGAAGTTGGTCAGCACGCATCATCAGGTTACTGTCAGTGGAGTTGAGCGACATTGTTTCGAGTGTGCCATCCCTGGGGGCGGTTATGTTCGTTTTAATAAGCCGGGCAATGGCCGCCGCGTGGCGCCCTGCGATACGTCCGGTCAGGACGGACGGCGCGAGGAAGGTCCCCGATCCGCCGTGACTGCCATTGATACCGGCAACGCCAGTGACCTCTCCGGCAGCGAACAAGCCTCTGATCGGCCTGTTGTCCTGACCGAGTACTTGCGTGTTCGTGTCGATGGCCAGTCCACCCATGCTTTTACGGGTCATTGGTAAAAGGCGAATGGCGTAAAATGGCGGTACGGTTATTGATTGAGCCCTGGATGGCCTTGCCTGTCGTGCCGTTCCTTCAGCCGGGCCAAATTGGCCGAAATCAGAGTCTTCGCCTTTTTTCACCAGTGTATTGTAGTGATCAATCGTCGCCTGCAATGACCCGGCAGGCAGCCCGGCGGCTGATGCCAGGTCGCTGATAGAGTCTTCTTTATGCACGACCTGCGCATTGCCAAGAATTTCATTCATCATCGTATCGCGGTTTAACCACACGGCATCGCGAATACGCAGTTTTTTGCGTCCCTTGTCATCGAATACGAGCCAGTGCATGCGTTGATCAAGATTCATGACAGCGGCTTCCAGAATCTTCGAGGAAGCCGATTCGTTGACAAAACGCCGACCCTTTGCATCGACCCGTATCGCAACCGGATTTTCGACGTGAAGCCCGCGCCGTGGGTTACGTGGATCGGCCAAACCGTTAACGAAGGTGACCTGGCGGTCCATGCGAACCAGTTTTGCACCGGCCGCCTGTCCGAGACGAATGCCGGCACCAGTTGCATACTGACCCGAACCAATCAACAGTTGCTCCGGTGCCCTGGTGTGCGGTGAGTTCCTTGTCTGAAAATTATCCCGTACCAGATCCAGGTTGCTTTCAAAACCTCCGGTCGCAATGATGACCGCAGGTGTCATGTACTCATGATGAATACCGGTTCGGGTGTTGCTTGTTTCTATTCTGAATATCCCGGTTTCGGTTCTTGCCAGGTTTTCCGCTTCGGTATTCAGGGCAAATTTAAGGTTTTCTCGCCTCAGCGCCTCGCGCAGCATCGGCACAATGACATGAACCGCTGCACCGCCGGCAAAGTGAAAACGTGGCACAGTGTCTTCCGGTGTGTCGAGCAGGATCGTGAACCTGACGCCGAATCCGGCCAGCCAGTCATGTATCTCGCTGCGTGCATTGTCAACGAACAGGCGCACCCAGTCCGGGTCCGGGTCTTCACCCCAGGCCATCAGGTCGTCATAGGCAATGTCCGGCGTATCAGTAAACCCCTTGCGCTTCTGCAAAGGCGTTCCGATCAGTGCAAACCCGCCGGCTTTAACGGCATGGCCACCTGCTACCGAAGAGGTTTCAATAATCAGTACATTGGCGCCGCTTGCTTCGGCTTCCAATGCGGCCGACAAGCCTGCAATTCCACCGCCGATCACGATCACATCGGCATTGGTCGGTAGCGGGTCACCGGCACAGGCGCTGATCAGAAAAATGAAAGCACCCAGCAATGCGGATATACGGCCGAGGCGGCACAAGAGTCTCATTTCAAGCCGCTAATCACGCTGTTGACAAGGAATGCATTATCCCAGCCATCCTTCAGGGGTTTGCGGCCAAGAGCCGGGCCGAGGCGCACGATGACCAGATCATGTGAAGGCACGATGTAGACGCGTTGTGCGCCGCGGCCGGAGAAATAGTAAACGTCACGGGCAAGAAAGGGTTCCTTGCGCGAATAGGCGCCCATTGCCGACGGGTTCAGGCTGCGCGGGTTTACGTCGACTTCGTAGGCAAGCCAGGTCAGCAGGCCATACCATTTAGATACCGGCGACGGGCGGATCATCTCATCGATCCAGTCGGCTGACACGATATGTCTGCCGTTAATTGTTCCATGATTCAGCATCAATTGTCCGATGCGCGCCCAGTCAAGAGCCGTGGCCATCAGGCAGCATGACGTATAGGCATCACCGAATTCGCTGTCGAGCCAGACCAGGGCTTCATGTCCGCCCATCGGCTGCCAAAGCGTCTTCTCGAGGTATTCGGCGTAGCGTTTTCCACTTGCTCTTTCAAGTACGGTGCCTAGTAATTCGGCATTGATATTGTTGTAGTCGAATCGTGTGCCCGGGTTCCAGTCGGCCATCGGAATTTTAAGTACATAGGGCAGTGTATTGCCCGAGTAAAGCCAGCCAAAATCATCACTGAATGGATTCAAAGTAAATTTATATTGGGCGAGGCCGGAAGACATCATCATCAGATCGCGTAATGTGATATCGCCGCGCGGTCGGTCTTCCCATTCACTGATGTATTTGCTGACCCGGTCATCGGCAGAGTCGATAATACCTTGTTCGATCGCAATGCCAATCAGCAGCGCGATGATGGATTTATGCATCGACTGGGACTGAGTCAGGCTGTTACGGTCAAGACCCTCGGCAAACCACTCGGTCTGAATCCTGCCCTTGTGCACGATGATCAGCGCATCGGAATCGAATCCGGCCGCATAGTCGGTGACGGCCTTGATGGCGAGGTCATCAATGGTCCGTTCTTCAGGTGTGGCCTTGGGAAGGACGAACGAGTCGTCTCCCGTGACCGGTTCATTTGGCTTGAGAATTCGGGGCTGTTCACTCGCGGCGTAAACGAAGGTGCTGGCAAACCGGCGCCAGAGCCACGGATCCTTAAAGTACAGAATATTCAGCGCGACGATGAGCGTGATCAGAAGCAGTAAAAAGAGTCGGAAGTGCCTCATCTAGATTGGAACTCCAGTCGTCGTGAAGTGGCCAGTATCGCGGGGTCGGCGGCAAAAAAAAAGGGGTGTGAGCACCCCTGTTGTATTGACGTGCAAAATGGTCAGTAATTGACCTTCAGCGTGATCATATATTCCAGGGGAGGCAATACCGTGCGCATATTGGTCGCAAAATCAATCAGCAGGCCGGATACGTTGTCTTTCTCATTGGTGATGTTCTTCCACTCAGCGATCAGTTGCCAGCGTCCGTCCGGTTGGCCGACACCAAAAAAGGCATTGAAGCGAGTGTAGTCGTCAATGAGGAGCGTATTGCTTACGTCGCTGAAGTATTCGTCTGTGTAAATGGCATCGCCGCCAAAAAATGCTTCCAGGCTGGTAGCGATGTCCACCGTATAATTGGCGCCCGCGCGGATCGTGAAATCAGGGGTCGATGGGAGTTCGCGCTGAACAGGGCCGAAATCACCCGAAAAATTAACTTTGTCGGCCTGCATAAACCCTGCGTTGGTAAACAGGTTCAGGTTTTCGACCGGGGTCCATGTGGCTTCGAGTTCGATACCCCGGACATCGGCATCATCAACATTTTCCGTCGGAAAGCTGACATTAAAATTTGTGTCCAGTCGCGGTACCGTCTGCTGGATGTCGCCATACTGGGCATAAAACAATGCGACATTCAGGCGCAGGGTGTTATCCAGCAGGTCACTTTTGTAACCCAGTTCATAAGACCAGACATCCTGCGGGTCATAGATGCGTTCGGCACACTGCAAATTGCCAAAGCAAAGAGTCTGGAAGCCTCCCGACTGGAAGCCATTGGCGATGGAAGCATAGAGCAGAATGTTGTCGCTCGGGGCATAGTTTATGCTGGTTTTGGGTGTCAGCTTGTCCCAGTTGTCATCGATATCGATGCCGTACGTCATGTCGCTGGCTTCTGCACAGGTGCCGTTGCCGGCAACATTACCGCTGCACATGATGTCCCATTCTTTGTCATCATGGGTCCAGCGTGCGCCACTTGTGACTGACCAGCGCTCCGCAAAATTCCAGGTCGCTTCGGCATAAACAGCATAGCTGGTCGTGTCCGAATTACTTCGTTCCAGAAAATCGAAAACGCCTGGCAGTATCCCCGAGTAACGCTGGCTGCCGTTTTCATTTAAAAAATAAAAACCGGCGAG
>CAYNMF010000022.1:0-23344 GCA_964398325.1 uncultured Chromatiaceae bacterium | reverse complement strand
GTGTTCACGGCGTGTCTCCGAGCGGACCGGTGACGGAAAAGACCGTACCGGGAAAGCGCCTCTACATGGAAAGCCCTCTTGCAAGCACCGCCTCTATGTTTCGACTGCCGGCGTCTCCTCCTCGGCATCATTGTCGAGCAGTTCGTAGAGGGATGTATCGCCGAGTTCTTTCGTCAGCGCGCCGTCGATGCGCCCGCTCAGGTTCCGGACAATGCGGGGCCAGAGACCTGTTGACCAGGCATCGGTCGTTTGCGTGTCACGGACGGCGGCAAGAACATCCCTGAGCATAATGTGACCCGGATCCCGGGAGGGGATCAGCTGATTTTTGCTCGTGCGGGTGACGAGATTTGCGGCAATCAGCCGATTGATGACCGGGATCAGCATCAGGGCCGGCAGGTGTGAAGAGTCAGCTATCACAGCTATTGTCGGCTGTGGTGAACTGTTGCGAAAGGCGGCGGCGGCGCGCGTCATGATGTCGATTGAGATTTGTTCCCAGGTCCGGGCGCCGATGTTGAGCTGGCGGTAACCGAGTCGCAGATGTTCCGGATTCTGTGCATAGAAAGACACCAGTGCGCCGATCAGCAATATCAGCCAGCACAGATAGAGCCAGAACAGCGCCAGAATGACGATCGCGAATGTCGCATAGATCGACATCGTGCGTACTGACGTCATGACGAAAGTGGTGAACAGGACACCCGACGTTGCCCATAACACGCCGCCGGTGATGCCGCCGACCAGCGCGGACCAGAATCGCACGCGGGTATTGGGCAGGAACCAGTAGACCAGCGTGAAGCCGAGTATCAGGAGTCCATAGGGCGCCAGATGCTCAAAGAGCAGCAGCGTTTCCCCGACCGGTTGGAAATCCGTAACCTCCTGAATGAGTGCGTTGCTCCTGAATTTTGCAATCAGTGCCATGGCCGTGACCATGACTACCGGGCCAACAAGAATCAGTGTCAGATATTCGCTTATGCGTTGCGCCAGACCCCGCGGCTGGTCGACGCGCCAGACATAGTTAAAACTGTCCTCGACTTTCTGCGCCATTGATAATGTTGTGACAAACAGCAACACGAGTCCGATGCCGGCCAGTACGTCACCCTGGATATTGTCGACGAAGCCGATTACCTGATTGGTCAGTTCGACGCCTTTTTCCCCGAGCGGTTCGAGCAGCTTGTACAAGACGGGTTCGAGTTGCCGGTGAAACCCGAATGCCTTGAGGACCGAAAAGCTGATCGCAATGACCGGCACGATTGACAGGATCGTAATGTAGACGAGACCCATCGCACGGAGCGTCAGGTTGCCCGCCGCAACGTCACGCACTATGGCGTAAAGAAAGCGCAGTAAGATGACGCCTTGCCGAATGCCGGGCGGCAGGTTGCCGACCCGGGGATCCCAGAGCAGGCCTTCCAGTTTATCGGTGATGCCGTCGCTCATGTCTGACCCGTAACACCGGATTAAGCAGTTGCCGGACCCTCGAGTAAATCGGCGGCCAGTCGATATTTCTCAGCCGTTTTGCTTACGATCTCGCCGGGCAGGTGCGGTCCCGGTGCAGTTTTATCCCAGTCGAGCGTTTCCAGATAGTCGCGCACGAATTGCTTGTCAAAGCTCGGTGGGCTGTTGCCGATGGTGTATTCGTCCGCCGGCCAGAAGCGCGATGAATCCGGCGTCAGGACTTCGTCAATCAGATAAAGTTTGCCGTCTTCGTCGAGACCGAATTCAAATTTTGTGTCGGCGACGATGATGCCACGCTCAGCCGCATGTGCGGCGCCTTGGGTGTAGATCTCGAGTGACAGCGCCCTGACCCTGGCAGCTAACTCAGCGCCGATAAGGGCCTCGACATTGGCGTAGCTGATGTTTTCGTCATGTGCGCCGATCTCGGCCTTGGTGGCAGGTGTAAAAACCGGTTCCGGTAATTTTTCCGCCAGTTGCAGCCCTGACGGCAGGTTGATGCCGCAGACTGCGCCGGTCGCCTGATAATCCTTCCAGCCCGAGCCGATCAGATAACCGCGCACCACCGCTTCGACGGGCAGGGGTTTCAGGCGCTTGACGATGGTGGCGCGCCCGGCGATTGCAGTGCGTTCATCGGCATCGGTAATGACGGAATCGAGTGGCACGTCGGTCATATGATTGGCGACGATCGAGCGGGTTTTTTCCATCCAGAAATCGGTCAGTTCATTCAGGACGGATCCCTTGCCCGGGATCGGGTCGGGCAACACGACATCGAATGCCGACAAGCGGTCCGACGTCACGATCAGCAAATGGTTCTCATCGACGATGTACATGTCACGGACTTTGCCTTGACTTATGCGGGCCAGCCCCGACAATCTTGATTCGAATAACGCGTCTGACATCTTTTTCTCTTTATCCGTTGACATTATGAGCTTGCAGCTCCGCTGGAAAAGTTGGCTATTCTACCGCCCTGAGATAATTGGTGTCAGGCACCCGTTTTATTTGATCAGTCAATTGAATTTCAGACTTCTTCACGAGGCCATTGCGTGAGCTGGACCGGCAAACTCGTTGGCGGGGCACTGGGATTCGTCGTTTCCGGCGGTAATATCCTCGGCGCTGCCATCGGTGCGTTCGTGGGGCACCAGTTCGATCGGGGACTCAGTCTCGGCAATCAGGCCGGCCCGAACCTGTACTCCGGCGCTGAACGTCAGACCGTATTTTTTGAGACGACATTTCTGGTCATGGGTTACGTGGCCAAGGCAGACGGCCGGGTGACGGAGGAGGAGATTCGGGCCGCGCGCAGCATCATGCATCGCATGCAATTGCGGCCTGAAGCCGTTCGCCGGGCGATCGATTTATTTACCGAAGGCAAGCAGTCCGACACAAATATCGAGCCGCGGGTCCGCAAGCTGAGGGAGACCTGCGGTCGTCAACCCGTGTTGATCCAGACCTTTCTCGAGATTCAGCTCGAGATCGCTTTGAGCCAGGGTGACATCTCCGTTGAAGAGCGCAACGTATTGTGGCGCATTGCAGATCTGCTGGGTGTCGGGCGTGTTGCACTGGCCCAGATTGAAGCCGTGCTGCGGGCGCAACGCAGATTTGGCCAGGACTTCGCCGGCCCGTCACGTGACGCGGATCTGAAGGCGGCGTATCAGGCGCTGGGTGTCGATTCGCAGGCAACTGACAAGGAAGTCAAAACGGCGTATCGCCGACTCATGAATCAACATCACCCGGACAAGCTCGTGGCGAAGGGTTTGCCCGATTCGATGATGGAGGTCGCCAAGGAACGTACACGAGAAATTCTGGCCGCCTATGAGGTGATCAAGGAACACCGGAATATCAAATGAGAACACGGTGACAGAGCGTGATTGGGAGTCGGCTTTCAGGCTATCATTCGCAGTCTTCAGCGTTTGGGAGTTTAGTCGTGCGTGATGTCTTGATCGCTCCATCGATACTGTCGGCCGATTTTGCCCGTCTGGGCGAAGAGGTAGAGACGGTATTGGCCGCCGGTGCCGATGTCGTTCACTTCGACGTCATGGACAATCACTATGTTCCGAATCTGACGGTCGGCCCGCTCGTCTGCCGTGCGTTGCGCACCTATGGCATAACCGCTCCGATCGACGTTCATCTCATGGTGCGTCCCGTAGACCGCCTGATACACGATTTTTCCGGCGCCGGCGCAACCTATATTACTTTTCATCCCGAGGCGACCGAGCATGTCGATCGCACGATTGAGCTGATTCGCGAAATGGATTGCAAGCCCGGCATCGCTTTAAATCCGGCGACGCCGCTGTCGTGTCTGGACTACACGCTGGAAAAAGTTGATCTTGTCCTCATCATGTCCGTCAACCCGGGCTTTGGCGGTCAGGCGTTTATTGACAGGAGTCTCGGCAAGCTTGCTGAGGTTCGTGCGTGCATCGATGCATTAGGCCGTCCGGCCGATCAGGCCGTTCGCCTTGAGATCGATGGCGGCGTCAAGCCGGACAACATTCGCAGCATCGCAGCCGCCGGAGCCGATATGTTTGTGGCCGGCTCGGCGATTTTCAAGACGAACGACTATGCGGCGACCATTGCCCGATTGAGACAGGAAATAGCCGCGGCCGACGCCTGATTCAGAGATTATCCGTTACTGGGCGACGGCTCTGATGGTCTGTTTCGGACGGGCGTTGTAGACGACGATGGTTTTGCCGCTGGCCGAGACAAGGCCCTGCTCTTCGAGCACTTTAAGAACCCGGCCTGCCATCTCTCTGGAACAACCGACGAGACGGCTCAGTTCCTGGCGACTGACCTTGATCTGCATGCCGTCGGGATGCGTCATGGCATCCGGTTCATTGCACAAATCCATGATCGCGTGGGCGACCCGTCCGGTCACATCAACGAATGCCAGGTCGCCGAGTTTGCGGTTGGTGCGATCGAGACGCGTTGCAAGCTGTGTTGCCAGTTCAAACACCAGACCGGGACTTTCACTGGCGATCTGCCGAAAGCGCGGATAAGTCATTTCGGCAATTTCCGACGCGACACGGGTGCGGACCCAGGCGCTGCGTGCCGGTTCATCGTGGAACAGACCCATTTCACCGAAGAATTGGCCCTTGTTCAGGTAAGCGAGGACCATCTCGTTACCGTCTTCGTCCTCGATCATCACTTCGACAGAACCGGATGTGATGTAGTACAAGCTGTCCGGAACATCGCCGGCATGAATCATCACGGTTTTAGCGGGCACCGTGCGCACGCGACAATATGTCAGGAATCGATTGATGGCGGGAATTTCACTCGCCGTTTTTCCGTTGTAACCCATAACTCATTTAGCTCCGAATAACCCAACTCCGATTTATACTGATTTCAACATAAGAAGCAAAGAGTAAGGCTGAGTTTGTGACGCACGTCTCAAGAAATGCGTTATTCGGACCGAATATGACAAATCGAAGTGGCTGTGGCGCACACTTTTTGCGTGAGGTCTGTCGCAGGAGCGTGCGCAGTTGGTATATCATGCGCGGCTTTTCTAAAGGTATAGCGTAATGCAAGGGCGCATGAATAACATCAATATCCGGATTCTCCTTGCAGCGCTGGCCATCAGCATTTCGCTGCAGGCATGGGCCGAGGAAGAGCAGACAGGCCCGTGGTCAGGCAAGGTTGCAATCGGTTACCTGGCTGTCAGCGGCAACACCGAAAGTACGACGTTTTCCGGTGATGCAGAGGTCAATTGGGATGGCGAGCGCTGGCATCATCAGTTGCTGGGAACAACACTGGGTAAATCAGAGGACAAACAAACGACTGCCGAGGCCTACAAAGCGGCCTATCAGGGCAAATTTGACATGTCAGAACGAACCTACCTATTTGGATTGCTGGATTACAATAAGGATCGATTCAGCAGTTATAGTGATCAGTTTTTCGAGACTCTGGGTCTTGGCCAGCGGGTCCTCAAGATAGATAAGCATGAATTGAATATAGAGCTGGGTGCAGGCGCGAGTCAGTCAACTCTGCTTGAAGATCTTCCCGGCGGTGGAACTCTCGAAACAGACGTGAACGAGGCAACTTATCGGATTTCAGGTGATTACAAATGGGCGATCAGCGAGAATGCCGAGTTTCGTCAGAAGTTGAGCGCTACATCTGGTTCCAATAATACATATACGGAATCTGTGACCGAATTGAGTGCCGGCATTATCGGTTCTCTGTCAACGGTTCTCGGCTATATCGTCAAGCACAACTCGGACGTTACCGTTGGCAAGGACAAGATCGACACTTTTGCGTCTATCTCCCTGGAATACGTGTTTTAATACCGGTGCCGGCCCATCATTGAAAAAAGCGGTCAACGGCAGTAAACTCGCCGGCTTTTCCGCGTCCTTCAAGTACGCACGGCCCTTATACGGATTTTTATAATAATGAGCACTTATTCTGCGAAGCCGGCTGAAGTTGAGCATGGCTGGTACCTTGTTGACGCCAGCGGCCGCACACTGGGCCGCCTGGCGACCGAGATCGCCAGGCGCCTGCGCGGCAAGCACAAGCCGGTATTTACGCCGCATGTCGATACCGGTGACTACATCGTCGTCGTCAATGCGGCCAAAATTCGAGTGACAGGCAACAAGCTCAAGGACAAGATGTACCACCACCACACCGGATACATCGGCAACCTGAAGTCGATTAACCTCGAGGACTTGCTGGCCAAGTCACCCGAACTCGTTATCAAGAAGGCCGTCAAGGGCATGCTGCCGAAGAACAAGCTCGGCACCGCGATGCTCAAGAAACTGCGCGTCTATGGCGGGCCTGACCACGACCATACGGCTCAGCAGCCGCAGCCCCTTGAAATTTGAAGGGGAAATCTGAATGGGAAATCTGAACGGATAATCTTTTATGGCAACCGATATTTTTTACGGCACCGGCCGACGCAAATCCTCGACTGCGCGGGTTTACCTGCGTCCGGGGACCGGCAGCATTACAGTCAACAAAAAGCCGCTCGACACGTTTTTTGGACGTAAAACTGCACGCATGATCGTGCGACAACCGCTTGATCTGACTGAGCTGGGCGATAAATTCGACATCACTGTTCGGGTGCATGGAGGCGGCACAACCGGCCAGGCCGGCGCAATTCGCCACGGTTTGACCCGGGCGTTGATGGACTATGATGAAAGTCTCCGATCGAGTCTGCGAAAAGCCGGCTTCGTCACGCGTGATGCGCGTGAAGTCGAACGCAAGAAGGTTGGCCTGCGCAAGGCACGTCGAGCGACGCAGTACTCGAAACGTTAATTCGACGGATTACTCCGACAGGGTCGGTCGTCGACACGATTGGGGGATCGTCTAGCGGTAGGACTGCGGACTCTGACTCCGCCAACCCAGGTTCGAATCCTGGTCCCCCAGCCATAAAAAAAACCCGCGGTTGCGGGTTTTTTTTACTTTCTCGCCAGTTCCTGTACCCCGTCATCCGTCGCCATCAGTATTCGGTCGGCCGGCCGCTGCGCGAAGAGGCCGACGGTTACGATGCCGGGAATCTGGTTGAAGCGATTTTCCATCTCGACGGGGTTTGTGATTTGCAGGTTATAGACGTCGAGAATTTCGTTGCCATTGTCGGTAATGAAATCCTGACGCAGAATCGGCTGGCCACGGTTTTTGACGAATTGGCGGGCGACGTATGAACGTGCCATCGGGAGGACTTCAACAGGCAGCGGAAAGGCACCGAGTACACCAACCCATTTTGAGTCATCGATGATACAGACAAACTTGCGGGCCGCACTCGCCAGAATTTTCTCGCGGGTCAATGCGCCGCCGCCGCCCTTGATCAGGTGAAAGTGCTTGTTTGCTTCATCGGCACCATCGATATAGAGATCCAGGTTGCCGGCCTGATTGAGTGGCGTGATCTCAAAATTCAGGTCTCGCAGGCGATCTTCGGTCGCCTGCGAACTTACGACCACAGCCTCCAGTTGATCACGAAATGCAGGTAATTCGTCGATGAAGTAATTGACGGTAGATCCGGTGCCGACGCCGAGGACGGTTCCCGGTTTGATGCATTGCAACGCAGCCCTTGCGGCAAGTTGCTTTTTATCCCCATGATGCATACCGGGTCTCCACCATTGTGATGCTGTCCACTGAGTGTGTCAGGATTATAACCATACGCGGAGGCGATTGGATTCCCCGGTATTCATTGGCGCAAAAAATATGCCCGCCAATGGCGGGCATATTATTCGGCACGCTCCTTCAGGAGCTTGCGCAGACTCTAAATAGCCTGTTTCTAGCGTCGTCTACGCGTAGCCTTCTTCTTTGCCTTACGCTTGGCTTTTTTCTTGGTCTTCTTTTTCGCTTTACGTTTAGCTTTTTTCTTGGCCTTCTTCTTTACCTTGCGCTTGGCTTTTTTCTTGGTCTTCTTTTTTGCTTTACGTTTGGCTTTTTTCTTAGCCTTCTTCTTTACCTTGCGTTTAGCTTTTTTCTTGGTCTTCTTTTTCGCTTTACGCTTGGCTTTTTTCTTGGCCTTCTTCTTTACTTTACGCTTGGCCTTTTTCTTGGCCTTCTTCCTGGTAGTTTTCTTGCGCGTAGCCTTGCGCACTACCTTGCGTTTCTTCGCAACTTTACGTTTCGCCTTTTTGCGCGAAACTTTCTTTCTCGATGCAGCCATAGTCATAGTCTCCGTGTCGGGATAACGGGGCCGAGTATATACATCAAAAAATAAAATGCTAGCAAATCAATACTTAATTCACATCGGAGTTTGATGGTGCTTTCTATCGCATTTTTACCGTATTGATCTCTAAGTCGATAACGAATGTGATCGGTGTCACATGCTTTTGCTGCAACACGCGTTGAGAATTTTATTACGGATGCCGGAACTCATAGGATTTTTTTTCTGTAACGACGAACTGCAACGGGACATCCCAGCTGTGAGCCTTTATTTTCGGGACTTTCTGGAAGTCGTATGCCAACCCGATAAGTGTCGGGCGATGCCATGAATTACAATTGTGCTTGAAACGAAAACTTCTGTCGTAATATCCGCCTCCCATGCCGATTCGGTTTCCTGAGGTGTCAAACGCGACAAGCGGTGCAAGAACGACATCAATTTCCTGTGGCCTCGCACATTGCGAAAATTTCCCGTCTGGCTCGGGAATATCATATTTATTGCGCAAAAAACTCGTCTCGGCGTCGAAAATTGAGAACCGCAGTTCCAGTCCGCGCAACACCGGTAACAGCACGATACGGCCACGTTTCCAGGCAGCAGATATAAAGTATCGACAATCAACTTCACGTCCTGCAGGGAAGTAGCATGCAATGCGGCGTGCACGAGACAGCACCGGCAGACTCCACAGACGTCGGGAAATATCAATTGAAGCGTCATCGACGTCGTCGGCAGACAGCGCGTTTCTTTGAGCTTTTATAGTGTCGCGAATCGCCGCGCTGTTCATGGCGAGCTGGGTCGATTAATGGCTGTAGATAAAAGGAGCTCCTCCCGCATGTGCCGTGACAGACCACTTACTCTCGAACCAGAGCGGAAGGTGGGATCAGCCGTGGCAGAGCAGGCTATCCGCTTAACGCGGTTTTGCACAAAGCTGCCGACAGACTATTGATCCCAGATCTGAAAGTTAGGGTCGAAAGACTTCCGGGCTTGCCTCGAGCACCGCAGGAGGAACCTGTAACTGATTATACTCGCAAGCTGACAGCTAAAATGAGATGGAAGGCCTTTTTTAGCCTCTGAATTTCGCTTTATTTGCGGCAGATTATTTGCCTTTTTCAACAGCCTGCTAGAGCTCGAGCTGCTGGCCGGCGTGAAGCGCCGATTCAACGCGTTGGCGCATCTGGACAACCTTGGATTTGACGCTGGTTTCCAGATGCGTGCTGACGTCTCCGTTGCTGATCAGCTCATTGGCCAGATTCAGGGCGGCCATAACCGCAATTCTGTCGAGGCCCACGACTTTTCCGCTATCTCGGATCTCACGCATCTTGTTGTTCAGCAACTCGGCTGAATCGATGAGTGCTTTACGCTCGTCGGCCGGACACGAGATCTGGTATTCCTTTTCCAGAATTTTGACATTGACGTGCGCGAACATTTCGCTCATGAGCCGTGCTCCATTGCTTTGAGCCGACCGATCATCGCTTCGACGCGAGCCCGGACCTGCTCATTCTTTTGTAAGAGAGTTGCGCGTTCCCCAATCAGGGTGTCCTGACGTTGCTTCAGCGAGCGGTTTTCGTCCTTGATCTGGTTTGTGATCACAACCAATTCATCGAGACGCCGTTCGAGTCGCTGCAGTTCCTGAGAAAAACTTTTATCTTTTTTATCGACCATATGCTCAATATAGTGTCTGTAGCGCATTACGGTCAAATGTGCAGCAATCGACCGGAATGCTAGAATCCGCCGTCAACACCAGCCTGGCGGGAAATTCCGGTGGTCTTCGGCCGGAGACACCGCATATTCAGTCTCTTTACAGGGGCTGGGCCGGGTTAAACCAGTTAACAGTGTATAGAGAGTCGACAGCTACATGAGCCTTTCGTCAAAACCGGATTTTGCCGCAATCGAAGCTTCGCTGCGGAACTCGGACTTGCTCGGAGAGCCGGCTGAGATTCATGGCGAATATTGTGGCCTGGCCTGCGTCATGGGCGTCAATGCGGGTCCGGCCTGGGTCGCATCGGTTTTCGCCGGGACGGATGGGGTGACCGGGGATGTGCGCGATGTTCTGCACGCGCTGGCCGAGGCGACATGGCAGGCACTGGATGCGGGCGACATGGAACTCGCGCTGTTACTGCCGTGCGACGATGAACCGCTCGAAACGAGAGCCGGGAGCCTTGGGCTCTGGTGCCAGGGTTTCATGCACGGACTCGGTGCCGGTAGCCGGTCGGGCGCAGACAGCCCCTTGCTGACCGAGGGTATCACGAGTGAAATTATCGCTGATTTCAGCGAGATCACTCGCGCAGCCTTTACTGCCGATGAAACCGAGGCCGAAGGCGAGGCGGCTTATATGGAAATCGTCGAGTTTGTGCGAGTCAGCGTGCAACTCGCTTTTGAAGAACTGCACCGGGTTCGCAAGTCGCCGGGCGGCGAACAACACCATTGAGGGTTCGGACTTGAAACAGAATGAGTTTGCCAGGCGCCGGCGCCAGCTGATGCGCATGATCGGCAAGGATGGCGTTGCTGTGTTGCCGGCCGCGCAAACAAGGTTTCGAAACCGGGATGTTGAGTATGACTTTCGCCAGGACAGTGATTTTTACTACCTGACCGGCTTTAACGAACCCGAGGCGGTTGCCGTTCTTGCGCCAGGACGTGGTGAAGGTGAATTTCTGCTGTTTTGTCGCGAGCGCGATCCGCAGCGTGAAATCTGGCACGGCAAACTGGCCGGTACCCGTGATGCGGTTGCCCAGATTGGTGCAGATGATGCTTTTCCCATTTCAGACATCGATGAAATCCTGCCCGGTATCATCGAACAGTGCGAACGTGTGTATTACTCGATCGGTACGCACCCGGAATTCGATCAGCGTTTGATCAGCTGGGTTACGTCCTTGCGTGAAAGGGGCAGTTCTCACGATCACACCCCCGACGAGTTCGTCGCTCTCGACCATATGCTGCATGACCTGCGTTTGTATAAGAGCCGGGTCGAGATCAGTGCCATGCGCAAGGCGGCCAGGATTACGGCCCGTGCGCACAAGCGAGCGATGGGTATTTGTCGCCCGGGATTATATGAGTACGAGCTCGAGGCTGAGTTTCAACATGAGTTTCGGCGTCACGATACACGGATGGCCTATTTGCCGATCGTCGGTTCGGGGCCAAACAGCTGTATCCTGCATCACATCAGCAATAATCGACAGATGCAGGACGGTGACCTGGTGTTGATGGACGTCGGCTGCGAGTATGAGAATTACGCGTCCGATGTAACGCGCACGATTCCGGTCAGTGGACAATTCTCTGCTGAACAGCGTGCGCTGTATGATCTCGTGCTCAAGGCTCAGGAAGCGGCACTGGCCCTGATCGAGCCTGGTCGCCACTGGAATGAGCCGCATGAAGCGGCTGTAAAGGTCATTACACGCGGCCTGCGAGATCTCGGCCTGCTCGAAGGACGGCTGTCGACCCTGATCAAGGACGGTGCATACCGGCATTTTTTTATGCACCGCACGGGTCACTGGCTCGGTATGGATGTGCATGATGTCGGTGATTACAAGATTTCGGATCATTGGCGTTTGCTCGAACCCGGCATGGTATTGACCGTCGAGCCCGGAATCTATATCGCCGAGCGCAGCCGTGGCATTGAGAAGCGCTGGAAGGGTATCGGCATTCGAATCGAGGACGATATCGTTGTGACGCGTGACGGACATGATGTGTTGACGAAAGATCTGCCGCGCAAGGCCGAAGATATCGAGGCACTGGTCGGCGCGGCACTGCAATGACATGGAAGGCCGTGCTTACAGAATGATGCTGATCGCGGCGCTGTTGATAGCCGCCGGCGGTTCGCTATTTATATACAAGTGGCAGGTGCTCGGGTTTCCAGTGCAGCCTGATGCTGAAACACAGGTCTGGACCGTCGAGGTTACGGTCAAATTTGAAGCGGGTCCGGGGCCGATCAAGGCGAGTCTCTATATACCGGGTTTGACTCCGGGTTTTGCCATTCTCGAAGAGAATTACCTGTCGCGCGGCTTTGGCTATACCCCTGGATACGTCAGTGGGGGCCGGCAGGTGCAATGGACACGACGCCGGGCCCGCGGCATCCAGACCTTGTATTACCGGGTCGTCATGTACAAGGATTCGGCGTTGATCGAGAGTGATACGACGCCACCGTTTCCGGAGATGCCGAAGGTGAAAGAGCCATTCCTTACGGCGATGGAGCTGCTGGTCGATGACGTTGGCAGCAAGTCTGCAGACCCGGGTTCTTTTACAGTTGAATTGCTCAAACGTTTATCGCAGCCTGGCCGCGATCAGAATGTTGAGATTCTTGTCGGCGCCGCACCAACAGCGGCGAGCATTGCGCACACGGCGACCGACTTGCTGGCGTCGGCGCGCATTCCGGCGCGGATGATTCGCGGTATCTATTTGCAGGAACAGCAGCGCAGGGCCCGGATCGTTCCATGGCTCGAGATTCACGATGGCACACGTTGGCGGTATTTTGATCCGCTTACGGGCAAGGAAGGCTTGCCCGATAATTTACTGCAATGGTGGTCTGGTGACGATCAACTGTTTGAAATCGATGGCGGCCGGGACGTTGACATCCGTTTCTCGGTAAAGAGCGATTTCATCAGCCCGCTCGAGGTTGTGCAACGCCGTTCCGATGAAAGAGATTCTCTCATTGAGAAATTTTCACTGTTCTCCCTGCCGATTCAGACCCAGGCGGTATATGGCGTGATTTTGATGATCCCGCTGGGAGCATTGGTCGTCGTGCTACTGCGTAACGTAATCGGTGTGGAGACATTCGGGACTTTCATGCCGGTGCTGATTGCGCTCGCCTTTCGCCAAACGCAGTTGCTGTCGGGTATTTTGTGGTTCACGCTGCTGGTATCGATCGGCCTGATATTCAGGTTCTACCTCGAGCGCCTGCGTCTGTTGCTCGTGCCGCGACTGGGCGCGGTATTGACGATAGTCGTCATACTGATGCTGATTCTGAGCATCATCAGTCACCAGCTTGGATTTGAAAGTGGATTGTCGGTTGCTTTGTTCCCGATGGTCATTCTCGCCATGACGATCGAGCGGATGTCGGTTCTCTGGGAAGAGCGGGGTTCGCGCGAGGCGATTCAGCAGGGCCTGGGTTCATTGTTCGTGGCGGCAATTTGTTATGCGGTAATGGATATTAAAATAATAAAGCATCTGATATTCGTTTTTCCTGAGTTGCTGTTGTTCGTGCTGGCCGCAACCCTTCTTATGGGGCGATATACGGGTTACCGGCTCGTTGAGTTGTATCGCTTCCGTGAGCTGCGCAGAGGGCCGGATTAATGCTGGCATGGGCGACAAATCTGCGAACCGGCGGCGTGCTTGGACTGAACGAGCGAAATGGGGAGTTTATTCAGCGGTTCAATGCGCGCCATTTGTACCCGCTCGTCGATGACAAGCTCAGGACCAAACGACTGGCGCTGGCAGCCAACATATCGGTGCCCGACCTCTATGGCGTCATGGAAAATCAGCATGATGTCGATTCCTGGTCAAAAATCGTTGAGCAACATGAAGACTTTGTCATCAAGCCTGCACACGGCACCGGCGGCGACGGTATCCTCGTTATTACCGGTCGCAGCTCACGTCGTCAGCGTCTGTATCAGTTGATTGACGGAAACGTCATCTCCGAGGCCGGCATTTCCCATCATGTGTCCAACATCATCAGCGGCCAGTACAGCTTTGTCGGTTCGCGCGACTGCGCGATGATCGAATACCGTGTCGAGACAGACCCGTTTTTTGCTGCGGTATCGTTTCAGGGCGTTCCGGATGTTCGCGTACTCGTCTATCAGGGCTACCCGGTCATGGCGATGGTGCGTCTGGCGACACGCCGGTCACGCGGCAAGGCGAATCTGCATCAGGGCGCGGTCGGCGCCGGCATCAATCTGGTGAGCGGACAGACTTTGTCCGGCGTACTGGGCAATGACATTGTCTCCGAGCACCCCGATACCGGAGAACCAATCGCGGGACTCGACATACCGATGTGGGATCAGTTTCTATCACTGGCAGCACGCTGTTATGAGTTGACGGGGCTGGGCTATCTCGGCGTCGATATCGTTCTGGACCGGGTGCATGGTCCGTTGATTCTCGAACTCAATGCCCGTCCGGGACTGAACATTCAGATTGCAAATAAAGTAGGATTAAAAGAACGTTTTGCGCTCGTCGATAGCTGGACGGCATCACACGATTCTGATGAGAAGGTTGCAATCGTTCGCAAAGCATTTGCCGAATAGAAAAATATAAACGTTATGCCTGAGAAAACTCCCTTGTATGAGCGCCATGTCGAAGCAGGTGCCCGAATGGTTGATTTTGGCGGCTGGGATATGCCGCTTCATTATGGTTCACAGATTGATGAGCATCATGCCGTGCGTGGATCAGCCGGTATCTTCGATGTGTCGCACATGACGGTTGTCGATGTCGCCGGGCAGGATGCAGAAGCGTACTTGCGCAGATTGTTTGCCAATGATGTTGCCAGGCTGGATACACCCGGCAAGGGCTTGTATAGCTGCATGCTCAATGAGTCAGGTGGCGTTATTGATGATCTGATCGTGTATCGGCGCGCTGCCGGCGAGTATCGCATTATTGTTAATGCGGCAACTCGCATTCAGGATCTTGACTGGATGACCGGGGTATCTGCTGATTTTACAGTCACTCTTAGCGAGCGAGCAGAATTGATGATGCTTGCGATCCAGGGTCCGAGGGCAACGACAATGGCTGCGCCGCTGTTATCGCCCGCACTTCGCCAGCCCGCTCTCGATCAGGCACCGTTTGCATGCAATAGCGACAGCGGCTGGTTTGTGGCCCGTACCGGCTACACCGGGGAAGATGGATGGGAGATTGTCCTGAAAGTCGAGGCAGGTTATCGTTTATGGGATGCTGCGCTGGCGGCCGGCATCCGCCCGTGTGGACTTGGCGCACGCGATACCTTGCGGCTCGAAGCCGGGTTGGCCCTGTATGGCCAGGATATGGATCAGCAGGTTTCGCCGCTGGTGTCGGCGCTGGGCTGGACCGTCGCCTGGAAGCCGGCCGAGCGGGACTTCATCGGCCGCTCGGCACTCGAACAACAGCGTGAACAGGGGCCCGAGGAAAAATTGGTCGGTCTTGTTCTGGAAGATCGCGGTATCATGCGTCATGATCAGCGCGTACTCACCGGATCTGGTGACGGGAAGGTCACGAGCGGGGGGTTCTCGCCGACGATGCAGCGTTCGATTGCATTGGCCAGGGTTCCCGTAGAGGCCACCGGTACCTGTCAGATTCGATTTGGAACGACCAGCGTAACCCCAAGGATGGTACGGAACCAATTCGTGGGCACCGGCCCCGTCTTGATTGATCTTTAATAGATCGATTTATTGAATTTGCTATTTTTGAATATATTTTAGGCTGGGAGTCCTGACGAAGATGAGTGAAGTGCCGGGGAATCTTAAGTATTCCAAAGAGCATGAATGGGTGCGACTCGAAGATGACGGATTGGTCTCGGTCGGTATAACCGATCACGCTCAGGAAGCATTGGGCGAATTGGTGTATGTCGAGCAACCGGAAGTCGGCACTACGCTGGCCAGGAGCGATGCCTGTGTCGTTGTTGAATCCGTCAAGGCCGCATCTGATGTGTATGCACCGATCAGCGGCGAATTGGTCGGGACAAATGACGCGTTGGCCGAAGAACCGGAGCTCGTTAATCAGAGCCCTTACGACAAGGGCTGGCTGGTACGAATCGCGCCATCGGACCCCGCCGAACTGGATGAACTGATGGATGCCGATGCTTACAGTTTATTTCTCGCCGAATCAACGGGTTAACGGACCGCCGATTGTAAATTTCGTCAATACCAGTCTGATACTCCAATGCCGTTTATTCCTCATACCGAACACGACATCGCCGCCATGCTGAGCGCGATCGGCGCCGATGATACCGAGTCGCTTTTCGATGAGATTCCCGCCGGGTTGCGCATCGACCACCTGGATAATGTGCCGGCCGGCATGGGCGAATCGGCAGTCTCGCGGCTGATGCGCGCCCGCGCGGCAAAAGACGGTGGCGTGGTGTCATTTATAGGCGCCGGTGCGTACGAGCATCATGTTCCCGCAGCCGTTTGGGACATTGCGACCCGCGGCGAATTTTATAGTGCTTACACGCCCTACCAGGCAGAGGCCAGCCAGGGCACCTTGCAGGTCATCTATGAATACCAGTCCATGATGGCAAGACTGACCGGCCTGGATGTCTCTAACGCCTCCTTGTATGACGGGGCCACGGCTTTTGCAGAAGCCTGCCTGATGGCGGTGCGCGGTAACCGAAAAATCAGCTCGCAGAGAATTCTGGTCAGTCGTTCCGTAAACCCGGTCTATCGAGCCGTGGCACGGCGAATAACCGCCGGGCAGGGAATTGAATTCGTTGAGATGGGTTGCCGTGACGGGCAGACGGAACTTGCAGCTCTCGACAGCTTCAAGGAAGAAGAATTTGCGGCCATTTGTCTGCAGCAACCGACATTCCTGGGCACGCTCGACGAGGTTGATACGTTAACGAACTGGGCACATGCAAAGCAGATGTTCGTCATTGCGATTTGCAATCCGATGACTCTGGCGGTTCTGGGTCCGCCCGGCGAATGGGGCGATGCGGGTGCTGATATTGCGTGCGGTGAAGGTCAGCCATTCGGCATCCCGGTCGCATCCGGCGGACCGTATTTTGGTTACATGGTGTGCCGGCAGCAGATTGTTCGTCAGATGCCGGGGCGCATCGTAGGTCGCACTGTCGATGTCGAAGGCAAGCCCGGGTTTACGTTGACCCTGCAGGCTCGTGAACAACATATCCGCCGTTCCAGGGCAACATCGAATATCTGTACGAACCAGGGCCTGATGGTGACCGCAGCGACGATTTACCTGTCGGTGCTGGGCAGTGACGGATTGCGGCGTACAGCACTGCAATGCCATGCCAATACAAAACGGCTGGCCGAGAAACTCGCCGCACTTGATGGTGTGTCGATTGTTTTCGACCTGTTTTTTCACGAGGCGGTCTTGCAATTCGATCGCCCGGTCGGACCGCTGATCGAAGCACTTGCACGCCGGAATATTCTCGCCGGTTATGACTTGTCGACTGATTATCCGGAACTGGGTCATGCACTTTTGGTTTGTGCAACCGAGGTACGCACGACAGCAGAAATCGATACATTTGCCGCAGCTCTGGAATCGGTTTTGAATAATTCGGTGGCTGCGTGATGTCTGAACCGGTCATTTTCGAGTTGTCTGCGCCGGGCCGGTACGCCGGTGGGCATGCACCGGAAAATCCACCGGCCGCCGAGTTGCCCGAAAAGTTTTTGCGCCGTTCCGCGCCAGTGTTACCGGAGGTTTCCGAGTTACAGGTCGTGCGCCATTTTACGCGTCTGTCGCAGCAAAATTTTTCGATCGATACGCATTTCTATCCGTTGGGTTCGTGCACGATGAAATACAACCCGCGAATCTGCAACCGGCTTGCCATGTTGCCGGAGTTTGCCGAGCGCCACCCGCTCGGTGCAGTCGAGCACGGGCAGGGTTTTCTTGAATGCATGTATGAGTTACAGGACATGCTCAAGGCCGTGACCGGCATGACGGCCATCTCACTGACGCCAATGGCCGGCGCGCAGGGCGAGTTTGCCGGCGTGGCGATGATTCGCGCTTATCATGATTCGCGCGGCGATCACGAGCGGTGCGAGATTATTGTGCCCGACGCGGCGCATGGCACGAACCCGGCAACGGCGACGATGTGCGGTTGTACCGCCGTTGAGATACCGACCGGACCGGATGGCGATGTCGATCTGGATGCGCTGCGCAATGCCGTTGGCCCGCATACGGCCGGCATCATGCTCACGAATCCATCAACGCTGGGCATCTTCGAACGCCAGATCGTCGAGATTGCCGGGATCGTACATGCCGCCGGCGGCCTGTTGTATTACGACGGCGCAAATCTGAACGCCATACTCGGCCGCGCATTGCCGGCCGATATGGGTTTCGATGTGATTCATATTAATTTGCACAAAACATTTTCGACGCCACACGGCGGCGGCGGCCCCGGGTCGGGTGTCGTCGGCGTCAACGAACGTCTTGAGCCGTTTCTGCCCGTGCCGATCGTCGGGCGAGACGGCGGGCATTATGTGTGGCTGACTGAATCGGAGCGTCCACAGTCAATAGGCCGGTTATCGGCTTTCATGGGCAATGCCGGGATTTTGCTGCGTGCCTATATCTACATGCGCCTGCTGGGTGCTGACGGCATGCGGCGTGTGTCTGAATTTGCGACGTTGAATGCCAACTACCTGATGACAGTGCTGGCGACAGCCGGGTTCGATGTTACCTTCCCCGAGCGTCGCGCCAGTCATGAATTTATCGTGTCGCTCAAGTCGATCACGCGCGAAACCGGCATTACTACGATGGATTTCGCCAAGGCATTACTGGATCGCGGTTTCCATGCGCCGACGACGTATTTCCCCCAACTCGTTCCCGAGTGCCTGTTGATAGAACCGACAGAAACCGAAGCGAAGCAGGAACTCGACGCGTTTGCAGCTGCGCTCACCGACATTCGAGATCAAGCGTACACGGCACCCGAAGCAATCAAGGCTGCGCCGATTTTAACACCGGTCAGACGTCTCGATGATGTCCGCGCGGTTAAACAACTTGACGTGGTCTGGCGCAAAGACGTCGGCACGACCGAATAATCTCTCAATTCGCCGGACAAAGGATTTACGTGTGTCTGTACTCATTTGTGGTTCCATGGCCTATGACAACATCATGGTTTTTCCGGGCCGGTTCAAGGAACATATTCTGGCCGACCAATTGCATATTCTGAACGTCGCATTCCTGGTGCCGGAGATGCGCAAGGAATTTGGCGGTTGCGCCGGCAATATTGCCTATAACCTTCGCCTGCTAGGTGAGCAGCCGGCCATCATGGCCACGGTCGGTGAGGATTTTCCGGTGTATGCAGACCGGCTGCGTACCAACGAACTCGATCAGCGTTTTATTCGCATGATCGATGAGACGCTGACGGCGCAAGCCTATATCACAACGGACCTGGATGATAACCAGATCACGGCTTTTCATCCCGGCGCGATGGATCATGCACACCAGAACGAGGTGCCGACAGATGCGGGCATCACGATGGGGCTGGTTTCACCGGACGGCCGGCAGGGTATGATCGATCACGCACAGCAATTTGCCGATGCCGGTATTCCGTTTATGTTCGATCCCGGGCAGGGGTTGCCGATGTTTGACGGCGATGAGCTGAAGCGGTTTATCGATCAAGCCACCTGGGTTGCTGTCAATGATTATGAGGGCGAGCTTTTGCAGGAGCGAACGGGTTGGTCGCTTGCGGATATCGCGGCACATGTCGAAGCGTTAATCGTCACACGCGGTGGTTCGGGTTCGTCAATTTATACCGACGGATGCGAGCATCGGATACCGGCTGTCGAAGCGGCTGAGATCCTCGATCCGACCGGATGCGGCGATGCTTATCGTGCCGGGCTGGTGTTCGGTATCAGCCATAGCCTGTCATGGGAAGACACCGGCAGGCTCGCGTCGCTGATCGGGGCGCGGAAAATTGAGCATCGCGGCACGCAGAACCACAACATGAACCTGGCACAATTGCAGCAGGAATTTACGGCGGCTTTCAATTATGCGTTGTCTTTATAGTCTCTTAGTTACATTGACACTGCTATCCGTCGCGGCTCCCGCGACCGCGGCAGAATCCGGTGCATGGCGCGCAACACTCGAGAAGATTGCATCGGGCGTCGTGTCGATAAAAATAGACAGCACGCGCGCCTTCGATACCGAGTGGAACCAGTCGAGTCAGGCGACCGGGTTCGTCGTCGATGCCGAACTCGGCCTGATTATGACCAATCGGCACGTCGTGACGCCCGGGCCGGTGCGCGCCGAAGCACTTTTTGAAAATCAGGAAGAGGTTGAGTTGACGCCTGTCTACCGTGATCCGGTGCACGATTTCGGCTTGTATCGTTACGACCCGAAAAAACTGAAATACATGAAGCCGGCGCAGCTGGCGCTGGTGCCGTCGGCTGCCCAGATCGGACGGGAAATCAGGGTGGTCGGCAATGATGCCGGCGAACGGTTGTCATTCCTGTCCGGGACGCTGGCACGGCTTGATCGACCGGCGCCGGAATACGGCAGCGGTAGTTATAACGATTTCAATACGTTTTACCTGCAGGCTGCGTCGGGCACCTCCGGCGGATCGTCCGGCTCGCCGGTCATTGATATTGACGGTAATGTTATCGGGCTGAATGCCGGTGGCAGCAGTCATGCAGCCTCGAGCTTTTTCCTGCCACTCGATCGTGTCAAACGTGCCTTCGAGCTTTTACGCGCGGGGAAACCGGTTACCCGAGGGACTCTGGCGACAACATTTGCCTATGAGTCGTTCGATGAGCTGCGGCGTCTCGGCCTGCGTGAAGATACCGAGGCTCTGGTGCGCGAGCGCTTTCCTGACCGGTTCGGCATGCTCGTGGTAGACGAGATTCTACCCGGTAGTGTCGCCGATGGCCGGCTCAGGGTTGGTGACATCATCGTTGAAATTGGCGGTGAATTGATTACGCAGTTTGTACAACTGGAACAGATTCTCGACAGCAGCGTCGGCGAAACGCTGAGCCTGATTATCGAGCGTAACGGTGAAGAGCTCGACGTGACAGTCGACGTTCAGGATCTGCATGCCATTACACCGATGGAATACATTCAATTCGGTGATGCGGTTGTGCATAACCTGTCGTACCAGCAGGCCCGGCATATGAATCGTCCAACCGAAGGCGTGTACATCGCCAATCCGGGATACGTGTTCGGAAATGCAGGAATTACGCGAGGCAGCGTGATCACGGCCATCGATGAAGAGGAAGTGCGTACGCTTGACGATCTGGAGAGGGTGCTTGGCGCACTGGCTGATCGCGATCGCGCGAGGATTCGCTTTTATGTGTTCGAGGATCCGTCTTCTAGCCGGCTTGGTCTGTTCAGGATGGAACGTCGCTGGTATCCGGCCGAACGCTGTCGGCGAGATGATGTCAGCGGTTTGTGGCCGTGCCGCGCACTTGATCCGGGCCCTGAGTCGACAGTGCAGAAACCGGCCACGGCCAGCTATATCGAGTACAAGGACAAACGGGCGCGCAAGATTGCACCGTCGCTGGTGTTGGTCAACTACGATATGCCGTACACGATTTCAGGTATCGCTGAGCGTCATTATTATGGTACCGGCCTGGTCGTCGATGCCGAACGGGGATATATCGTCGTCGACCGCAATACGGTGCCCGAAGCAATCGGCGACGTGCGCATCACGTTTGCCGGTGAACTCGAGGTACCCGGCAAGGTCGAGTACATTCATCCATTGCACAATCTTGCGTTGTTGTCTTATGACCCGGCATTGGTCGGTGATACGCCGGTCCGCTCGGCGGATCTGCTGACCCGCATGCCGGATCCGGGTGACCCATTATGGGTTGTCGGTTTGCGCGGCGATAACAAGCTCGTGTACCAGGCCAGGGAAGTGGCCTCGACCGATCCGGTTTTGTTGCCGTTGTCACGCACGATGCGTTTTCGTGAGACAAACCTCGAAGCGCTGAATCTGATCAACGGTCCGGCGGATGTCGACGGAGTGCTCGTTGATGTGAAAGGCCGTGTTATTGCCTTGTGGTCCAGTTTTGCGTTTCAGGCCGGCACGGAGATGGTCCAGGAAAACAAGGGCGTGCCGATCGAACTTGTCGAAGAATTACTCGGCCTGGTGCGTGATGGCCGCGTGTTGCGTTCGATAGAGGTCGAATGGAGCCGGCTGCCGATGTCGGTCGGGCGCAAGCTTGGACTCGGGACCGAATGGGTCCGAAAACTCGAACGGCATGACCCGGATCGCAGGCAGATTCTGTCGGTGTTACGTTCGGTTGCCGGCACGCCGGCCGCTGCCGCTTTTTTGCCGGGTGATGTCTTGCTTGGTATTGATGGCGAGCCGGTCACCCGCTTTCGTGAAGTCGAAAAGGCCGTGCAAAAACCCAGTGTCAAGGTAGAGATTTTGCGGGACGGCCAGGTCAGAGAGATCGATCTCGATACCGTCGCACTGGAAGGTCGGGGCATTCGGCGCGCCGTCATGTGGGCCGGCGCATTGTTGCAGGCACCGTACCGCCAGATGTCGGCACAACGTGGCGTTGAGCCTTACGGGGTCTATATTTCCTATTTCGCTTATGGATCGCCTGCTTCTCGCTACGGCCTGTTTGCCGGCCGCCGCATAGTGAAAGTGGATGGAATTGCGACGCCGGATCTGGATCGATTTCTCGAAGTCGTCGGGAACCGGCTCAACGGCTCGCCGGTGCGCGTTACGACAGTGACATGGAATGATTCCGTCGATATTCTGACGCTCAAGCTCGACGAAACCTACTGGCCCGCTTACGAGATCGTCTACAGTGACGATGACTGGCGGCGCATCGCCGTCGATTGAGTCGGGTGGGCACCACGATGCTCCGTAGCTTCGTGGCGACCACTGTCCTGTTCTTCACGTTGTTGAACGCCTCGGCCAATACGCTGTACAAGTCTCGTGATGAGAACGGTGCGCTCGTGTTCTCTGATCTGCCGCCGATCGCCGGTCAGGACTATGAACAACAAACAGTAGAGACATTACCGGCCGGGTCACCCGTCGTAACATTTCGTCGCGAGGTCACGGCCGACGGTTTGACGCTGTGGGCCGAGAATCCGTGTTATTGCGCCGCCGAAGTGATTGCGCAGGCCGTCACAGGCAGCGGGGCAGTCGTACAAACGGATCAGTCGATTCGAATCGTTGTGCCGGCCCGCTCGGCGATGCAATTGCTGACGATCATCAATACGGACTCGGTTGGTTCACAGGATATCGGGGTGCCAGTCGAGTTCAGGACAGCGTCGGTATTCGGTGATCCTGAAGCCATCCATACGCCTGGCCAACCGTATCGACCGCCGTTCGCTGCCGCGAAACGTTTTCGCATTAGTCAGGCATTTCCCGATGCACGGACTCATTTGACGCCCGACAGTCGTTATGCCATCGATATCGCCATGCCGGAAAAAACCGCTGTTTATGCAGCGCGCGGCGGTATGGTCGTCGAAGTTGCCCATAGTAATTTTCGTGGCGGCAAGGACTGGGGCAAGTTTGGCGCCCGGGCGAATCTCGTCAGGATTCTTCATGACGATGGCACTTTCGCGCTGTATGCGCATCTGAGTTGGGATTCGATTCGTGTGCGTATTGGTCAGCGCGTCAAACGCGGCGAGGTGATCGCCGCATCCGGCAATACCGGTTTTAGTACCGGGCCACATTTGCATTTTGTGGTGGTCAGAGATGCGAGGGTCATA
>CAYNMF010000021.1:0-23484 GCA_964398325.1 uncultured Chromatiaceae bacterium | reverse complement strand
GTGTTGTGTTGGGGGGGGTTGCTGCCGGTCACGATGGTTCCGTGTGGTGGTCGCAGCGCGGAAGCGCGGGAGCCAATAATGTCGGTTGGCGCCTTGACTACCAGGTCACGACACCGGGCCTTAAAGGTACGGCCAGAAAAGCACGTATCTACCGTGACAAGTGGTTTTCCGATCATGCCCCATTGATCATGGATTACGAGCTTGGCTAACGATACGGGGATTCCAGCGCGGTCCTGGCGGGCCGGTCTGCGAACTTACCGGCATCCACGGGTGCTGGCGATGCTGTTCCTCGGTTTCTCTGCCGGGCTGCCGTTCCTGCTCGTGGCCGGTACGCTGACCGCCTGGCTCGCCACGGCGAATATCGGTATGGCCGAGATCGGCATGTTTGCGTGGATCGGCATCATGTATTCGCTGAAGTTTCTTTGGGCGCCTGTGATTGACCGGTTGCCGCTGCCGCTGTTGACTCATTGGCTCGGACGACGTCGTGCATGGATGCTGGTTGCGCAAATCGCGATTGTCGGTGCACTCATGGGACTTGCCTGGTCCGATCCCGGGCTCGACCTGACACGAATAGCCTGGTTTGCGCTGCTGGCAGCTTTCGCATCTGCCACCCAGGACATCGTGATAGATGCGTATCGCATCGAAGCGGTAGAACTCAAGATGCAGGCCTCTATGGCTGCGAGTTACCAGGTCGGTTACCGGGTAGGAATTGTCGCGGCCGGTGCCGGGGCTCTGATCCTCGCTGAGTTCATGTCATGGAGCGTTGCCTACCAGGCGATGGCGCTGTTGATGGCGGTTGGTATCGTGACAGTGCTTTTAATCGATGAACCCGATCGCCAGTCAGACAGCAAGCCGCTGTCTGGAGACGTTACCGGTTGGGCGTATCTATCCAGCTGGGTTGCAGATGCATTCGTGGGTCCATTCATCGAATTTTTCCGGCGCAATGGACGCTGGGCGCTCATTTTGCTCGTTTTCATCGGATTTTATCGTGTAACAGACATGGTCCTCGGCGTCATGGCGAACCCTTTTTATATAGAGATCGGTTTTTCATTACTGGAGATTGGTACGGTTACAAAGTTATTCGGCATTATCGTCACACTGACCGGTGCCGCATTTGGCGGCGTTGCCGTCGCTCGCTACGGACTTGGCGGTCCGCTCATCGTCGGCGCCGTGTTGCTGGCCGTGACAAATTTATTCTTTGCCGGCATGGCATTGTATGGACCCGAACTCTGGTTTCTTTTTGTGACAATCGGCGCTGATAACTTTGCGGCAGGGTTTACCGGTACGGTATTCATTGCTTATTTATCCGGATTGACCAACGTTAATTACACGGCCACGCAATATGCGTTGTTCTCATCGCTGATGACGCTACCGGGTAAAGTTATCAGTGGTTTCTCGGGTTTTATTGTCGAATCCGTGGATTGGGCCAGTTTTTTTGTCTATGCCTCCGCAATGGGTATTCCGGGTATTGTGCTGGCCGTGATCGTCGTGCGCAGGCAATCTGATGAAACCTGACGATGAGCACACAAAGGCATGGCCCGAATGGACAGTCATGCATATCGATGAACTGGGCGACCCGGATGCACGAAGTTTTTTTGTCGGTGACGGCGACTGGCCGTTCAGCGGATTTGTCGTGCGCAAGCGAGGGCAGATCTATGCCTATGCCAACATTTGCCCGCATCGTCATCATCCCCTCGAACTCGAACCGCATGCGTTTCTGGTCGATGACGGCAACCTGATTCGGTGTGCATCCCATGGCGCATTGTTTTGTCCCGAAACCGGGACCTGCCTGGTCGGGCCGTGTGCCGGAAAAAATTTGATCGTGTTGCGGTGCCGATCGGAGCCGGACGGAACGATTCTGGTCAGCGCCCCTGCAACCCTCCGCGACCCTGGCCTGACGGAACTGGCGTAACTAATTCCGGGGACAGTTTACTTAATTTCCAGATCCGGCAACTTTTAAAATACAAATAAGTAAACTGTCCCCGGAATTATTTGTTCAGTTTGAAGACAAAATTTGGATGTACAGCTACACCTGCGCCACTGCTTTGGCGCAATGCAAATGAGTGCTGTACCGGTTGCCCTCGTTATTCGTGGCGATCGAGGAATATCATCGGGTCATACCGGTCATTACCGCTGTACGAGTCGGGTTCCGGCAGATCTTCCAGATCAATGTCGACCGACCCTGACCAGTCTTCAGGTGCCTGCACGGGTTCGATATCGATATCCCGCCACACCTCGAACTCCAGGCTTCCGATCGTACCGTCGAAATCCTGAAGCTCGACCGTTTTATGTTCCTCGTCGATTGCAACGACTTCAAACAGGTTGCCATTCAATCGCCGGTACCAGCGCCCTACTTCCGGTGCGATTACCCCATAGTGTGATCCGTTCGGTTATAGGTCGTCAGCTAAGAACTTCATCGCTGTGTCTATTTATAAACCATTTTAGGGGCGTTGGATATGCTTTACAGGTGAGTGTAGATCTGCTCCCAGATTTCGTGACCAAGCTGCTTGCCGCGACGTTCAAATTTTGTTTCAGGTCGTTTCGAGGTTTTCGTCTCTACTGCTCTGAACACGGGGCTTTTGGATATAATCGCATCGATGTGCTGAGCATAATTCGCCCAGTCCGTTGCCGTATGGAAATAACCGCCCTTTTCGATCTTGCGTTCAAGCAGGGTGATGAAATCCGGTTGTACGATGCGTCGTTTATGTTGCCGTTTCTTCGGCCAGGGGTCCGGGAAGAACAAATGCAAACCATGCAGTGCGGCATCGGGAATTTGATTTTCCAGTACTTCAATTGCATCGTGACGCATGATGCGCACATTCATTAATTCACGCTGATCAAGGCACAGCAGGCAATGGCCAACACCGGGTTCGTGTACTTCGATGCCAATGAAATTCTTATCCGGGTTATCGGCCGCCATCGATGCCAGTAGTTCACCGTTACCAAAACCGATTTCAAGGACTAAAGAGGCTTGTCTGCCAAATATTTCGTCCGGGTTTACAGGTGTCGGCGAATAATTGATTCCCCAGGTCGGCCAGAGATTTTCCAACGCACGCCCTTGTGCGACTGTCATTCGGCCCGCCCGGTTAACAAAGCTCTTTATTCGCCTGTTTTTCAGCAATTCGGCATTTGCAGTAGAATCTGATTGCATAAGTTTCCTGGCTCAACTGCTCACAACTGCGCAGATCACCATGCCTGAAAAAATCTTGCTGACCCCGTAAGTGAAAATTACTGGAGCGGGTGATGGGAATCGAACCCACGTCATCAGCTTGGGAAGCTGAGGTTCTACCATTGAACAACACCCGCCAGATTGTATATCCGATAGTGTAGCGAGATGACCTGACCGTTACCAATGATGTTACGGGAGAAGAACAGGATGGTTATAGATGCCCGGTCTTTACCGACCGGTCAGAAAATCATTGGGTTTTTCGTGAATGCAACGAAAACGACGTAGGCAAATGACAGAATTGCACCGATGTAGGCACTGGTTCGAATGCCGCGTGTGGCCCCATAACTCAATGCAACTGCACCAAGCAGGATATAGGAAATCAGGCCGATCACCTTGGCGGTCAGCCAGACATTAACAAATGGATACTGGCCCAGAAGGGCAGCGGTTGAAAGCGCGCTGACAAGCAGCAGCGTATCGTTGACGTGAGGCAGGGTTTTTGTAATGCGTAAATTCAATAAGGGAGACTCGCGCAACATCCAAATACCACGGACCAGAAAACCGGTGATGGTCAGCGCCACCGTAGTCATATGGATAAATTTGGAAATCGAGAAAAGTTGCAGAGTGTCAGGCATTTCGCGAGTGGAGAACGTTAAAATTACAGGACTGGTTTTTTGGTCTGTTTACGGGGTCTGCACTCGTATTCAATCCGGTTCTCAAACATGCGAAGGATCAGAATTTAAACTGCGGCATCTATTTTATTAACGGGCAAGACGCTGCAAATCAGTGCAATCTGAAAGATAATAATGCCTTTAATACCATGCAGTCTGTCAAGTACGTGGTTTCCGTCATGCCCGATTAACGGCGACAATAAGATAGGGCGGTCTGTATTGGTTGCTTGTTTCACGAACAGACTTCGCCAGTCTGATTCCGGGATCGACTCGACGGTATGCAAAAAAGGAGGACTTGCCTGTGGGAGATCTCTACATCGGCCTGAAATGGCTGCATATCATCTCGATTTGTATCGCATTCGGGTCCAATGTTACCCATATATTCTGGATTATCGCCGCGAACCGTGATCCGATTCACCGTGCCAATATTCTGCGGCTCGTCAAAAAGATTGATGACAGGCTCTCTGTGCCGGCCTGGGTGCTGGCGACAATTTGCGGTATTTCGATGTGGCTCTGGCAATGGCCGGTCAATTCATCTTGGATCATCGTCAGTATCGTACTGACGATGATCCTGATGATTATGGGCATTGCATTCGGCCCGTTTATGTATAAGTGGATCGGGTTGGCGCAGGACCCCTCCCCCGATAATCAGCCTTTGTCGACACTATCGCGACGTCTGACAACCTGGTGGATCGGCATAACTGCCGCCACCTTCTTTGTTTTGTACCTGATGGTTTTCAAACCGGTACTTTGGTAGCGCAATGATGACGAACTGACGGTAAGGTTGCCTGGTTACCCGTTACGGTAGCGTAAATTCAAAAAGTAAATCTCCCGCTGATTCCTCAAGTTCTGTACAGACCCGCCGATACCTCCTGTAGAGGCTGCGTGGTTTTGATCGCGTTCGGACCCCGGTCATGACCGGGGTCAGCCGCGTGGACTGAACGAGAGTAACGGATTGACTGGCGCATGAATGGAGTGGCACATGCCTGGCGCAGCACGGTTTACGACCTGCTGGAAGGGCACAAAGACGGCGGAGAATGCAGCAGGCTGATACGCAGCGTCATCATTGTGTTGATCGTGTTGAACGGTGTTGCGGTTCTGATGGAGTCAAACAGAGCGCTCCATGAACTATATCGTGAGTGGTTTGAAGCGTTTGAGCTGTTTTCCGTTACGATTTTCACGGTCGAATATCTGGCTCGTCTCTGGGTTTCAGCGAACAAGCAGAATTTTGCTCACCTTCCGGCCTGGCGGGCCAGGCTCGCCTTTATTTTTTCACCAATGGCGCTTGTCGATTTGCTGGCTGTGGCGCCATTTTATTTATCACTGCTGATTCCCATCGATTTGCGCTATCTGCGATTCTTCCGGCTGATGCGCCTGCTAAAGTTTTCACACTATTTTGACGGTCTGCTGGTCTTTTCAAGTGTATTGCGACGTGAGGCCTCCGCGATTGCAGGCGCTCTGCTGACAATGCTGACACTAATCATCATTTCCGCATGCCTGATGTTTACAGTCGAAAATGCAGCCAGCCCCGGACATTTTGACAGCATCATGGAAGCGATCTGGTGGGCGGTCGTGACGTTGACCACAGTCGGTTATGGCGATATCACACCCATCACATTCGGCGGCAAACTCCTCGGTATCGTGATTATGCTGCTCGGTGTCGGCACGATGGCACTACCGGCCGGTATTCTCGCCGCACGTTTTACAGAAGAGTTGCAAAGTCGACGGGAGATCATCAATCAGCGAATCATGGACGCTTTGAGTGACGGCGTTCTGGATGATGACGAGCGTGCAGCCATCGAGCAATTACAGCAGGAACTCGGACTGTCGCGCGAAGTCGTGGAGCGCCTCGTTACTCGCCAGCGTCAGGAGGCCGTGCACAGCAGGTATTGCCCACATTGCGGTGAGCAGCTGGGCAAAAACCGGTGAGCAGGCAAGGAAATCTGATATCTGCCCTGTCTTCGCCGGCTTTTCCGAAACGATTATGTAACAGCTGTGAACTATATCTCGGTTTGACTATCGCGAAGCCCCTAGAGTCGGGTATGCCCGGGCCTCATACAAAATGGGAGCGGTATACCGAAGGCAGAAGCAGAGCTAAAGGATACGGAACAAGTAAATGGATCTAGCAACACTCATAGGCATGGTTTTTGGCACGATCGTTATCGTGCTGGCGATTATCACCGGTGGTGATTTTTCGACATTTGTCAATGTGCCGGGCCTGCTTGTTGTCCTCGGCGGTACGATCGCATCGACACTGATCAAGTTTTCTCTCTCCGATTGCCTGTTCGCACTAAAACTTGGTGCGAAACAGGCATTCGTGGACGAATCGTCCAATCCACAGGATCTCATCGAACAGATAAAGGACATGGCCAACAAGGCGCGCAAGGACGGACTTCTGGCACTTGAAGATGAAGATTTTAATAATGTGTTTTTGAAAAAGGGCGTTCAACTCTGTGTGGACGGACAGCAACCGGAAGTTGTGCAGAAAATTCTTGCCGCTGAAATGGAAAATTCCATTCAGCGCATGCAACTCGGTTCGCGTATTTACTCGGGCATCGGTGATGCCGCGCCGGCTTTCGGCATGATCGGTACGCTGGTCGGCCTGGTGCAGATGCTGGCAAATATGTCGGATCCGAGTTCCATCGGTCCGTCGATGGCCGTTGCGCTGCTGACCACATTGTATGGAGCGTTTCTGGCTAACCTGATCGCCATACCCATTGCTGAAAAATTACAGCTTCGTTACCAGTACGATCGAAAGACCAAGTCATTGATAATTGAAGGGGTTATCGGTATCGCACAGGGTGAAAGCCCGCATGTTATCGGTGAGATTCTGACAACATATTTGACGCAATCGCCCGGTGATGCAGGCGCTCAGGAGCCCGCCGCGGAAGGCGCGGCCTGAGGTTGAAAAGTTGTCATGAGCGGCGAAGGCGAAGGCGGAGGAGGAGGTGGCGCACCATTATGGATGGTGACCTTCGCCGATTTAATGGCGTTGATGATGACCTTCTTCGTGCTGCTTTATTCATTTTCCAGCCTCGATGAGACCAAATACCGCTTGATTGCGGCATCGATGGCATCGGGTTTTGGCGCTGTGCTTGTTTCACCGAAATCCGCACCCAGTTCGGCGCTCGGTCCGCCGAGTATGATGCCGTCACCGATGAATCAACCAATGGGTCGGGCCATGCAGAATGCCGGACCAGGCAAGACAGCTGCTAATGCCGTAGTTTCCGAAGAGGTCAAGGAAACGTTGCAAAGCGAGATCTCTGAAGGAATCATCTCGGTCGAAACAACCGGAAATAGCGTGATCATTCGATTTCCAGAGGAAATTGCATTCCCACCGGCCAGTGACCATATGTCTGATGAAATCATTCCGATCATCAAGCGCTTGTCCAAATCTCTGGCCGATGTGCCCGGTACGATTATGATATCCGGGCATACGGATAACCGGCCGATTAATTCGGCGCGTTATCAGTCAAACTGGAAGTTGTCGACCGATCGTGCCGTATCGGTAATCCAGTTGTTCGAAAAAATCGGCAACATAGAATCTAAACGCCTTACAGCAGTTGGTTATGGTGATACACGTCCTATCGCACCTAACGATACATCACAAGGTCGTGCACGGAATCGAAGGGTTGAGATTGCCATCGTTCAGGACCAGTAAAATATTCAGGTTGTGTTTCTGTCCCAATCTAAATTGTGACGCAGGTCACAAAATGGTTTTCAATTGAGGCAATTTCGCATCAAGAGATAGCAAAATTAGCCGATAGATTTATTGAAAGTTTTGTTTAATTGAATCCGGATCATTATCCTGATGTGAATAGCAGATATAGACTCGACATGACAGTAATTTTGGGGAGTATTGATGCTGGCTAACGAAGACTTCAAGGCTACTGCCTTCAAATTTGTACAACAGTTGGCGAGTGATTTGGGTAATGATCAATTCGATCTGCCCGGGTTCCCGGATGTTGTCATGCGGTTGCATAAGATTCTGGCCGATGAGAACAGTTCGGCTGCGGACATCGTCAAGCTGGTTAGCTCGGAGCCTTCTCTGGCTGCACGGCTGATTCAATTGGCAAATTCAGCGGCTTTTAATGCTGAAGGGACCGACATTACCGACCCACGTGCGGCCATTCAACGTCTCGGTTTTAATGTTGTGCGGAGCACGGCCACAAATTTTGCCGTTAAGCAACTGGAGAACCAGGAATGGTTGATGCCGGTTCGTCCGCAACTGGCGGCAATCTGGCGGCGCAGCAATGCTGTTGCGGCATCCTGTTACGCTCTTGGAGAAATTGTCGATGAAGTGCGGTCGGATGAGGCACTGGCTGCCGGTCTGTTTCACCAGATAGGGAACCTGTACCTGCTGGCACGCGGACTCAAAGACGGTATCGAGGTGACGAATAATCCTGAATGGGATGAGATCGTTTCCGGTTGGCACCCGACTATCGCACGGGCAATCCTCGAAAACTGGGGCATGCCTGAATCGATCGCCGATGCAGTTGAGAACCAGGATGGTGTCGTCGATGACGGCACTTCTGATCTGTCACATTTGACGTTGCTGACACGCTTATTATCAGCGTCGAAACTCAGCGACACATTGCAGCATGAACCCGACACAGCGAAGCCGGGCTGGGAGGCGCTGCTGGCCGATGTCAGGCTCAACGGTCAATCGTTCAATGAAATACTTGAGCACGGCCGCGAAAAGATCGAGATTATTTCACAGACAATCGGTTAGCAGATTGTATCCAGGTCGATTTTTGTTTTGCTACAACGCAAGATGCAATTGTCTGCATTATCGTGCAGTCTGCACAACAACTAACCATGGCCTCCCGGAGCATCGGGATGCTGGTAAAGGGATGGTTGGTACAAAGCCCCGCTAATTGGCGGGGCTTTGCTTTTGCGGCCTAACAGGCTGTTGAAAAACCCTCATGCGGCACAATCCGGCGTTAAAAATTGGCTCACAATGCGGGGCCGCGTAGCGGTACACTGCGCTTGTTTCCCGGCGCTTGTTATTTCTGTCCGAGACTGCGTACCTTGTCTTGCACTCGCCTGAGACTTTTTCAACAGCCTGCTAGATCGAGGCCAGAATGCGACGTGCTGAATACTGATTTGCCGTGTTGCCGGATGGACCGTAGATTCCGGGTCGTTCAGGTTCGCCGCGTATAATCTGTAATGTTTTTTCAACCCGGTTTTTTTGTCGTCGGATCAAAGAACCATTGGCATTATTCAGGTCGCGGCACAAACGTGTCAATGTATCCAGTTGATCGCGTTGTCGGCTGACGATGTCGCCGGAGACGATTGCAGTATGCGCCTCCAGTTCCTGACAGATTCGACTGATTCGTCCGGCATTGCCGAGACACGCGGTCTTGCGCTCGGTGACCGACAACAGTTGTTCCGGATCACGTGATTGTAATGCCTGGTGTTCGTCCTCCAGGCAGGCACACAAATCTTCCATGGCCTTGATTTGTCGCCCGAGTTCGTCGGACAGAGATGTCGCGGGTTCATTGTGTATGGAATGCTGCATCGAATTTAGCCCAGATCCTGATCAAGTCGCAGCATTTTCTGCGCCAGTTGCTCCGGATTGACCTCATATGAGTCCGACTGCAGGCGCTGACGAATGTCATCAACACGGGACTGATCGACCTCCGGTATCGCAGCGAGTTTCGCTTCGATACGCTTGAGGTTCGTTGCCGTGTTGGTCAGCTCAACGGCATCTCGCGCGGCGCCAGATTGTTTGCCGGATTCTGATTGCCGGCTTCGCTGCGTCGCATCTACGGCACGGGCCCTGGACTGCGTTATGTCAAGGTTGTTTCTGCCTTGGGAAATAATTTTATCTGTCATCGCTCTCATTCTCCGGACACTATTTTCATTGTCCCTGGGTGATATCGGCAGCAATCGGTAAAAACTTTAGGCATAAATACACTTTATTTTTACTGCATCAGTATTTCAGCGGATTGCGGTGACCGCACAATCGCCTGAATCGGACGTTTTGAGCTCTGGTTCTCGAACTCGATAACCTCACCCAGAATGCCATCCGACTTTGCGATACCTGCCATTCTGACGGTCAGCCCTCCCGAGCGGGCTTCGAGGCTGACTTTTTGGCCGCGGCGGACCATTGCCAGTGTTTCCAGCAGTCCCGGCGTGATCGGATCACCTGTTTTGATGGCACGGCGTAATTTATGACCGAGGACATTTTTTTTCTTCAGGGTGTAACCCCTGGGTAACAGGCTGACGTCGGATTCCGCCAAGATTATGTCGTCGGGCGCCAAAATACTGCCACGTGTCAAAGGATGGGTCGCTACGATCACGTTGCGAAAGATGGCTCTGCGCACCGGTACGTAAATTTTCCAGGGCTTCGGGCTCGCACAGCGAACTTCAACCGTTACGCGTGATGCAGACTTATTGCCATATGGAATGGATGTCTGCAACGCCTGGTCGCAAGCTGACAGGCGAACCCGTGCATCAATGGTATTGGCGATGACATCAACGTGCCCGCCCGGCGCCGCACCGGCCGTGCGGGCCTGTGCTTCGGCGGCAGCCTGTATATCTGCGTGGTCATGCGGCTTGTCCGCCTCGGCTTTGGACGAGGGACCAAACAGAAGTATAAGAATCAACGACGCAATGATTCCGGCAGCCGGTCCTGATTCATTTCGCTTTTCCGTACTGTGTGCCTTATTTGATCGCATGATGATCTGTCTCTGCTAAATACCTGGAACAGGTTTTGCAAGAACCGTGCCGAAAGTTGCGAATCTTTTTAATCAACGGGTCATTCGATTTAAACGGCAACTATTTGCCTTTCCTGCAGCTCATTGCCGTATGTCCGGATAAAATTTGCCGCTATATCGGTAAATCCATGCATCAGCTGCATTTCTCTAATGTTGGCATGGGATTTGCAACGTACCGATCAGGAAGCGAACGGATACAGATATGGCTCTGGATATAAACAAGGTTTTTGACGGTCACGCCCGGGTACTGGGACTCGCGAATCAGCGATTGCAGTTACTCGCGGATAACGTTGCGAATGCAGATACCCCGAACTACAAAGCGAAGGATATTGATTTTCTTTCTGCAATGCAGGCAGCGAACCCGCAGAGCGTGCGGATGCAGTCGACAAATGCACGGCACATCGCAACGACAGCCGGCCCTAACCAGACAGAGACAATGTACCGGATTCCGGATCAACCCTCTCTGGATGGCAACACGGTCGACTCACAGAAGGAAAGCGCAGCTATTGCCGAAACAGCAGTGCGCTATCAGGCGACGCTGACATTTTTGAATCAGCGAATCTCGGGCTTGCGACTGGCCATCACCGGCGGTCGGTAACAGGAATTTTCAGGATGTGTAACCAAAGCAACGACTGTAAACGGAGGTCCGGATCATGAGTCTGTTTAAAGTATTTGATATCGCCGGCTCTTCAATGAGTGCCCAGTCTCTGCGGATGAACACCACCGCGAGTAACCTGGCCAATGCCGGGACTGCGGCGGGTTCCGCCGAGGGTGCCTATCGCGCCAAAGAGCCCGTCTTTCAAACGGTATTGAATGAAATGTCGGGCGATGGTGCGTCGGCCGGCGTCCGCGTCAAGGGTGTTGTCGAGAGTAGCGCACCCCCTGTCAAAGTTCACCAGCCCGGCCATCCGCAAGCAGACGCCGATGGTTTTGTCTGGATGTCTAATGTCAATCCAATCGATGAGATGGTCAACATGATCAGTGCATCGCGTTCGTATCAGAACAGCATTGAGGTTTTGAATACGTCGAAAGACCTGTTGCTCAGAACGCTTTCGATTGGCCAGTAATTAATCAGGAGTATCACGATAATGATTACGTTACCGAATGCCGAGCCCGATTTTAGCGGATTCGCACTGCCACAAGTGCAGAAAGAAGTGGCGAATAACCAGTTGGGTCAGGAAGAGTTCCTGAAGCTGATGGTTACGCAGCTCCAGAACCAGGATCCGACGAAGCCGATGGATGACGGTCAGTTCATCAGCCAGATGGCACAGTTCAGTACTGTTGAGGAGATCGGCGGTATGAGCAGATCACTTGAGTCACTGGCCGAGTCACTGACTTCGTCAACTGCGCTGCAGGCCTCGACGATGGTGGGTCACTCTGTATTGGTAGAAGGTGATACCGGTAAACTGACCGGAGATCAGCCATTGCGGGGCGGGGTTGACCTGCCTGCATCAATTAATAACGGTTTTGTGCAGATTTTTGATGCAACGGGACAACTCGTTCGTGAATTGCCACTGGGTCCGCAGGGTCAGGGTGTTGCGACATTCGAATGGGACGGAACGATGTCCGATGGTTCTACGGCAAATCCCGGAACCTATTTCATTCAGGCGGGATTCACCAACGGCGAGAATGTAGAAGCTCTGCCGACCTACATGAATTCAAAGGTTGCCAGCGTGACTTTAAATGCCGGTGGTGCCAGCGCTGAAGTCACCACCGAAGACGGACAGAAAGTTCGTTTGTCGCAGATCAAGGCCATCATGTAATTCAGTAAATCACCTTACGTATAAGTTCTTTCAGGAGAGATTAAATGTCATTTCAAGTTGCACTCAGTGGTTTGAACGCCGCATCTACCGACCTGCAGGTCACGAGTAACAATATCGCGAACGCAAATACGACCGGATTCAAGTCGTCACGTGCAGAATTTTCCGATGTATTTTCCGGGGATTCCTCAGGAATCGGCAACGGCGTGCGCCTGACTGACGTTCGCCAGGAATTCACCCAGGGTAATGTGGAAATTACTTCACGAGACCTTGATTTGGCCATCAGTGGTAATGGATTCTTCGTTGTAAACGATGGCGGCAGCCTGTTGTATTCTCGAGTCGGTGCTTTCGGCATGAATGCGGACGGCTTTGTCGAGAATGCCCAGAGTGAGCGTTTGCAGATCTACCCGGCACAGGCGGACGGCACCTTCAACACCGGTACGCTGGGAGACTTGCGTATCACGACGGATACAAGCCCGCCGCAACCAAGCTCGCTCGTCGACATGAACATCAACTTGCCGGCCGACGCACAAGTACCCGTTATGCCTGGTTTCGATCCGAATGATTCGACGACCTACAACCACAGTACATCAACGGTATTGTTCGACAGCCTCGGCGTTGCACACACGGGGACCTATTATTTCGGCAAGACTGCTGCTGGCTGGGAAGTGAATCAGACGATAGACGGTAATGTCGTCGGTGTGGCTCAACCATTTGATTTCGCATCCAACGGTACGATTGCGAATCCACCGAACGGAATCGTTACATATCCGGCCTATGATCCGGGTAACGGCGCTGATCCAATCACGATGAATCTTGACCTGACTGCAACGACCCAGTTCGGTTCGAGCTTTGTCGTCAACAGCATGAACCCGGATGGCCGTGCCGCCGGCCGGTTGCGGAATATTGGTATCGAACAGGATGGTGTCGTTTTTGCACGATTCTCAAACGGACAGGCGCTGGCCCTGGGCAAGATTGCCCTGGCTAATTTTTCCAATCCCGAGGGGCTGGTCAAGTCCAGTGATACTTCTTTCCAGGAAACATTTTCTTCCGGCGTACCGCAACGAGGTGAAGCCACTAAATCAAACTTTGGTTTGATCCAGTCCGGTTCACTCGAATCTTCAAACGTCGACCTGACCGAACAACTCGTCAATATGATTACTGCACAACGCCTGTTCCAGGCCAATGCACAGGTCATCTCGACGATGGATACGGTGACACAGACGATTATTAATATTCGTTAGACGAGTAATCCGGAACTTTAATTATGGATAAGATGGTCTATGTGGCGATGAATGGTGCACGCGAAACGATGCGTGCACAGACAACTGTCAGTCACAACGTTGCCAACGTCAGCACACCCGGGTTCCGCGCTCTGCAGCACTCTTTGCAGAGTGCGCCGATTCCGGGCCAGGGCTTCGCATCGCGGATCAATGCAATCAGCGGGCCCGATGGCTGGAACTCTGCCTCGGGCGCCATGATTAATACCGGCCGCGATCTCGATATTGCAATCCAGGGCGAGGGCTGGTTTGCGGTGCAGACCGACGATGGAGGCGAGGCCTATACCCGGGCCGGCAGCCTGCGTGTCAACGCATCGCGCATGCTCGAAACGGCAAGTGGTCACCTGGTGCTGGGCAATGGCGGCCCGATCTCGTTACCGCCATACCAGTCGGTCGATGTTGGACATGATGGTCAGATATCCATCGTCCCGCAGGGACAGAATCCCGATACCGTTGCCGAGGTCGATCGGCTGAAACTCGTAAATCCACCGGCTGAAGAACTCGTGGCCGGAGGCGACGGATTGTTTCGGTTTAAAGAGGGTGAGGCATTGGCCGACCCGGTGGTGCGGGTAAACAAAGGCCAACTAGAAGATTCAAACGTCAATCCGTCGGCGGCACTCGTCGAGATGATCGAGATTTCCCGTCATTACGAAATGCAGATTCGTGCAATGCACACAGCCGAGCAGAATGACGAAGCGACCGCACGCCTGATGCGACTGGGCTGATTGCACGCGAACTGACTTGATAACCGGATGAAATAGAGAGGAATAAAATCATGCAAGCGCTCTGGATAGCCAAGACCGGCCTCGATGCCCAGCAAACCCGCATGTCGCTGGTTTCGAATAATCTCGCCAACGTCAATACGATGGGGTTCAAGCGGGATCGCGCGGTCTTCGAAGACCTTTTGTATCAGAATGTCGCGCAGGCGGGCTCTGCGACTTCGCAGGACACGGAAAATCCGACCGGCGTAAATATCGGTACCGGGGTGCGTATCGTCGGTACCGAGAAAGTTTTTTCTCAGGGAACGAACGTTGCCACCAACAATCCGCTTGATGCGCTGATTGAGGGCCGTGGCTTCTTCCAGGTGTTGTTACCGGACGGCTCGAACGGCTATACGCGAAATGGATCATTCAAGATAAATTCAACCGGTCAGCTGGTTACGGCTGCCGGATACCAGATTCAGCCGGCCATTACGATTCCGGACGGTGTCGAGAGCGTCACGATATCGTCAGACGGAATTGTCCAGGCGAAGTTACCCGGCCAGACCGACCCGGCTACGCTGGGCAGCATCCAGACTGCCGACTTTCTGAATCCGGCCGGCCTGCAACCGCGCGGCCAGAACCTCTATCTGGAAACGAAGGCCAGCGGAACTCCGCAGGCGGGTACGCCGGGGCTCGATGGCCTGGGAGCTTTGCGTCAGGGTGCGCTGGAAGGCTCGAACGTGAATGTCGTCGAGGAACTGGTGGCGATGATCCAGACGCAGCGTGCCTACGAGATGAATTCGAAGGCAATTTCGACCGGTGACCAGATGTTGCAGTACCTGAACAACAACCTTTAGCGGCTGGCAGCACATAGCCTTAAAGAGATGAGTTTATGAATCTATTTAAAAACGGAACTTTACTTGCAGTGATCGCTTTGCTGGATTTTCAGGGCTGTTCGAGCATTGTTGGTGTAAGCCCGGGCAAGTATCCGCCGGCGCCATCGCAGCCGGTTACGAATGAAACGGGAACAGATGGCGGGTTGTATATGGTCGACAAGAACCTGGCGTTGTTCAGTGACGTCAAGGCACGCCGCGTCGGCGACATGATTACCATATTGTTAAACGAGCGCATGCAGGCATCGAAAAGTGCAAGTACCGACGCCACCAAGGATACAACGCTCGATACGGGTAATCCGCTGTTATTTGGTTCGGCAGTAATGCGTAATGGCAAGGATGTATTGAGTAACAAGTGGACAACTGCACAGGAATTTTCAGGCAAGGGCTCAAGCAGTCAGAGCAACAGACTCGACGGCAGCATCACAGTGACGGTTGCCGAAGTGTATCCGAACGGTAATTTGCTGGTTCGCGGCGAGAAATGGCTGACGTTAAACCAGGGCGAAGAATATGTTCAGGTAACCGGTATCGTGCGGCCGGCCGATATTGCCACGGATAATTCGTTACCTTCTTATAAGGTTGCCGATGCACGCATTACCTACAGTGGAAACGGCGCTATTACAGATTCAAATCGACCGGGCCTTCTGGCCCGACTGTTCATCAAATTCTGGCCGCTTTAACAAACGGTTCATCCGGGGAATAGAATTCATGAAAAACACGGAACAAAACAGCCGTAGTCAGTTGATCTGGCTTGTATTGGGTTTTCTGCTGGTTTTTGCGGGTTCAATCGATAGCGTACGGGCTGAAAGAGTCAAGGATCTTGCAACATTTAGCGGCGTGAGATCCAATCAGCTGATTGGTTACGGCCTGGTTGTCGGTCTCGACGGTACCGGCGACCGCACGACCCAGGCGCCGTTTACAACCCAGACTCTCGTCAACATGCTGGAGCGTCTTGGTATCACGTTACCGAAAGGTATCAATCTGCAGTTGAAGAATATTGCAGCAGTAACAGTGAATGCGGATTTGCCACCGTTCGCCAAACCCGGACAGAACATAGATGTAACCGTGTCTTCTATCGCCAATGCATCGAGTTTGCGTGGCGGTACGCTGCTGTTGACGCCGCTTAAAGGTCTCGACGGGCAAATTTACGGTATTGCGCAGGGCAATCTTGTTGTTGGTGGTCTTGGCACATCGGGTGAAGATGGGTCGAGTATTACGATTAATGTGCCAAGTGTTGGCCGTATCCCGAATGGCGCAAGCGTCGAACGAGAAGTGCCCAATACATTTGCCGATGGTAATTTTTTGCAGCTGAACCTGAACCGATCGGACTTCACGACAGTGACGCGTTTGTCGAATCGCATCAATGAAATGCTTGGCAATGGTACGGCGCAACCGATCGATTCGACAACGGTACGTATCGCGGCGCCGACCGCGGTCAGTGACCGGATTTCATTTGTTTCCGTTATCGAGAATATCGAATTTATGCCGGGTGATGCGCCGGCTCGTGTGATTATCAATTCACGTACCGGAACCGTCGTCATCAGTTCGCACGTGAGGGTTATGCCGGCAGCAGTATCACACGGCTCGCTGGTCGTCAGTATCACTGAAGATTTTGATGTCAGCCAGCCGCAACCGTTTGCCAGACAAGGCAATACCGTCGTTACACCCAATTCAACGATTAATGTGACCCAGGAGGACAGTCGCATGTTCTTGTTCAAGCCGGGTGTGGATTTGAGTGAAATCGTACGGGCCGTCAACGAGGTCGGCGCGGCACCGGGTGACCTGGTGGCGATACTCGAAGCATTGCGGGCGGCCGGCGCATTGCGCGCCGAGCTGCTCGTGATTTGACAGCGTTCAGTGGCAACGGCAACGGCAACGGCAACTGCAACAGGTTATAGCAATGAATCAGGCAGGCACCATCTACAACGACTTTAATGGCCTGGCCAACCTGAAAGAGCGGGCGGCCGAACGGTCTCCGGAAGCCACGCGCGAGGCGGCACGGCAGTTCGAAGCCTTGTTCGTGCAGATGATGCTAAAGAGCATGCGTTCGGCAGGAGCGGTGCTCGGCGAGCAACGTGATACAACCTACGAAGAGATGTTTGATCAGCAGGTTTCGATTGAAATGACCCGCGATCGGGGTATCGGCATAGCCGAAATGCTCGTCAGGCAGCTGGGGTCGGACTCCTCAGAGGACAACACCGGGTTGGCGCCGCTGGATTTGACCGCTGTACGTTCAGTGAAACCAACGATAAAAACTACTGCACAACGCACTGACTGGCGCCCGACAGGACGACAGGAATTTCTTCAGGATATCTGGCCGCTGGCCGAAGATGCAGCGGCCGATCTCGATATTGATCCGCGCACGCTGGTCGCACAGGCGGCTCTGGAGACCGGTTGGGGTCAACGGCTTATTCGTGACGGCGTCGGTATCAGCGGTAATAATTTGTTTGGCATCAAGGCCGACAGTCGCTGGAATGGCGAGCGCGTCACGGTCAATACACTTGAGTATGACAATGGCCTGCCGACACGTATCCGTGATGAGTTTCGTGCTTATCCGAGCCTGCGTGAAGGCTTTGAAGATTATGTAAATTTTCTGAAAGAAAATACACGTTACGATTCAGCGACGAAAGGCGGCTTGACCCCGGAAGAATACGCAGGTTCATTGCAGGACGCCGGTTATGCAACGGACCCGAAATATGCCGAAAAGATCAAGGGAATTGTTAATAGTTCACATCTGAATGATCTCGTCGGGCAATTAAAGAATTTTGAGGATGAACCGATAAATTTGTAAAGCAGCGTGCCGAATAATATCCGGCACGTTCTTCAGAGCACATAACAATGTCATTATTTATCAATAACGGACTATCAGGATTGCTGGCCTCGCAAAGAGCGTTGCAGACTATTTCCAATAACGTTGCGAATGCCAATACCGACGGTTATGTCCGTCAGCAAACCAACCTCGCATCAAATCCAACTCAATTCCTGGGCGGCTTTGGTGTCGGGACAGGTGTGCACGCCGATAGCGTCGAACGTGTTTATGACCAGTTTCTTGGTGACGAATTTAAATCTGCGACCATGGCGCAAACACGTGCGGAGAGCTATAACAGCCTGGCCATGAGGCTCGACGGTCTGCTCGGTAACCCGGATCTGAATATTACGACCAGTATTCAGAAATTTTTCGATCAACTCGAGGCGGTTAATCGAGATCCGACCTCGACCGTCAACCGTGAACAGCTGCTGGCGGAGGGTAACGCACTGCAATCCCGTTTCCGGCAACTCGACTCGCAAATATCCGGCCTGGGTAATGAGATCGATAACCGGTTGCAGCAGTCCGTTAATACGATTAACGACATTGCGGCCAGTCTTGCCGTGATTAATGAGCGCATCGCTTCGACCGGCGGCAGTACGCCAAACGATCTGCTCGACCAGCAAGAGCGCCTGCTGAACCAGTTGGCAGGGCAAATCGATTTCACGAAAGTGACCCAGGACAACGGCATGACGAGAATCATGGTTGCCAGCGGTCAACCCCTGGTGCTTGGTGAAAACTCGAACAAATTGGCGCTGATCCCCAATGAGTTCGATCCGTCTAAGCTGGAACTGGCCTATGATGACGGCATCGGCTTGCAGCCGATTTCAAACCGGATCGCCGGCGGCGCTGTCGCCGGCATGCTGGGATTTCGCAACGAGACGCTGGCCTCGGTGAGTCGCGAACTCGGGCAGGTTGCACTGGGCCTCACCGAGACGCTCAATGCACAGCATCGCCAGGGCGCTGATCTGAACGGTCAGCCCGGAAGCGATTTTTTCACAAATATTTCGCCTTTCACGACAGCCAGTTCCCGTAATACCGGTTCTGCCGTCGTCGGTCTCAGTTACGGCGATGTTTCGGCTGTCAATGCGAAAGATTACGAGCTGCGGTTCGACGGGACCGGCTACCAACTCAGCGATGCATCGACGGGCGGTTCGATTACGATGAGCGGATCCGGTACGTCCGTCGACCCCTTTATCGCCGAAGGCATGGAAATTGTCATCAGCGGCAGCGCCGCAGCCGGAGACCGTTTCCTGTTACAGCCGGTGGCACAGGCTGCCGAATCCTTCTCGATGAAAATTTCCGATCTGACGAAGATAGCGGTGGCCGCATTGCTCACTACCGATTCGGCTTTACCGAATACCGGTAATGCGTCGGTGTCGGGGGCGACGGTGACCGACCCGTCTGCGCCCGGATTGACCCAGCCGGTACAGATTCGATTCAGCGATCCGACGACTTTCAGCATCTTCGATAGCAGCGGAACCGATCTCAGTGGTCCGCTGGCTTATACCAGCGGTGCGGCGATCGGCTTTAACGGCTGGAGTGTACAGATTGCCGGCACGCCGCAGGCGGGCGACCAGTTCACCGTGGCGCCGACCACAGCGGGCAGCGGCGATAACACGAATGGTCTGGGCATGGGAAAGATTCCGTCCACCGGGTATTTCTCCAATGGTCGTTTGTCGGTCGAGGGAATCGGTGCGGCGATGCTGACCTCGATCGGATCGGCAGCCGCGCGTTCGGGCCAGGACCTGATCGTGCAGAACTCGTTGCTGGAACAGGCACAACTCGATCTACAGAGTGTTTCGGGCGTCAATCTCGAAGAAGAAGCGGCGAATCTGCTGAAATTTCAGCAAGCCTACCTGGCTTCGAGCAAAGTCATCGGCGTTGCCAATGATTTATTCCAGACGTTGCTGACCATAGTGAGATGATATCCCCATGAGAATCTCGACACAGACATTTCAGCAGCAATGGCTAACGGCCATTCATGACCAGCAGTCGGTGCTGGCGAAGATACAGGACCAGATCAGCAGCGGTAAACGCCTTGAAACAGCGGCGGACGATCCGCTGGGGGCCGCCCAGATCGTCCGTCTGCAACAGGGCCTCGATCGTTTTGACGGTTATGCGAAAAATGCCGATACGGCGCGCCGACGACTGAGCCTGGAGGAGAGTACGCTGGGCAAGGTCACCGATGAGCTGGATCGTGTGCGTGAACTTGCGATCCGGGCCGGCGGCGCCGCCGGCGCGCCGAATGTGCGAGCGGCCTTAGCCGATGAAGCACGCCAGATTCTCAGTAATCTTCAGGATCTCGCCAATACCCAGGATGCCGAAGGCCGCTTCCTGTTCTCGGGCAACCAGGTGCACAGCCAGCCTTTTTCCAGGGCCGGCAGCAGTGTTACTTACTCCGGAGACGGTGGCACGCGGTCGGAACGTATCGGCGATAACCGGCTGGTTCAGGAAAGCGATCCGGGTTCGGAGGTCTTTCAGAAAATCCTGAACGGCAACGGAACTTTTTCGGTACAGCCCGATGCGGCCAACACCGGGGACGCGTTTTACAGTTCTGCATCCGTGTCCGATCCATCCGCCTGGATCCCCGACGATTACAGCGTACAGTTCAACGGCACCGGTCCGTTCACCTATGAGGTGCTAAATGGTGCCGGTACGGTCATTTCTTCCGGAGCATTCGCACCGGGTGACACGATCGCTTTTCAGGGCGCTGCGGTAACCTTCGAGGGCCAGCCCGCTGACGGCGATTCGTTCAACATATCGGCCAGTCGTAACCAGGATATATTCAAGACCGTGCAGAATTTTGTCGACAGCCTGGACAAGTCGCTGCAAACGCCGACGGACCATGCGACGGCGCAAAGCGAGCTGAATTCCTCACTGCTGGATATCGACCGGGCCCTGGAAAATATCGGTATTTTCCACAGCCGTGTCGGCACGCGCCTCTCGGCGATCGATGAACAGTTGTTGACGAACTCCGATGTGACGTTGCAGTTGTCCGAATCACTGAGTTCGGTGCGCGACGTGGACTATGCCAGTGCAATTTCCGAACTCCAGTCGCGGTTGTTCAGTCTGGAAGCGGCTCAAAAAACCTTCCAGGGCACCCGGCAGTTCTCTTTATTTAACATTCTCTGAGCGCTATTCGGCGCCCTGCCCGTATATGGTTAACGGAACCCCTCTGTATCCCGATTTGTGACAGAAGTCACAAAGAAGGTGTACAGATTTTACAGGACCCGCCGATAACACACCTGAAACGCTTAAAGGCCCGCATATAAGATCGTTCGCGATCGTTGCTTTGGAACCGTAAAAGCGTAGGACTCAGAAAACTGTTTAAGGAGGGCCATCATGGCTGTTTCAGTTAACACAAATATTGCGTCACTGAATGCCCAGCGCAATTTATCGCGATCAAACGGGTTGCTTCAGACCTCTCTGCAAAGGCTCTCTTCGGGCCTGCGCATCAATAGCGCCAAGGACGATGCGGCCGGCCTGGCCATCGCCAATCGATTCACGACCCAGATCCGGGGCCTGAACCAGGCGGTAAGAAACGCCAATGACGGCATTTCCCTGTCCCAGACCGCCGAATCGGCCCTGGACGAACTGACCAATAACCTGCAGCGGGTTCGTGAACTCGCCGTGCAGTCGGCAAATGCGACGAACTCCGCTTCGGACCGCTCCGCCCTGGACCAGGAAGTCCAGCAGCGTATCGCAGAGATCAACCGTATTGCCTCGCAGACATCGTTCAACGGCCAGAAAGTTCTGGATGGCACCTTCGGTACTGCCCAGTTCCAGGTTGGCGCCAACGTTGGCGAGACCATTTCGGTCAACCTGACCTCTGGCGTGCGTGCAAACCAGATCGGCCAGATCGCTACCGAGACCAGTGGCGCCGTCACGGCCGGTGCAATCACGGATGGCGGCGTGACGATTGCCGTTGGATCTGCCAATGCAGTTTCTATTGGCGCGAGCACCGCCGGCAGCGCCCCGGGCCAGACCGCTGACAGCGCCTATGCGAAGGTCACGGCCATCAACAGCGCCGGTGTCGGCGGATTGACGGCCACCGCTGCGAATACGTCTACGGGCGCTTTCTCGACGATCGACGGTTCGAGTGCCACGGCTGCTTCGACCTACAACCTGAATATCAACGGTGTCGATATCTACACCGGTACGGGCAACGTGGCCATCGGCGCCTCGCTGACCGCCGCCGATGTCGCCGGCCAGGTCAACCTGTTCTCGACGCAAACCGGCGTATCGGCGAGCGTGTCGGGTACGAATCTCGTGTTGACCTCCAGCGACGGTCGTAACGTCAACTTGACCGAAACGGTTACGCTGGGCGCGAGCGCCACCGGTACCGGCATCGCGGTTGCCCAGGAAGGTACCACCCGGGGTGCGATAACACTGGCCGCAGCCGAGAACATCACGCTCGGTGGTGCGGACCTGGCGTCCTTGGCTTTCTCCGGCACGTCCATCGCCGTGGATTCGACGACGATCGCCTCCGTCGACGTCCTGTCGGTGACGAACTCCAATACGGCGATTCAGCGTACCGATGCGGCCTTGACGTCTGTCTCTTCGCTGCGCAGCCAGCTCGGCGCGATTCAGAATCGATTTGAGTCCACGATTGTCAACCTGCAAACGGTTTCTGAAAATCTGTCGGCATCCCGCGGACGTATTCTCGATGCCGACTTTGCCGTTGAAACCGCTGCGCTGACGAAAGGCCAGATCCTGCAGCAGGCGGGTGTGGCTGTATTGGCCCAGGCCAACACGACACCGCAGATTGCACTGAGGCTTCTTCAGTAAGATCAGGCGTATCGAGGAGCCGGACGGTGATCAGTGACTCTGGCTGGTCTCCGTCCGGTCTCCGTTTCAGACGGTACGAGACCGGACCGGCCCGTATTTTCGGGCCGGAAAATATATCCCCGGCAATCGGTCGAAGCGCAGATGGAAAGCGGCGGCATATTGCCGGTTGGCGGCAAGGATGGGCCGGCGAATCCCGGGCTGCGAAATGCACCACAGACGGTTCGGCAGGCCCCGACCGCAAACTCTCGAAGTATGCCGCGACCTGCAACCATTCGGGCTCCATTTTTCAATGAGGCGGCGTAGTGGCATGAATCTTGCTTTTAGTTATCCGGACATCATGTACTCGACTTACCCGAGCAGGGTTTTGATATGCAAATACCAACCACCGGCCTGACGGCGACAGGTCTTGGCACCGGGCTGGACATCCAGGGGATTGTCGACAAGCTTGTTGCTGCCGAGCGCCAGCCTGCCGCCAATCGCCTGAATATCCAGGAAGTCCGGGCAAATTCGGAACTCTCCGCGCTGGGCCAGTTCAAGAGTGCGCTGACGACGTTTCAGGATGCCCTGGGAAATCTGACCAAGCTGGAGAATTTCCAGCAACGCTCCGTCAGTGTGGGCGACGATACGGTTTTTACCGCAACGGCAGTCTCCACGACGATTACACGCAGCTTTGACATCGAGCTGTCGGCAATGG
>CAYNMF010000020.1:0-23826 GCA_964398325.1 uncultured Chromatiaceae bacterium | reverse complement strand
ATCTCTAAGTCAAGCAATTTTTATAACACAGATAAGTAAACTGTCCCCGGAATTACTGACAAGCACCCTGCTCACAGTTGGCCCATGGTCACTTGACAACGCTGATCAAGCTGATAATATGCGCATTATTAATATCATATGCGCATTTATTAATATGCCTGCCGAGACCGAATTTCGTGAAAAACGCCAGGCCGCAATCCTGGAGATCCTGCGGGAACAGACTGTGGGCCGGCAGACCGTGCTCGTTGAACTGTTGCGACAAAAGGGGATCGATGCAACCCAATCAAGCGTGAGCCGGGATCTCAAACAACTCGGTGTGACCAAACTCGGCCAGGGGTATGCACCACCTGCGCACGAGTTCAACGATGACGACCGCGATCAATCCACATTCGGTGAATACGTCCATGATATCCAGACGGCCGGGGCGAACCTGACCGTCATCAAAACTGCGATCGGTGCAGCGCAGCGGGTCGCCGTCTGTCTCGACCGTTCCGGCTGGCCCGAGATCATCGGCACGGTATCGGGCGACGACACGATATTCATTGCGACGGGCAGCGTCGCCGAGCAACGTCGGCTCGTGGCACGACTGCGCGAACAAACACATCACTGACTTTGACCGGGAAATTTCAGAGCAAAGAATCCAGACCCATGAACAAAATATCCGAATCACCCATCATCCTGGCCTTCTCCGGCGGGCTCGACACGTCCTTCTGCGTACCGTGGTTAAAAGAAACCTACGACCGCCCGGTTGTGACGGTCTGCATCAACACCGGCGGGCTCGACGATGCAACGGCAAAAGATCTCGAAGCCAGGGCCATGGCCCTCGGCGCACAGGAACATGTGCTTGTCGAAGCGCGGCAAATTTTCTTCGAGCGGGTTATTCGTTTCCTGATTGCCGGTAACGTCCGCCGTGGGCATCTCTACCCGTTATGCGTCGGTGCCGAACGAGGAATTCAGGCGCAACTGCTGGCCGAAATCGCCACCGAACGCGGCAGCGATACCGTTGCTCATGGATGCACGGCAGCCGGTAACGATCAGGTCCGGTTTGAGGTCGCACTGCGAACCATCAACCCGACACTGACGGTATTCGCGCCGGTGCGCGATCAATCGTTCGTGCGCCCAGAACAAATAGCTTATCTGGAAAAGCACGATTATCCGGTTCCTGCCAAAGGCACAGAATATTCGATTAACCGCGGTCTGTGGGGCGTATCGATCGGCGGACGGGAAACGCTCGACTCACACGAGTCGATCCCCGAACATGCCTGGGTTCTGTCTCCAGGCGCACTAGAGCAACCCAAGACACCTGAAACACATATCGTCGGCTTTAAACACGGTATTCCCGTAAGCCTGGACGGCGCACAACTTGACCCGGTCGCACTGATCGAAAAACTCGAATCAATGGCCGGCCCGTTCGGTATCGGCCGGGGCATTCACGTCGGCGATACGGTACTCGGCACAAAAGGCCGGGTCGCTTTCGAAGCGCCGGCCGCCGAAGTCCTGTTGAACGCGCATCGGGAACTGGAAAAACTGACGCTGAGCGCCCTGCAAACACGCATCAAAGATCAAGTGGCCTCAAGTTATGGCAACTTTGTACATGAGGGCAAACAGCTCGATGCCGCCTGTCGTGATATCGAAGCACTGCTTGCATCATCGCAGCGACTCGTTACGGGAAACGTCAAGGTACAGTTCAGAACCGGCAGCATTTTCATCGAAGGCGTCAGCTCGGAGCACTCACTCATGGCTGCAACAAAAGGGGTCTATGGCGAAGCAGCCGGTGAATGGACGCCGGCTGATGCGCTCGGCTACTCAAAAATCCTGTCGCTAACCGGTATGCTGCAAACCCGGGCTGCAGCCGGAACGGATCCCAACTCATGAAAACCATCATTGCCGACAAAATTGCCTCAGTTGCCCAGCATCGAGGACTGAAACGCAAGCTGCAGGTCAGCGACGATATTCCGTGTGAGGAAGGCGTGCTGGTGGCCGTCAGGATTCTGAACAGCAAAAGTTCATACAACACGCTCGAACTGACCAGTGGACGTATGGCAAAGGTCAGCCGTGGCGATATCATCGTCGGCGCGCTCGGGCACCGCAAGGCGCTGTTCGGCTACTCCGGACATCTGCCGAAAAAACTCAGTCCCGGCGATACGATCCAGGTGCTGAACATTGGCGGCGTACTCGGTCTGTGTGATTCGGTCAATGCAAACTTCGGCCCGCCGTTTGATGCTGAAGTACTCGGTGCCGCGCTCGTCTTCCCCTATCTCGGCGAACGAATCGGCGTGCCGGCACGGGCCGGTGTCGACAAGCTCGAGATGAATGCTTCGGTCGATACTCGTGAGGTTCCTGTCGTCGTACTTGCCGGCACCAGCATGGACTCGGGCAAGACGGCCGCGGCGAGCGCCATCGTCAGTCGACTGAGGCACCACGGCCACACCGTCGATGCTTTCAAAGCAACCGGCGTGTCACTGCGCCGGGATATTCTTGCAATGGAAGATGCAGGCGCCCGAAAAACAGCCATATTCACCGACTTTGGTGTCGTGACGACAACGGAGGAAAACGGCCCGCCGGTCACACGCATGATGTTGACGCAACTGGCGGCCGACAAGCCGGACGTCATTGTCTTCGAACTGGGTGACGGCTTGCTCGGCACTTACGGTGTCGAGGCGATCCTCAAAGACGAAGGTATCCGATCGACGATCACGTGCCTTGTGCTGTGTGCCAATGATCCGGTCGCGGCCTGGGGCGGTGTCAAACTGTTACACGATGAATTTGCATTACGGCCCGATGTTGTGACGGGACCTGCGACCGACAACCTCGTCGGCACCAGCCTGATCACGGACCGCCTCGACCTGCCGGCGTTCAATGCGATCACTCATGGCGCTGACCTCGGCGATGCTGTCACCGGAATTATTCACAAAAAAACCGGCTTGTCAGGCAAACCATCATGAGCATTGTGCCCGCAATAGTGCTGGGCGGCACCGGCTACGTAGCCGGCGAATTATTGCGTCTGCTCGTCTCCCACCCACATCTCGAAGTGGTGGGCGTCATGTCCGAAAGCCAGGCCGGTGCAGCGATACGTGATACGTTTCCGCAACTGCAAAACAGGCTTGGCGACATGTCGTTCGGCACCAGACAGGACCTGCTCGCGATGCTCACGACGGGTCGATGCGCCCTGTTTTCAGCCGCGCCTCACGGTGCGAGTGCGGCTCTCATCGCAGAATTTATCGAGCAAGCTGACGTATCCGGATGCAAACTGACAGTCGTCGATGTATCAGCGGACTTTCGATTTTCCGACGCCACAAACTATTCAGCTGTCTATGGCCAGCCGCACGGCGCCCCGGAATTGCTCGGTCAATTCGCCAGTGCCTTGCCAGAGCATCTTGCCACGACTGACAAGCCGCATATTGGCCATCCCGGCTGCTTCGCAACAGCACTGCTCATCGCCGCCGTACCCCTGATGAAGCTGGGACTGACGGAAGCTGATCTCTATGCTTTCGGCATCACGGGCAGCACCGGTTCCGGTCGCATGCCCGCAGCCGGAACGCATCACCCGGAACGCCAGTCAAATCTGTTTGCCTACAAACCACTAAACCACCGACACGCTCCTGAGGTCAGCAATATCTGTGCAACGATGACCGGTAAACAACCGGCACTGCGTTTCATACCACACTCCGGCCCATTCTCGCGCGGCATTCACATGACCATCCAGGCAAAAATGACCGATGAATCATCAGCCGATGATATTCGCCATGCGCTGCACAAATTTTATACCGGTTGCGAGTTCGTCTCGGTTCGCGACGGCACGCCGAAGATCAAAAATATCATCGGCAGCAATTATTGCCATGTTGGTGTCGCCGCCGAAGAAGGTACGGTTGCCGTTTTCGTCGTCATCGATAACCTCGTCAAAGGAGCGGCAGGCGGGGCTGTGCAATGGATGAATCGAAAACTCGGATTTGACGAAACGACCGGTCTGACCGCACCGGCACTCGCATGGACATGAGACCATGAATGCACGCGAACACGAAAAACAGCACCTGCTCCAGGTATACGGCCAGTTACCGATCGAGCCGACCGCCGCGCAAGGCATCACCCTGAAATGCGGCTCACGCCGCATTATAGACCTGTACGGCGGACACGCTGTCGCCGCGCTGGGTTACGGGCACCCCGACATGCTCAAGGCGCTGAATGAACAGGCGCATACACTGTTCTTTCAGAGCAATGCCGTTGCCATGGAAGTTCGCGCTGAGGCGGCCGACGCCCTGGCCGGCTTTGCGCCGGATGGTCTCGACCATGTGTTCTTCACCAACAGCGGCGCCGAAGCGAATGAAAATGCATTACGACTCGCATGCAAACTCACAGGCCGTTCCCGGGTTGCGGCAATTTCACACGGATTCCATGGCCGAACGGCAGCTGCCGGTGCCGTGACCTGGGGTGCGCAGGACAAATGGTATGGATTTCCAAACACGCCTTTTGAAGTTGACTTCATCGGCCGGGATAACATTGCGGATGTCGCCGCCAAAATCACAAATGAAACGGCTGCCGTGATTCTCGAACTCGTGCAGGGACTCGCCGGTGCATACGATCTCGACCATACTTTCGTACAGGCCATCTCTGCTGCATGCGCAAAAACAGGTGCCCTGCTGATCGTCGATGAAGTTCAAAGCGGTATGGGCCGTTGCGGTCAGCCCTTTGCGACAAATCTGTATCACATCGAGCCGGATATTCTGACGGCTGCCAAATCCGTTGCCGGTGGATTTCCTTGTGGCGGCGTCATCGTCACCGACGCCATTTCGGCAGAGACCGGACCCGGCGACCTCGGCAGCACGTTCGGCGGCGGACCGTTAGCCTGTGCATTGGTCAAGACTGTCATAGATGTCATCAAACGCGACCAATTGATACGCAACGTACGCGTTCTGTCGGGTCTCCTCGAGGCGCGCTGCCCGGTCGGGCCTGTCGCAAGTATCCAGGGCAAGGGCTTTTTACTCGGACTGAAATGCAGTCGGCCTGCCGTCGAGATCCGTAACGAACTACTGGACCGGGACATACTTGTCGGTACCAGCACCGACCCATATGTCATCCGCCTGTTACCACCGTTGATCACGGAAGAACAACATGTGACCAGGCTCATCGACAGCCTGGCCGGGTTACCCGCCAACTGAGCGGTTCTGCCGCAACTGATGATGACCCAAGGAACAGACAATGAATGAATTTAACGATCTTGCCGATCTCAATGGAAACCAGATTCAGGAACTGCTGACACTGGCCAACCGGCTGCAGACCAGCCCCGAACCACGGGCACTCGAAGGCAAGATTCTTGCACTACTGTTCATGAGTCCGTCTTTACGCACGCTGGCCTCTTTTCAGGCTGCCATGGCGCGCATGGGCGGCGGTTCATTCGTCATCTCGCCGGACATGTCGATACACGGTATTGAAACTCGGCCCGGCATTGTTATGGACGGCATGGCCGCAGAACATATTCGCGAAGCCGTGCCGGTCATCGCTTCGTATGCTGACGCGATCGGCATTCGCGCATTCGCAGAACGCCGAAGCCTGGACGACGACCTGGCCGACCGCGAGTTCAACAGCATGCGCGAGCTGTGCGAGGTTCCCGTGATTAACATGGAATCGGCAACTAACCACCCATGCCAGAGCCTCGCTGACTGGAAAACGATGGATGATCTGAACATACCGGGCAATAGCAGTAAATTTGTTCTGAGCTGGGCCTGGCATCCACGGGCGTTGCCGTTGGCCGTACCTGCGGCAACAGTACACATGGCCGCAATGCGCGGAATGGATGTCACCGTGTTGCGGCCGGAAGGTTTTGAATTACCGTCGTCAATTATGGACAAGGCCCGACAGGCAGCCGGAATTTCAGGCGGATCAGTAACAGAAACAGATAACCGCAAAGAGGCGCTCGAAGGTGCACAGGTTATTTATGCGAAGTCATGGTCTTCGACAAAACACTACGGCAACCGGGTTGCCGACGAAGAACACCGGCGCGATTTACAAAACTGGTGTGTTGACGAATCATGGTTCACAACAACCCGCGAAGATTGCCGGTTCATGCATTGTCTTCCGGTCCGACGCGGTGTCGTTGTGAATGACGAAATACTCGACGGACCGCGCAGTGTCGTGATCCAGGAAGCACAGAACAGAATGTATGCGCAGATGGCCGTGCTGCACCAGCTACTGGCCGGCCAATAACCCCGCTCACGGGAGCACTCTTATGCAGGATAATGAAAACAGAGACATCGTTGTAGCGGCACTGAAACATGCCGCACCATACATCAGGATGTACAAAAACAAGACATTCATGCTCAAGGCCGGAGGTGAAATTTTTTCGACAGTCGAATCAACGCGTGAACTGATCGAGCAAATAGCCATCCTGCACCAGGTCGGCATTCGCGTTGTCCTTGTTCATGGCGGCGGCCCGCAGTCGACGGAACTGGCCGATAGTCTCGGCATGACGACACAGTTTATCGAAGGACGACGAGTCACCGACGAACAATCGCTCGATGTTGCTGCGATGGTGCTGAACGGGCAAATCAACACACGGATTCTCGCCGCTTGTCGTGACCTTGACTTGCCGGCAGTCGGTATCAGTGGCGTCGATGCGGGACTGATCAAGGCCCACAAGCGACCGCCGGTCAACATTGAAGGCCATGATGCAGGACCGGTCGATTACGGTTTCGTCGGTGACATCGACTCGGTTGCCACTGATATTCTGCGAACCCAGCTCGACAACGGCCTGGTACCCGTCATCAGCCCGCTGTCGGCCGATGCATCGGGCACGCTTCTCAATATCAATGCCGACACGGTTGCCGCTGCTCTGGCCGCTGCACTCGGTGCGGAAAAAATGGTTCTGATGACCGGCGCTCCCGGCATTCTTACCGATCGAAATGATCCCGCCTCGTTGATTTCATATATCGACCTGCCAGGACTGCAGAAACTGCGCGAGAACGGTTCGCTCGCCGACGGTATGCTACCCAAAGCCAGTGCGATCGAAGCGGCCATCAACGGTGGCGTCGGTCGTGTGCATGTCATTTCCTCAAAATTACCCGATAGCCTGTTGCTGGAAGTATTTACCAATGAAGGTACCGGTACGCTCGTCGTACAAAACATCAATACGCTGTCGGCCGAGGAACAAGCGCAGGGAGTAGAAACATGAAACGGCTCTGGGACAAGGGCCATCGACTCGATGACCAGATTCTGCGGTACACGGCCGGCGAAGATCATCTGCTCGATGGCCGGCTTGTCGATTACGACGTGCGGGCATCGAGTGCGCATGCAACGATGCTGAATCAGCAGGCGCTGTTGTCCGATCAGGATCTCGACGATATTTTGCGTGGTCTTGAGGAACTGGCTGATGCCTATGCCAGCGGCGAATGGGACATCAACCTTGAAGACGAGGATGTGCATACCGCACTTGAATCGCGCCTGACAGCCAACATAGGGGATGCCGGTAAGCGCATTCACCTGGGCCGATCACGCAATGATCAGGTGCTGGCTGCTCTTCGTCTGTACCTGCTCGATGCGGCCGACGGACTCGAAACACTGGCCGACGATGTAGCAGAAGCGCTCGACGTACTTGCCGAACGCGAAGCCGATACGACCTTGCCCGGCTACACGCATATGCAGCAGGCGATGCCCAGCTCTGTCCCGTTGTGGGCGGGGGGATTTGCAGCCGAACTACGCGACGATGCCAACGGCATTGCAGCGAGCCGGCGCAGATTATCGAAAAACCCGCTGGGCAGTGCGGCCGGATACGGCGTTCCCGGCCTGCCGATTGATCGCGATGCGACGAGTGAGGCGCTCGGATTCGAGTGCGTACACGAACCGGTCACGGCTGTGCAATTATCAAGAGGCAAAGCCGAGGCCGGACTCGTATTCGAACTGTGCCTGTTGATGCAGGATCTCGGCCGGCTGGCAGCAGACCTGATGCTGTTTTATACGCAGGAGTTCGCCTTCATTACGCTGCCCGATTCGATGACAACGGGTTCGTCGATCATGCCGCAAAAACGCAATCCGGATGTTCTTGAACTGGTACGTGGTGCAACTGCAACCTTGCAGGCGGCATTGATCGAAATCATGAACATTCCGGCAAAACTCGGTTCGGGATACCAGCGTGACCTGCAGCGCATCAAGCCCCCTCTGTTTCGGGCCATCGACCTGACGGCCGATTCGTGCGAAATCATGACGCACCTGGTCGGGGGCGTCGAGTTTGATACTGACAATATCGAACTCGATGAGTCAATCTATGCGGCCGGTCGTGCCAACCGCCTCGTACTTGAGGAAGGGATCAGCTTCCGTGACGCCTACCGTCGCGTCGGCAAGGAACTCGACAGGGATCAGGATGAATAAGACGTCGGCTTTACAACTCACACTGATTATCACGGCTGCGCTGCTCATGATCGCATGCGGGCTGAAGGGTGACCTGTACCTTCCGGAAGAAGAGCCGGCAGTTACACCGGAAAAATCTCAAAATCCGGCCGACAACATCGCCGAAAAAGAAGGCGTCGGCGAAGGCGATGAAGAAAAAGAGTCGGGCCAGGCGTCTGCACCGACGACATGAGTGCAAAAAATTCCGATACAAACAGGCTGATCCTGGTCGACGGATCCTCTTACCTGTACCGCGCGTTCCATGCATTGCCGGAACTGACGAACTCGTCCGGCCAACCCACCGGTGCGCTCCACGGCGTACTGTCTATGCTGAACAAACTGGTGCGCGACGAGTCTCCGCAACATTTTGCGATTATTTTTGACGCTCCCGGCAAAACGTTTCGTAACGACCTGTATGAAGACTACAAGGCCAATCGCCCGCCAATGCCCGACGATCTGTGCGAGCAGGTCGACCCGCTGCTCGAAGCCATCACAGCAAACGGCTGGCCGTTGCTGCGCGTCAGCGGTGTCGAAGCAGACGACGTTATCGGCACTCTGACGCACAAGGCCACCGCCGATGGCATGGCCGTCACCATCGTGACCGGTGACAAGGACATGGCACAACTTGTTACAGACGGCGTGACTCTGCTCGACACGATGCCGCGTGGTCCTGACCGCACGCCCAGGATGACCGACGCACAGGGTGTCGTGAAGCGATTCGGCGTGCGTGCAGATCAAATCATCGATTATCTGGCACTGGTCGGCGACAGCTCCGACAACATTCCCGGCATCCCGAAAGTCGGTCCAAAAACCGCAGTCGCCCTGCTCGAACACTTCTGTCATGTGGATGAATTACTCGCAAACCTCGATGCGGTCGCAGAACTGTCGATACGCGGTGCAAAGAGTCTCGCCCAACGTATCGATGAGCACAAAGATACGCTGCTTTTGTCGCGAGATCTCGCCACAATCCGGACCAACGTCAAACTGGACATGGCCGCAAACACGTTACAGCCCACGTCGCCGAACGTCGAAAAGCTGCGCAGCCTCTACGAACAGTTTGAACTGCGCCGACTACTGGACACGCTGACTGATCAGGATACCGACCAGCCCACACAAGCGACGAAAAAGACGGAATACGAAACCATCCTCGACGAAAAACAGTTCTCAGCCTGGCTGAAGAAAATCGGTCAATCTGAGCTCGTCGGGTTCGATACGGAAACGACCAGCATCAACTATATGGAAGCGGAATTAGTCGGTCTGTCGTTCGCTGTTGACGAGGGGGAGGCAGCCTACCTGCCGGTTGCACACAATTACCCCGGCGCCCCTAACCAACTCGATCGCGACAACGTACTCGCACGGTTGCGACCCTGGCTGGAAGACCCGACCATGAGCAAAGTCGGTCATCATCTGAAATACGATGCACACATTCTGAGTAATTACGATATTACTCTTGCCGGTATACGTTTCGACTCGATGCTCGAATCGTATATTCTGAACAGCACCGCAACCCGCCATGATCTCGACTCAGTGGCCCGCAAATACCTCGGCCTCGAAACCATCAGTTTTACCGATGTGGCCGGAAAAGGCGCCAAACAACTAAGATTCGATGAAGTCCCGATCGAGTCTGCTACGCCGTATGCCGCCGAAGACGCGGATGTCACATTGCGTCTGCATGAAGCTTTGTGGCCACAAATCAAAAAAACCGGCCGGCTGGAAAGTGTCTACCTGGGCCTTGAACAACCGTTGCTCGAGGTGCTCTTGCGCACGGAGGCCAACGGCGTGCTTGTCGATGAGCCACTGCTGCACCAATTGAGTGCAGAATTTGCAGAACAAATGATCGCCCTTGAGAACGAGGTCCACACTGCCGCCGGGCACCCGTTCAATCTTGGTTCACCCAAACAACTCCAGCAGGTCCTGTTCGATGAACTCGAATTGCCGGTGCTGCGCAAAACGCCAAAAGGTCAGCCGTCGACAGCCGAAGATGTGCTGAGCGAACTGGCCGAAGATTACGAAATGCCACAACTGATCCTCGACTATCGCAGTCTGAGCAAGCTCAAGTCGACCTATACCGACAAGCTGCCTCTGCAAATTGCCGCACGCACCGGTCGCATTCACACGTCCTATCACCAGGCCGTCGCAGCAACCGGACGCTTGTCGTCGTCGGATCCGAATCTGCAAAATATCCCGATTCGCACCGAGGAAGGCCGCAGGATTCGACAGGCGTTTATCGCTCCGGACAATTACGTACTGGTCGCTGCCGATTATTCGCAGATCGAACTGCGCATCATGGCGCATATCTCAGAGGACAAAGGTCTGCTTGCCGCCTTCGCCGATGATCGAGACATTCATCAGGCAACCGCGGCAGAAGTATTCGGCGAATCGCTCGATGAAGTCACCGCAGACCAGCGACGTTCGGCCAAGGCGATCAATTTCGGCCTGATTTACGGCATGTCTGCCTTCGGTCTCGGCCGACAACTCGGTCTCAATCGCACCCAGGCCCAGGAATATATCGATCTGTATTTCGACCGCTATCCCGGTGTCAGGAACTACATGGAAACAACGCGCGCGCAGGCACACGAGACCGGCTTCGTCGAAACGGTGTTGGGTCGCCGGCTATATCTTCCGGATATCAATGCCCGCCAGGCGCAACGACGCCAATACGCCGAGCGCAGTGCCATCAATGCGCCGATGCAGGGCACGGCGGCAGATATCATAAAAATGGCCATGATCGCGGTCGATAGCTGGCTGACAGACAGTCAGATCGATGCCCGCCTGATCATGCAGGTTCACGATGAACTCGTACTGGAGGTGCATCATGATCATGCCGATGAAGTCCGTGACTGCGTCACCGAGCTGATGTGCACCGCGATCGATCTGCGCGTACCCATCAAAGTGGCCACCGGCATTGGTCAAAACTGGGACGAAGCGCACTGATCGACGGTTCAACAGGTTGGTGGAACTTTTTTACCTGGACAGGCTCTAATCTCATGTTCCTGCAATGGGAATAATAGTCCGCCACCTCCCTAGGCGGGCACTCTGATGAAACCGGCACCCCCAAGCCGGTTCAGCGAAACCCCGGGTGGCCAACCAGCGCCACCCGGGTTTTTTTCAAAATAGCGACAATAAGCATCACGATCGCAGATTTTCACATCATTTAATCGTATTTTTGGCTTATGCGTTCTGCCATTTGGTCAGCTTTATAGCTGCAATTCCGGGTTTTCTCCCGATTGCCGCCGGACGGTGGCGCATCGATCAGTATCCGTCAGCACCCCCGCCGCTCCCCCGTTAACAGCGCCTGCAAACTCCGCCGCGCCTCATCAAGCCCCCGCCCCTTGGTCCCCGAAAACAATTGCACCGTCGCACCCTCACCCAGTTCCTTGCGCACTTCGGCGAGACCGGCCTGCGCTTCCCTGCGTTTGAGCTTATCGGCCTTGGTCAGCAACACATGTACCGGGCAATCGATAGACCGGCACCAATCGAGCATTAACCGGTCAAACTCGCCGATTAACCGACGGCTATCAACCACCAGAATCGTGCCGGACAATGAGCGCCGTGACTGGAAATAGCCTTCGAGCAACGCCTGCCAGTGTCGGCGCATCGCAGGCCCAACCTTCGCATAACCGTACCCGGGTAAATCCACGAGCCGCATATCGTCACCGAGATTAAAAAAATTTACGAGCTGGGTTCGGCCTGGCCGCTTGCTCGTTCGGGCAAAATTTCTACGATTTACTATCTTATTGATTGCAGTTGATTTTCCTGCATTAGATCGGCCGGCAAAAGCCACCTCGGCACCACTGTCCTCGGCGAACTGGGCTGGCCCATTGGCACTGGTCAAAAAACAGGCATCAGGAAACACAGACATCAGTACACTCGTAGTCACGACCCAAGAGAAATCGACGCTGACTGGACACGAGGCTCATGGTTTCGGAAAAACTCGTGTAAAATGCGCCGCGGTGACGATATTACCATGAGCACCAAGAGCGACCAGGGATACATAAACGATGCACAAAATCTTTCCAGTCAGGAGCCATTATTTTAACCGTGGCTTGTTCACCTCTATTGGCCAACCACTGGGCCTGTCGCTGGCACTGCTACTGATAACCGTGGTGCTGCCTGCCGGTTCTGTATTCGCCGCAGGCGACGCCGAACAGGGTAAAATCAAATCATCGACCTGCGCCGCCTGCCACGGCGCCGACGGCAACAGCATCAATCCTGAATGGCCAAGCCTGGCAGGTCAGCACCCGAAATATCTCATCAGTACACTGGGTAAATTCAAGAGTGGAGAACGCAAGAACGTACTGATGTCGGCACAGGCCGTCGCACTCGACGATCAGACGATCGAAGACCTGGCGGCGTATTTCGCTTCGCAGCAACCCAGCAAGCGGACAGCCGACCCGGCACTCGTCGAACAGGGTGAACGCCTGTATCGCGGCGGCGACCTCGACAGAGGCATCAGCGCCTGCATGGCTTGTCACGGCCCGACTGGCCGCGGCAACCCCGGCGCCGGCTATCCGGTTCTCGCCGGCCAGCACGCCGCTTATTCCGCTAACCAGCTCCGGGCCTACCGTGCCGGCGAACGCCAGACCGATGCGCAGCAATTTCAGGTCATGCGCAATATTGCGGCGTTATTGAGTGACAAGGATATTCTTGCCGTTACGTCATATATTCAGGGCCTGCAATAACGCCTCTGAATTTCGATCACCATACCTGCTGCCCTATGTGGACGCTTCAGAACAGCGCAAAGGACCCATCATGATGAATCTGACCCGAACCCTGATCCTGGCGACTTTCATGTTGATGTTTGCCGCATGCGGAGGATCGCCCGAACCCCGGCAGAGTGCTCCCGCACCGACTGACCAACCAACTGCTGACCCGCAAATAACCAGCCCGGCCGATAAACCCGTTAAGCCGGTAGAGGTCGTCGAGGAATCGGCAGGTGATGATATCCCTGCACAGAATCAGGGCAGCAACAAAATTGTTCTGGCCGAAGCAAACACACCGGTCGCCCCGGCGCCACAGAAATTCAAGGCAAACACCGACTATATAAAACTGACGACAGCACAAGGCACAAGCAGCCCGCCGGATGTTGTCGAAGTCGCCGAGGTCTTCTGGTACGGATGTCCTCATTGCTTTAACTTCGATCCAATCATACAGAACTGGGCCGGTAATCTACCTGACGGTGTCAGATTTATTCGTCTGCCGGTGATGTGGAATGCAACGAATGAGATGCATGCCCGAATTTTCTACACCCTCGAAGCGCTCGGCAAGATTGAAGAAATGCATGGAAAGATTTTCAACGAAATTCATGTCAACAAAGATATGCTGACCAATGAAGCGAGTATATTAAACTTCGTCAGCAAGCATGGTATATCCACCGACGATTTCAAAAAAACATTTCGATCATATGCCGTTGAAAGTAAACTCAAGCGTGCAAAGAACCTGACCCAGCGATATCGTATTCAGAGCGTGCCGCTGCTCGTCATCAATGGTACATACCTGACCAGTGGTGAAGGCATCAAGAATTTTGACGATATGATGGCCGTTGCCGACGAACTGATCGCTCGGGAACTGGAGAATCGCTGAATAATCCCGCCGGTAAGTCATGACCTGCGGAAATGAGTTATTACAGCTACTGGTCGCTGTGTTCGTGATTATGCGCGGCGTCTGAGCAACGTTCACAGTTGACCCAACCGGAGTCTCCGTTAACGTAGTGCTCTTTTTTCCAGATCGGTACCCGATGCTTCACTTCATCGATGATGTACCGGCAAGCTTCAAATGCTTCATCACGATGGGGCGTGCTGACGCCGACAATAACGGCAATGTCACCAATCTCCAGCTGACCGAGACGGTGAACACAGTACATCGTGCTGATCCCGAAACGCTCTTCGGCTTCACAAATAATGCGCTCACCTTCCTTGGCGCCCAGACTCTCATATGCCTCGTATTCAAGACGAAGAACCTGCTGACCCTCATTATGGTTACGAACCCAGCCTTCGAAAGCCACGTATGCTCCGGACGCATCGTCGCCAACAAGCCGGCGGACAGCATCGCCGGATACATTCTCATGAGAAAAAGAAAAACGTTTCATCCGCCTGCTACCGGCGGAATAAATACAATCGAATCGCCCTCGGTGATGCGAGCGTCCCATGCATCGAATTCTGCATTGACAGCTACTTTCATTGAGCTCATCTGTGGAAATGCATAACGATCGGCAAGCTCATCGAAAAGCTCACCTACGGTACCGGCTTCAGTCTGCACTTCCTCGGCATTCTTGCCGGCATGCTCGCGAAGAATTGCGAAATACTCGATTTGTACTCGAATCATTGCTCATAGTCCGTCAAAATTTGATTAAGTTTATCATCCGGCTTCTATCTGGCCATTTTCATTTTTCGCTGATGATCATCTGCCCGTATTCTCTTGCAGCCGGGCCAGATCATCGCGATGATCAATATCAAAAGCGGCGGTGGGCATCTCGACAATTCGCTTGCGCGGCGCGGCGCCAATGACCGCTTTCGCACCCCGATCACCGTGCAAAGCGGTCAGATCATCCCGGTATGCAACCGGAAAAATTGCCGGCACGCCATAGCCGTCACCATAGCCGGCTGCCACAACAGCCTGTGGTTCGGCACACCAATCGGCGATGAGCCGGGCAAAATCCGAACTCTGAACCCGCGGCTGATCACAAACGGTCAGCAGGATTGCCCGTGCATTAGCCGGCAGCTGTTCCACACCAGATCGAATCGATGCCCCGATACCCTCTCGCCATTCTGTATTGACGACGATCCGTACATCGCAGCCCTCCAGGGCAGTTCGTACATCGGCATCGTAAGCGCCGAGAACACAAATCACACCACAATCGCAGTATTCAAAGATCGCATGCACAGTCCGCTCGAGCAGCGTCGTTCCATTCCACTCAACAAGCTGCTTCGGCCTGCCCAGCCGGCGTGAAGCCCCGGCTGCCAGTACAATACCGGCCATACCCGGACCCGTCACAGTGTCCTGTTTATCATTCACCTGATCCAGTTTACCGCTTTCAACCCGAAAACCACATTCAAAATCACGGTATCTTGACGTACACTCAATGATCATCCGGAACCGATATCCCAGCAAAAAACATGAATCAGGAAAAAATCAGAAAACAACTGCAAGACGAGAAAGCAGAACTGGAGAAACGCGTCGCTACGATACATGTCCACGCGCGCAAACCGCTGAATGCCGATTCGTCGGAACAGGCTGCCGAGCTCGGCAATGTGGAAGTCGTCTCCGCACTCGAAACAGAGGCCGTCGAAGAACTGGCCAGCATCAATGCAGCCCTGCAACGAATCAATGACGGCAGTTACGGCACCTGTATTACCTGTGGTGAAGAAATCAGCGAACAGCGCCTGGCTATTCGACCGGAGAGCTCCGAATGCGTTGACTGTGCCGAATTACCTTCAAACTGACAGAGCATCATTGACGGTCAGATCTCACGTCGCAAATAACGTATCCAGATCTGCAAATCCTTTGAATTCGAGTGCATTACCGCTCGGGTCAAGGATAAAAAATGTACCCTGCTCACCCGGTTGCCCTGCAAAACGAATATAAGGCTCGATGACGAATGCCTGGCCAAGTTCGGTGAGCCGCGTCGCCAGCTGCCGCCAATCACCCATCGTCAACACGACTCCATAGTGCGGGACCGGCACACGCTTACCGTCAACCGAATTGTGATGTCTCTCACCTGCTGGTGACGGATGAACGTGACAGACTAACTGGTGACCAAAAAAATCAAAATCGACCCAGTGCTGATCACTGCGACCTTCATGACAACCGAGAACATCAATATAAAAAGCGCGTGATGCCGCAAGATCGTCGACTGGAACTGCAATATGGAAAGGACGTAATGTCGTCATAAATCCGCTCCGACTCAGGCTTCCTGCCATCCGTAAGGATCCCATGCTGCGGGGGCGCTGACCAGGTACTGCTCGAGTAACGCAAGGAATCGCTCCTCTGAAAGCGAAGTGCGCCGACATCCATCGAGATATAGCCGTGGGACAACAGAATTTACATCTTCACCCCGCCAGGTGCCAGGCGCCTCCTCCAATTTATTTAACTGCTCAGCAATACCCTCGAGCGCAACACGCAACATCGGCCGCCACGATGTGAAACGTAACCAGCTCTCATACCGAAAATGAAATTCCAGGTTGCCTCTATAAATTCTTAGAATCCGGTTGCATCTTGTTGCACTGTTAATCGCAAACGGATGAACTGCAGCCTGCTCTGAATTCAAATAGCGCCGCACAGTTCGCTCCGGCACATCATCGGGAATCCTGACTATGGCCAGGTCATATTCAGGCCGTTCCTCGATATCGACCTTGCCCGTCTCGATCAGCGTCTGGCTGAATACGAAATGTTCGAACTGATCGCGCCAGTACACCTCATAACCGCCGATATCCTCCAGAAAATCCGGTACCAGCGGCAGCAATTGGTGGTAGAACGATGCAACACGACGATCTTCACAGCTTTTGAAAAGTTGCTCGGGCAACGAAGATGCAAGCGGGTCGGTTAAACCTTCAATAATAAAACAAAGCCTGGCTGCATCCGGGCTCTCAACTATGCCGAAGTCTCCGGTCAGTCCGCCTGCTTCGAGTAATATTCGATGTTCTCTCGCCAGTTCCGGATAGCAGAAAGCATACATACTAAATAGCCCGTCTTCATCGAAATGATTATTCGAAACGATATCAACCTGAAGATGACTGTCCGGCGCATCCAGATAAGCGAACACCGTCGCCGTTGACGTGTCGCGTTGCAAAGAATCGGGTGTCTGATTATTCGGCCAGTGAGACAGCGTCAGTACTGTCGACGGCAAAGGCGGCCCATCGACAATTGCATTCGGGCGAGACCCGACTTTTTTGTATGGAACGTAACTGACAGACACTGGATACTACTTAATGACGGCACGCGTACAAAAATACCCGATGTTATCAGGTGCCCGTGCGTCGCGACCTGATGATCGCGCATACGATACTGGCGCAAAGACCCGTTAATACGGCTATGATGAGTAGATATTGAGGACCCGCGATATAAACCCGGCCCGGATCCTGCGCAGCCGGGAATAGCGCATCGCGCAGATACCATGCGATGCCGATAATAGCCGGCAGCACAGTCGGCCACAGAGCAATAGATCGACCGGAGCCGCCTGACTTTCTGGCACTGCGTAACAATAAGCCTGAAAACAGACCCCCGATCAGCATGGGAACGACATTCATTCCAAACACCGCCACCATCGTATCGACGCGCGGCCCGAACATGACGACCCCTGCCAACGTTGCTATGGCCGGCATCAGTAACATGGCGAGAAGATTTATTTTTCCGTAACCGCTCATTGCTCCTCACCTCACCAGGTCTTTCAGACCGGTCATTTTATCAGGCTATACCCACTGCCGTCCCAAAAACCTGTTCCCGGTATCCGGTCGTAGTAGCGTCTCAAAGATGAATTTTAAATTGTGACTCATCTGTCGGCCACATGCCCTCGTGGCAAAAAGCTTCAATGCAATTGATACGCCCATCCTTGATTTGCAGAATAAACTCGGCGCCTGACGGCAACAACGGGTGCTCGCCTGTGATGACCCGCATAGCGCTGCCGACAGACTCATCCGCTACGCGGTACTCATCGGGGACCTGTAATTTGGTCATAAAGCCGACACCACTTGGCGTACGCACTGCAACAGTTGCGGCCTCAATCTGCTGTCGAAAACCGGAATCATTATCCGTAGAAAAAAATGCTGTTTCCAGCACGAATCGTTCAAGAATTGTTAGCTCGGGAGACTCACTGGCAGGTTGAAGCATCATTATTTTTATACTCAATCGAACGAGCAGCATACCTGCGAAAATGCTTTCTGTCGCGAACTCATGCGGTGGCGTCCAAAATGGATAACAAACTTTCGTAAAAGTGATCCGGATTATCGTTCATGACGAAATGCGATGCATGCCTGATGGGCACAGTCAGCGCCGGTGCAATGAAATTCAGTTCCTGCAGGTGCCTGTTTTCAGTGCCATAAATAAAATATTTTCGACAGTCGGCCTGCTGAAACTGCTCAAGTAACGCCCGTTGCGCCGACCATTCCATCAGGGAATGGCTGCTGGCATAGAATGCATCCGAATCCGCCCGGTCAAGATCGAACCTGGTGTTCAGATCATCACTCATTTTCTGCCGAATCCCGGGGAATACCGACCGGCGAAATTCATCCAATGACACGCCGGCCGCAACCGGTGCAATACCGCAGCTGGAACTGAACAGTCGCGGCTCGACGAGCACCAGATTTTTGAGTCGGGACAATACCTGCGACGGCAACAACAAAGCGATTGACCCGCCCATGCTATGTGCCACGAGATCAATTCGCCGCAACGCGTGCGCATCGATCAATGCACCGAGAACGCTGGCATAGCTCGCAAGATCTGCGGAGAACTCCGGCGGTTTGGCCGAATGCCCAAACCCCGGCAAGTCCAGTGCCAGCAAGGACTTGCCACGCAACTCGGGACGTTGCCATGCCGCACGCCAGATATCCTTGCTGCAACCAAGGCCGTGCACAAACAAAACGAGGTCATCTCCGTCTTCACGAAAGCGGACCGATAAACGAAACTCCGTGGTGCGTACCCGGATCGGGAACACTGAAACCTGACTGGATATCAAACCTGTCTTCAAGAGCCGCGGATCATCCGCAGGTCAGGCTCCTGAATTTAAGATCACGCCACACACGTCAGTCACATAAATCGCATCAGGACAAAAATTCCTATCATCGCGAATGCAAGCATAAGTTTAGCCGCGACACCAATTACAAGACCAATTGTAGCGCCGATACCCGCACGGCCGGCTGCGCGAAGATCCTGCCCCGTTAACAGTTCACCAATTCCAGCGCCAATGAACGGTCCGACCAGGATACCCGGGATACCGAAAAATAAACCGACTATGGCACCGAGCATTGCCCCGAGCATCGCCTGCGATGAGGCGCCGAAACGCCGTACGCCGAAAGCGCCGGCAATCAGATCAACCGCATAGGTCAGCACCGCAAAAAAGGCGAGCAGAGTCAACGTACCGGCCCCGACATACATGAAATCCTCGGCCCAGGCGATGCAAAAAAGCCCGGCAAATAAAAGCGGCGCGCCGGGCAATGCCGGCAATGCCAGACCGACAATACCGGCCACTGACAGAACAACACCAAAAACTGCGAGCAAAATTGCTTCCATAAACAGATATCAATAGGGTTCAGCAGGCATCTCAGCCTTAATCTCCGGCTGGCCCGCCAACCGTTACATCAAGATCTTTCAACAAACCGTCTTTGATATTGTAAATCCAGCCATGCAGTCTGACAGACTGGCCACGTGACCAGGCGGCCAAAACAACCTGTGACTTACCCAGATTATGAACCTGTTCGATGACATTGAGTTCACAAAGCCGCGCATAGCGCTCGGCCTCTGTCTCAAGCGTATTTAGAGACGCTGCATTTTGCTTGCGTAAATCTGCAATGCCACTGACCCATTCATGCGAAAGTCCGGTTGCCTGATCCTTCATCGCAGTCAGTACGCCGCCACATCCATAATGGCCACAGACAATAATGTCTTTGACGCCGAGGACATCGACGCCGAACTGAATAACTGACTGACAATTCAAATCATTTTCGGGTACTACGTTGGCAACGTTACGATGAACAAATACTTCTCCAGGCTGCATGCCCGTAATCTGGTTTGCCGGCACACGACTGTCCGAACAACCGATCCACAAATACTCCGGTGCTTGCTGATGCGCCAATCGATCGAAATAATCCGGTTCGGATGCAAGCATACGCCGCGCCCACTCCCGGTTCGCAGCAAATATGGTTTTCATATCGGGCATGGTTTACTTTATTTGCTCAATTAGCTTTGACACCGGGCAGCTCGAGCGCGAAAAGCACCGGCTTTTTTTTCATTGATCGGCACACCCAACTCGCCATTCGCAAAGATGTTTGCCAGCCGGCTCAATGCCAATCGGTGTTCCCTCTGCCCTGCCTGTAAATACCAATACAAAGCAAGCTCTGCATCATTGGCGAGCAACGGACCCGACTCATACTGCCAGGCCAGCCAGTATTGTGCTTCTGGAATGCCGCTGTCAGCAGCGCCGAGCATCATCGGTATGGCTTTGTCCGGCTGCCAGTCGACCAGACCAAGATACAGCAGCGATGACCCGTACAGTGCTTCAGGATCGCCGGCCCGGGCCTGGCCTTCGCACAAGTGCAGAATATCGGGTAACAACGCACGATCCGGGCTCAATTGCAGCAGGACCGGGCGCAGTGCATCACGGCAGCGCACGGGGGAAGCGTCCTGTCCGTAACCCGTTGAGACCAGGCAGATTACACCGACAACTATCGACAATGCGTTCTTGATAAATATGGCCTTGTTCAACCGAACTCATGCCCGCAGGACGGACACCTGGACTTGCGAAATAACGGCCCGTAGAGCCCGGCATCGAGTGTGGCCTTCCATAACCACCGCTGGCCGCAGACGGGACAACGAATCAGTGCCAGGGTAAATACGTAACCGGCTACTGCGATTACTGTTCCCGCCGTCCACGACAGGTCTGCCTGATCAAAAGCCGGTGCGACCGAACCGAACACCATCGCCACTACACCGACCCAGAGTTTCCACATCTGTTGTGTTTTACTAATGACTGAATGACTGAACATACTTATTCCTGACTACAATTCTGAATATTCATGGCTCTCACGACATCTCGCCAAAATTCGGATATTTACGCCTGATGATGTCACCCCATTTCTGTTGAACGAGATCAAAGGACTCCGGCGCAAGTTCTTCAAGCAAAGCTCGATTCAGTTTGGCAAATTTCTCGGGGCCATCTTCTTCCGGCCAGGGCACGGTTGCATCAATGACGATTTTACTTGTCTTGTTCGCAGCACCTTCCTTGAGGCTCGGATCGAGCGGCATACCCCGGGCACTCTCGATGATCAGAGTGTCTTCTGCCGGACGAAAGCGCGAACCGATTGCCATATTAACCTGCCGCGAATTCAGAATATCGATATCTTCATCCACGACAACAACAATCTTGAAAATTGGAATAATCGAAGCCAGTCGCTTGCCGGCCTTGATACCGTCACCCGGTTTCTCTTTGCGGATGCGAACATAAGTCAGGCCTGTTGAGTCAACAGGTGAATGCAGCTCAATCAGGTTCGGTACCAGGGCTCGCAGGCCCGTATTGAACAATACTGCCGTCGGAGCGGTCGCATAGCCGCGTGTAACACCAGTGAACTGATTGAGAATCCACGGATCTTTGCGATGCGTAACGGCCGAAACCTTTAAAATAAAATTGGACTTGCGCCGGGCGCCCAGGTATTGATACATCTCGCCGAACGGCCCCTCCGGCATCATCTCTTCAAGTGGCACCTCGCCCTCGATGATCATTTCGGCACTGGCCGGCACCAGATGGTTATTAGTTTCCGAGCGCACGACCTTTACGGCTTTGCCCCGCATACCACCGGCAACGGCAAGTTCGTCAATTTTCTTCTTGTTCAGCCGATTAACGATGCGCGAACCGCTGATAGTCCAGATAACCGGATCCAGGCCAACTGCAATCGATATTTTGACACTTTTCTCGCCGCGCTCTTTGGCGGCCATTAACGTACGCCATGCCGTTTGATGAGGTTCCGAATTAAACCCGAGCAGACGAGGACCGCGCAATTCACAGCGATATGTACCGAAATTCTTGCCGATGACCGGACCATTCGTGAATGAGGATCCGGTATTGATGTAACGCCTGGAATCGGCCGGATTGCTCTGGATAAAAGCAAACTTCGTCAGATCAATATCATCACCGCGCAATACAAATTCCTTGCAAGGCGCCTCTCGGGCTGAAACCTCGACAGGTTCAATCTGAGGATACTCGCCATCGATAAGCATACTCTCGAGCTTTTTCATCGTCTTGCGATAAGTCGCAACACCATCGTTCGCAACCGGCTCAATGCCGAACGTAATCGCTTCGGTGAACCAGTGGCCCATGTGATTCACTATAATCGGTCCCTTGACCCATCTACCTTCAATTTTTACTTCTTCTGCCAGGATACAGGGTGCTTCATACCAACCGTATTCATCGATAAGCCGATAGGTCAACGCCGTCAATTCATAAGCATCCTGATCAATGCGCGGCACACGAAAAATGAGGCCGCGTGCCTCAATCGCCTCGATATAGTCACGAAAGGATTCAAAGGGTGCTTGTGGAGCGTTACGAGTGGTCTTGAACTGGCCGTCGGCTGCAACCCATGACCGGCCGCTTGCACAACCGGTCACCAATTGTGAAGCTGACAGAGCTGCGAGACCTGCTCCACCGGCCAGCATTGTGCGTCTCGAAACAGTTTGCTCGCCTTGCTCCAACACCGGCTCATTTGACATGGTCTGGTTCCTCAGATGAAGTTCGCTCATTCTATGACCGAATATATTGACCGGACATGATTTACCAAATACATGTTCTGTCGGTGGTGATTCGTCGATGCTTAATCAAAACCAGTTTCTATCAATTTTTTCTTGTCGTCTCGTTCGAGTCGCTTAATCGCAATTTCCCGCCGCAAGGCGGCCGCACGATCTTCGACAGACTCGGAATATACAAGCTCGACCGGCCGACGCGAGCGAGTGTATTTGGCTCCATGTCCGGTATTATGCAGATTGATCCGTTCATTCACGTTCTTTGCAATGCCCGTGTACAAAGTACTGTCTGCACAACGAACAATATAAACAGTCCACATGAACGGCACCGCAGCGGTGGATGTGCCCCCTATTACAAAGAGTCCAGGGCTGTGACAAAATTTTCACGCATGCGATAAAGCGGCGTCTTGCCACGAGTAACGTCATCGACAAACTCATGTTCTTCGAGTTCTGCCGCAATTTCCTTCAGGCCGGGTAATTCATCTTCATAATAGACAAACTTCACGTTCTCACTGACGAAAGTGACCTGGGATGACTGGACGATGGCGAATTCGCGGACATCCCGAAACTCGGCTTTGCCCAGTTCGGTGCGAATATCGTCAAAAAAATCAGGGCATTGCTTATACAGTCGACGCAGCAGTTTATCCGACTGGCGTTTTTCAAGCCGACTGCCGGCACGGTTGCGCCGGTTGGCCATCAATAACCCGCCGATGCATGCACCAACCAGGAACGCTAACAGGTGAGTTATCCAGCCCGTCATGATTTACCCACTAAATTATTAGTCTCGTCACAAGACATTGACAGTCATTCTATTCTGATAATGCATCGTCATCGAGTCAACCTTGGCTCAAGTGAATACGGCAATACCCTGCCCATCAACCAGATCAGTGAAAAAACCGGATATCGGCTGCGATTGCGATACGGGCCGCAAACTCAGGTTTTCTCTGAACAATGTAATGAGCCGCTTTTTATACCGTAAAACCAAGCAGATTCAAACCGATGAAACCT
>CAYNMF010000019.1:0-24202 GCA_964398325.1 uncultured Chromatiaceae bacterium | reverse complement strand
CATGGACGGCGGCCCCGAGCCCACATGGATGTGTTCACGGCGTGTCTCCGAGCGGGACCGTGACGGAAAAGACCGCCCGGGGAAAGCGCCAAGAAAGAACCACAACAAACCCACCCGTCACTGTGACCGGGTTCCACCTCCTCAACAGCCAAAAATGGCATAATTCCGGGAATTTCACGGATTCTTTCTCCGCTGGTTCGCGGAAGGAGCACCTTTGATGAGAGCCGTAATACTGCTCGCCGGCATTCTGACCTTCAGCGTTATGTCAAACCTATCTGCCGAAGTTATCTATAAATGGGTCGATGGAGAGGATATAACCCACTTCAGCGCACAACCGCCGGCTGGCGTAAACGCCGTGCGGACATCCATTACAACTCAGCATACGAACCAACAGGCGTTGCAGGCCCGTACCAAGGCGACGGCCGAACGAAATGAGGCTATCGCCACGCGAAAAAAACAAGAGAAAGAACAAACAGCCGAAAAGAAAGCCCAGGCTAAAGATGATCGGCAGGTTCGCGCCGAAAACTGCGAAAAGGCCAAGACGCGTCTACTGACTTACAATACAGCCAGACGCTTATACAAGCCGCTTGAAAACGGAGAACGTGAATACCTGACCGACGAAGAACTGGACAGCGAACGCACGGCAGCACAAAAACTGGTCAACGATTGGTGCGATTGACCTGGCTTCATCCTGACAACCAATTGCGAAAGCACGGTGACCCGCCATCCCGACAACCGGACCGATGACAAACGTGGCGGCGAAATTAACAGCGTCCGCCATCCTGCCTATCTGCCAAATTTCTGCTCATCACCCATTGTGTTCGGTGTCGTGCTGATTGCCGAACTAACGGCGATAGCATTCACACTGGTACGCCAGACAGAATGGAGTTTATTCTTCAGCGATCTGGCCAAAACCTCACTGCTGCTCATCTGGACGAGCCTTGTCATCACTGCAATGTTATGCCTGCTGCGTAATCGATTGAACCGTTTCTCCGTCTTCAGGGCGAGCATCCTGACCTTCGCCGTGGTGACCATCATCATTGCAGTTGTCTCAGAAGCGATCTACTGGCTCGGCACGACTTACTCTGCGCCGGGCATAACTGTTCCGAATACATGGTTCCCGAAGAATCACTGGTACTTCCTGTCGAGCAACGTTGTCATCGGTATCATCATGACCGGTCTGGCGTTGCGTTACTTTTATGTCTCGCACCAATGGCAGAGAAACGTCGAAAGTGAGGCACGAACCCGAATTCATGCCTTACAGGCGCGAATTCGGCCACACTTCCTGTTCAACAGCATGAACACGATCGCCGAACTGACGCGAACTAACCCGAAGGCAGCCGAAACCGCTGTCGAAAATCTGTCAGATCTGTTCCGCGCATCGCTGGCCGATTCGCAGAAATTGATACCGCTTGCACAGGAGATTGAAGTAACGCGCGTCTATCAGGACATGGAACAACAACGCCTTGGCGATCGGCTGATCGTCAGCTGGCAACTCGACAAACTGCCGCAGCAGGCGCGCATCCCGAGCCTGACATTGCAACCACTCCTCGAGAACGCCATCTATCATGGTGTTGAGCCATTACCCGACGCCGGTGTTGTCGAGATTGAAGGCCGCCGAAAGGGCAACATGATTTACCTGTCGGTCCGCAACCCGTTGCCCATCAAAAAATTCAAATCCGAGGCCGGCAACCAGATTGCCCTGGAAAATATTCGCGAACGACTTGAACTGGCCTTCGGCGCCTCTGCGAGCTTGTCGCGGGCCATTGACCAGACTCATTACCAGGTCAGCATTGCTTTCCCGATAAAAGAATGACTATCCGGATCCTGATTGCAGACGATGAAGCCCCCGCCCGTTCGCGGATGTGCCGGTTACTCGATGAATTGACCGGGTATGAAGTTATCGGCGAAGCCGCCAGCGGCACTGAGACACTGCAATTAAGCCTGGCCGAGTCACCCGACATTATCCTGCTGGATATTCGCATGCCGGATATGGATGGCATCGAAACTGCCCGCCATCTCTCCAGGCTAGACGATGGTCCGGCCGTGATTTTCACGACAGCCTTTGACAGCTATGCGATTGAGGCCTTCGATACACACGCAATAGGATATCTGCTCAAACCCGTGCGCCGCGAAAAACTCGGCCACGCACTGGAATTTGCAGCGCGACTCGCACGGCGGCAGATAGAGGCACTCGCCAACAACCCACAGCAACCGGTCGCACGCAGTAACATTTGCGCACGTCGCGGAGCCGATTTGCACCTGATCCCAATCGAAAATATTCTCTACTTTCAGGCTGACCAGAAATACATCACGGTTCGTCACACCAACGGTGAAGACCTGATCGATGAACCACTCAAAGAGCTTGCCCATGAATTCGCCGATCGCTTTATTCGCATCCACCGCAGCGCTCTTGTCGCGCTGACATGGATCGAACGCATGGAAAAAACCCCGGACGGCCAATACGAGGTCTGGCTCCGTGATTGTCCTGAACCGCTGCCTGTCAGCCGGAGGCATGTCACGGCTGTCAAGGCCTGTGTGAAGAACCGGTGACTGAACCCGAACTCACAGGTTGTTCGCAGGGCCCTGTACTCTGATAATACGGCTATGAGCGACAAAACCACAGACGAACCGAGAGACGATTCGACACCCATCGAAGATTCGCCGTCACAAACCAGTGCACCCCCCGCTTCAGCATCTGCCGGCAAACCCGAAGTCAACGACAAACCGGACCCGGCACCCTCTGGCGATTCGCCGCAGCGCCCGATTGCGTGGACCGGACTGGTCGGCCTGCTCGTCGCATTGCTGACAGCCGGCGGCGCTGGTTACCTGTGGAACGAACAGCGGGCTCAACAGTCGCTGAATGAACAGTTCGCCGATACCCGGCGTGAACTTGCAACGCGCAGTGCAGAACTCGGACGCGTGATTGGCGATATCGGGAATCTCGGCGCCGCAGACCGGAAACTTGACAAAAATCTAACCGCACTGACTCAACGCATCGAACGTCAGCTCGAAGAACTGCCGGCGCGCATGACACGGATTGAAGGAACACTCGATAAAATCCCCGGAGTTGCCGGGCAGGCTCGCAGCGCCTGGCTGCTTGCAGAAGCCGAATATTTCCTGCGCATCGCCAACGCACAGCTAAATCTGGCGGGCAATGTGGGCGTATCTTTGCGTGCACTCGAACTGGCTGACGCAAAAATCAAAGACCTGGGCGATCCGGGCCTGACACGCGTACGCGCAAAAATCAGCGACGAACGCACCGCTCTCAAAGCAGTGCCGCGACCTGATGCCGAAGGTATCATTCTGGAACTCGGCAGCCTGGCACAATCACTGAACACGCTGCCGCTGTCACGGTCGTCCCCGGAACGCTTCACGGCGGAGAACAGCAAGGGAACGGAGACCGGCTGGCAACGCGCCTGGCGCGTCATTGTCGATGCACTTGGAAGTATCATCAGCGTCAGGCGCAGCGACGAAGCAATCATTCCACTGATGTCCGCGACCGAGGAATCCCTGTTGATCCGCAGCATGGATGTCGAACTGCAGATTGCACGTCTCGCCGTGCTGCGCAACGAAAGTAACTTGTATCGACAATCACTTCAGAGTGTCCTGACCCGGCTCGAACAATATTTTGACAACGACTCTCAGCGGGTCAAAACGGCTAAATCGACCATTAACCGATTGGCCAAAGCCGAGTTGCCGGAAGAACTGCCCGACATCTCCGGCTCGCTAAGCCTGCTGCTCAATCTCGGTAACGAGGCTGCCGCTCCATGAAATTCGGGCTGATTGTCATCCTGGTCCTGCTCATCGGCTCGGTCGCTGCGCATTTTCTGCTCGAAAACAATGGCTATGTGCTCATCAATTTTCGCGGCTACACCGTTGAAATGTCTGTGCCGATACTGATTTTTGTCGCCTTTCTTGCTTACCTGGTCATTCGTTCGCTGATCCGGATCTGGCAAGCACCGCGTGAACTCGGCGAAATGGCGGCCCGGGCCCGGGCAAAACGTTCCAGCCAACGTATCACGAAAGGCTTTATTGCACTGTCAGAGGGAAAACTTGCCCGCGGTGAGCGCTTGCTGACCAAGGGTGCGGCCGACAGCGAAACACCGTTGCTAAATTACCTGACCGCCGCACGGGCCGCACAAGCCCAGGGGGATCGCCAGCGCCGTGACGGGTGGCTGAAGATGGCTCAGGACAGCAACGGTGGAACCCAAAACGCTGTACTGTTAACGCAGGCTGAACTCCAGATCGCAGCCGGTGAACACGCCGCAGCCCATAAAAGCCTGGAACAGATTCATGAGAGCCAGCCCAGTCATCCCCAGGCGTTGAAATTGTTGGGCCAACTTCTGCATACAGAACAAGACTGGCAGGCTTTGACCAAACTATTGCCACAATTGCGTCGTGCAAAGAACATTTCGGCACGCACGCTCGATGAATGGACCATCAATGCCTTCGAGGCCCAGCTATCGACACCAAATCTGGATATCGATTCGATCAATGCCTACTGGAACAAGCTGCCCAGGGCCTTGCGCAAGAACGAATGTCTGCTCCGTGCACACGTCAACGCGCTGGTCGCCGGGAATAATGATGAACTGGCCGCCACCGCCATCATCAGGACATTAAAAACAGACTGGGACAGCGAACTTGTAACGATCTACGGCAAGCTAAAGCTGGCCAACAAGGACGGGCAACGCCGACAAATAGAAAAATGGCTCAATCAGCGCCCCGAAGATCCCATCATCCTGCTGGCCGCAGGCCGTTCCTGCATTCGTAACGAACTCTGGGGGAAAGCCCGCAGCTACATCGAATCGAGCCTCGCCATTGCCGCCACCCCGGATGCATACCATGAACTGGGCCAGCTCATGCTCAAACTGGACGAACCCTCGGCCGCATCGACAGCCTTTGCAAAAGGCCTGACACTCAGCACCACAGGGGCCCCCGACATCCCCCGCCTCGAAAACGCCGGCTCCTGACCGACTACCATCAGGCAAAACGATGAGGCTATCAGTCGCCGGTCACGCGTCGGCAGCATCCCACCTGTAAAACTAGGGCCTTGACCGCCGACTCTTTAACCACTCGAGCAGCGGGTCCCATTGCTCCAGATCCGGCCAGGCCAGATACTCCGGCAACTCAAAAATTCCAAGTCCACGCACATACCCCCGAATATAATTCTGTGCCTCACGAAGCGTCGCAACATACGGGATCTTCAGGCCTTCGAGATATTCATCGAGTTGATCAAAAATGATCGTATATTCACGGACACGATTGGCCACGACGGCCACTTTGACCTGTTTGCGCTTGACCTTGCCGACTTTTGCCAGCTCCTCGATGAACTTGGTCGATGCCTGCATATCAATGGTCGACGGCAGGACCGGAACGATGAGTGTCTCGGCATGGCGTACCAGATCCGTCAATTCTGCGCCGTGCGAGCGCGCCGGGGCGTCTTCAATGACGATATCCGTATTGCGTGGCAGGTGAGTCAATCCCTCCCTGGCGCCGTCAATACCGACTATCGTGGCCCGACTTTCCGGCCGTCTGGCCAGCCAGTCCAGGCCGGACGCCTGCGGGTCATAATCGACCAGCGCCACCCGCTTGCCCTCAACCGCATAGTAACTGGCCAGATTCGTCGCTATCGTGCTCTTGCCACAGCCACCTTTGGAATTTAAAACCATGATGTGACGCATTTTTATTATCCTTTACCCGGTAAACCAAGTCGGTAAACTTAGCGTTCCACTTAACAAAAGACAAGCCAGATTGTGACCGGAAGCCAGGTCACAGCAAAGTTATAATCCGGAAAAGCCCTTACCCAGGATCGACACACTTTAGATGCGCATCCCGTTCACGAAAATGCATGGCCTTGGCAATGATTTTATCGTTATCCAGACAAAAGGCGGAATACTGTTGCCGGAAGAAACCATTCGCCATCTCGCCAATCGTCACTCGGGCATAGGCTTCGATCAGTTGCTATGGCTGGAACCGCCGCAAACCGCCGATGGAGACGTATTTTACCGGATCTTTAACGCGGACGGCAGCGAGGCAGAACAATGCGGTAACGGTGCCCGCTGTATCGCACGCCTCATCAGTGACGAAACAGACAGGGAATTGCTACTGGAACATTCGAGTGGATTGTCCCGTGCGCGCCGGGAATCCAATGGCGATATTTCGGTAGAATTCGGCGAACCCGATTTCCGGCCTGAATCTCTGCCATTTATCACCCAAACCGGTGAACCTCCCTATCCGGTCAATGCCGGAGATCAGAGTATCGATATCCGCATCGTGTCAATCGGCAACCCGCATGCTGTTCTTTGTGTTGATGACATTGACCATGAGCCTGTCGCAACGCTCGGCCCGCTGCTCGAATCCCACGCCAGATTCCCAAACCATGCTAACATCGGCTTCATGCAGGTTGTCAGTGCTGACCGCATTCGATTACGGGTTTACGAACGCGGTGTCGGGGAAACTCAGGGTTGTGGAACCGGCGCTTGCGCGGCGGTTGTTGTCGGTCAAAGTACCGGCACACTCAATTCGGTCGTCAACGTCGAACTTCCCGGTGGGTGCGTAACCGTGCGTTGGGACGGTCCGGGATCGCCAGTCTGGCTAACCGGAGAAGCGGCCACTGTTTTCGAAGGTACGATTAATATATGAACAGCGTCGAACAAGCTGAATCCACGTCCGCCGAATACAGCGATGAAGCCATTGCAGAATACCTGCAGGCAAATCCCGATTTTTTCTCACGCAACAGCGAAGTACTGGTCGATCTGCAACTACCGCATAGCACCGGCGGCGCGGCTATCTCCCTGATCGAACGACAAGTGTCTGTGCTTCGCGGGCGCAACGAGCAGATAGAAGCAAAGTTGCGCGACTTCATGCAAGTCGCGCAAAGCAATGATGAAATCGCAAACAATATTCATAGGCTGGCTTTGCTGCTGATGCGGGCCGACGAACGTGACGATGTCATCGCAATCCTAGATGAGCAATTGCGGTCGACATTTAATGCCGACCGCCCGGTTCTCGTGCTGTTTGAAGATGACGCCTCTGACAATGACAACGGACAGTTTTTACGGCAAATCAACCAGGCACACCCCGCAATCGGGCCATTCAAGACCTTCCTGCAAGCCAGCCTGGCACGCTGTGGCACCGTACGTGATACCCAGCGTGATTTTCTGTTCGGTGAGGCGGACGTTGAAGTCGGTTCCGTCGCCCTGATCCCGCTGGGTAAACATTCAGAAGTCGGCTTCCTGGCTATTGGTTGCCGCGACCCGGATCATTTTCATCCGGGCAAAAGCATCGATTTCCTGACCCGGATCGGAGAACTGGTCGCCGCAGCCCTGATCAGGTAACCGCGGTGCCAAAATGCGGCGCTCCCCACTCCATGAATGACCGACAGTGGCAGCTTGTCGAGCGATTTCTTCAGCATCTCGAGCTGGAACGGCGCCTGTCAGTCCATACAATAAAAAGTTATCGTCGTGATCTCGTTTGTTTCCGGGCTTTCTGCGAAGAAATTGACCTTGAAACCTGGAAGGACCTGAATGTCCATCACCTGCGTCGCTTCGCGGCACAAAGTCATGCCCGGGGATTGAGCCCACGCAGCATTCAGCGCCGTCTGTCCGGCGTCCGCAGCTTCATGAACTACCTGATTCGAGAGGGGGAAACCCTCGGCGGCGAGGCACTGACACAAAACCCGGCTGCCGGAGTTTCATCTCCGAAAATAGCGCGCACCCTGCCCAATACGCTCGACATCGAACAGATGGGCCGCCTGCTCGATATCCGTGGCGACGACCCGGTTACGCAGCGTGATCGTGCGATGCTCGAGTTGTTGTATTCATCCGGGTTGAGGCTTGCCGAGCTTGTCGGCCTGAATCCCGGTGACATTGAATTTAGCGACAACATCGTGCGCGTAACGGGTAAGGGCGATAAAGATCGCCTGATTCCGGTCGGACGAAAAGCGCGCGAAGCCATAAAAGACTGGTTACAGGTCCGCTCCACCCTGGCCAATCAGAACGAGATGGCCCTGTTTGTCGGTATCCGCGGTCGGCGCATCAGCCCGCGGACGGTCGAAAGCCGGGTTAAGCACTGGGCCCGGATCGCCGGTATCCCGCAACGGGTCTACCCGCACCTGTTTCGCCACAGCTTTGCGACTCATCTGCTCGAATCCAGCCAGGATTTACGGGGTGTCCAGGAATTGCTCGGCCATGCCGACATCAGTACAACACAAATCTACACCCACCTTGATTTTCAGCATCTTGCCCAGATATACGATAAAGCACATCCGCGCGCGCGTCGGCGTGAAAAATAAAGCAACAAGGGAAAGAAATGGAACAATTCAAGGGCACCACCATTGTGTCGGTCAGACGTAACGGTATCGTTGCCGTCGGCGGCGATGGTCAGGTCAGCATGGGCAATACCATCATGAAGGGCAATGCCCGCAAAGTCCGTCGTCTGGCCGACGGCCGGGTCATTGCCGGCTTTGCCGGCGGCACGGCCGATGCATTTACGCTCTTCGAATTATTCGAGGCCAAACTCGAGCAATACGGCAACCTGGCCCGTGCCGCGATCGAACTTGCCAAGGACTGGCGTACCGATCGACGCCTGCGCCGCCTCGAGGCCCTGCTGGTCGTCGCGGATAATGAAACGTCCCTGATCGTATCGGGCAACGGCGATGTCATCGAACCCGAAGACAACCTGATGGCCATCGGCTCCGGCGGACCGTTTGCCCAGTCTGCGGCCCGCGCGCTGCTTGAGAATTCGGACCTGGATGCCGAAACCATTGTACGTAAATCATTGGAAATCGCGGCTTCCATCTGCGTTTTCACCAATAACAATATCGTCCTCGAGACCCTCGAGGCGGAGTAACCCACATGTCCCAGATGACCCCCCGCGAAATTGTTCAGGAACTGGACAAACATATCATTGGGCAGGATCCTGCCAAGCGTGCCGTAGCCATTGCGTTACGTAACCGCTGGCGCCGTATGCAGGTTAACGAGCATCTGCGTAACGAGATCACACCAAAAAATATATTGATGATCGGCCCGACCGGTGTCGGTAAAACCGAAATCGCCCGGCGTCTGGCAAGCCTGGCCAAGGCACCGTTTATCAAAGTTGAGGCGACGAAGTTTACCGAAGTCGGCTATGTCGGTCGTGAAGTTGACAGTATCATGCGCGACCTGACGGATATCGCCGTCACGCTAACGCGTGACATCGAAATGGACAAAGTCAGGCATCGCGCCGAAGACATTGCCGAAGATCGTATTCTCGACGTACTCCTGCCAATGCCCGATGGCGGGGAAGAGAGCTCATCGGAAACCGATACCCGGCAGAAATTTCGCAAGATGTTGCGCGAAGGCAAACTCGACGACAAGGACATCGAACTCGAAGTACAGATCGCGTCGGTCGGGGTCGAAATCATGGCCCCGCCGGGCATGGAAGAAATGACCAGTCAATTGCAGGGCATGTTTCAAAACCTGTCCAGCCCGAAAAAACAGACCCGCAAACTCAAAGTCGGCGACGCCTTCAAACTGTTGACTGAAGAAGAGGCCGGCCGCCTGATCAACGAAGATGAAATCAAAATCCAGGCACTGAAGAATGTCGAAGAAAACGGTATTGTCTTCATCGACGAACTCGATAAAGTTGCACGACGCTCGGATACAACGGGCGCAACAGGGGGCGACGTATCGCGAGAGGGCGTACAGCGCGATCTGCTGCCGCTCGTCGAGGGCTGCACGGTCACCACCAAGTACGGCATGGTCAAAACCGATCACGTCCTGTTCATCGCTTCGGGTGCCTTTCACGCATCCAAGCCATCGGACCTGATCCCCGAACTGCAGGGTCGATTTCCGATCCGTGTCGAACTCAGTGCACTGACCAGCGATGACTTCGTCCGTATCCTGACAGAACCCGATGCCTCGCTGACCGAGCAATACGTCTCGCTGATGGCGACCGAAAGCGTCAACCTGAAGTTCGAGGAATCGGGCGTCCGGCGCACAGCCGAGGTTGCCTTCAGGGTCAACGAACAGAACGAAAATATCGGCGCCAGACGGCTGCACACGGTCCTCGAACGCCTGCTCGAAGTCATTTCGTTCGAAGCGGCGGACCGCGGCGGAGAGTCCGTAACCATCAACGCCGGCTACGTCGACGAACATCTCGGCGAACTCGTCAAGGACGAAGACCTGAGCCGCTACATCCTGTAGAAACGGCGCAGAAATTGGTGTCAGACACGCTGCTGTCCCACAAACTTGCACCTGGTGTCCGGTCGAATGGAGTGGTGACACCAAATTCCTCCCATGCAGGACAACATCAACACCGTCTCGATATAATGCATCCCTATGAGCACTGACCCCTCCACCACCCATTTCGGCTACGAAGAAGTCTCAACCGGCGAAAAAGTCGGGCGGGTCCGCGAAGTATTCGACTCGGTCGCAGAAAACTATGACCTGATGAACGACCTGATGTCGGGTGGCCTGCATCGGCTATGGAAGCGTTTCACGCTGAAAAAAACCGGCCTGCACGCCGGCGATTTCGCACTCGATGTTGCCGGGGGCACGGCCGATCTGACCGCAGGCATGAGTCGTCAGGTCGGCGACTCAGGGCTGGTCTGTCTGACCGACATCAACGCAGCGATGCTCGACCAGGGCCGTCGCCGGCTGGTCAACGAAGCCATTGTCGGCAATGTCACCCTCGCGCAGGCAAATGCCGAATGCCTGCCGTTCGCCGATGATACTTTTCATTGCATCACCATTGGCTTCGGTCTGCGCAATGTCACCGATAAAGATGCAGCACTGGCATCAATGCGTCGCACACTCAAACCAGGCGGCCGTCTTCTTATCCTGGAATTTTCCAGACCGGCACTGCACTTCATCGAGCCGCTGTACGAATTTCACCTGTTCAGGGTACTGCCGACACTCGGTCGCATCATCGCGAAGGACAAAGCCAGTTATCAATATCTGGCTGAATCGATTCGCATGCACCCTGATCAGGAAACATTGCTTGACATGATGGCTGAAGCCGGCCTCGAAGACAGTCACTATCACAACCTGGCAGGCGGCATCGTTGCTTTGCACATCGGCTACAAATACTGATCGCCCGACTAATCACCCGGATACAACCTTGTTAATTGATTTGCTTATCAGCCCCGTCGCGTCAATGATCAACCATGGCATTGATGATAATGAAGAAGCACAGAATCTGTGTGACGAACTGGACGGAAAGTCGTTACGCATAACAGCCAAACCATTATCTAAACCAATACTGATTTCAGCAGCCGACGGAGTGATCGACATGTCATCCGACCTGCAACGACAGGCTGATGCAGAGATTAACGGCACACTCATCGAACTGAACCGGCTCATGTTTATCGACAGCCACGCACCCATACGCGAGGGCCATGTCGAAGTAACCGGTGACGTCGACATCGCCGACCGCTTTCGGGAATTGTTACTGTGCGCGCGCCCGGATCTTGAAGAAAAACTCGCGGACTGGTTCGGCGAGTCGATGGCCACCCGATTATCGAACATCGCCCGCGATGCACGCGACCGGGCAACCGATGCGGCCGAAGACCTCACTGAACGAACAGCTGATTACCTGCACGCAGAGTCACGCCAACTACCGCTGCGAACTGAAATTAATACCCATTTCAAAGCGGTTGACGAACTCGTCAACGATACCGAACGCCTAGAAGCACGGCTCAACAGGCTGACGGAGAAATCGTCGACATGAAACGGTTACGATTGTTCCTGCGATTGCTCGATATCCAGCGTGTACTGGTTCGTCACGGACTAGACCAGCTTATTTCGTCGACACATCTGTTTCGCCCGCTGCGTTTTATATTCTACCTGTGGCCACCGAATTGGGGCCGCAAACGGTCGTCCGCACCGCGTGGACAGCGAATTCGTGAAGCACTAGAGGAACTCGGCCCGATCTTCGTCAAATTCGGTCAATCGGTATCAACGCGCCAGGACCTGTTACCCGATGATATCGGCTCTGAGCTGGCGAAACTGCAAGATCAGGTTCCGCCGTTTTCCAATGAGCTGGTGCTTCAGGCGATCCAGGATGCCTATGACCGGCCGGCCGACGAAGTATTCACCGAGTTCAACCCCGAGGCACTGGCCGCCGCATCCATTGCCCAGGTCCACGTGGCGAAATTGCACAACGGCCTTGAGGTTATCGTCAAAATCCTGCGCCCCAACATGCAACAGGAAATCGAACGCGACATAGAAGTTCTGTATCTGATTGCAGGCCTCGCACAGCGCTACTGGGCGGAGGGCCATCGACTTCACCCGATTGAAATCGTCGGGGAATACGAGAAAACCATTCTGAACGAGCTGGACCTGATGCGCGAAGCCGCCAATGCGGCACAGCTGCGGCGCAACTTCAATGGTTCACCACTCATCTATGTCCCGGAGGTCTATTGGGACTATTGCCGGACGCAGGTCATGGTCATGGAACGTATCCACGGCGTGCCGATCCGCGACATGGACCGTCTGCGACAAGCCGGTACTAATTTCAAAAAACTTGCCGCAAACGGTGTCGAAATCTTTTTTACGCAAGTCTTTCGCGATAACTTCTTTCATGCCGACATGCATCCGGGAAATATCTTTGTTGAAGTCGACGATCCGGACAATCCACGTTATGCCGCCGTCGACTTCGGCATCGTCGGCACACTTGAAGACGGAGACCGGCGCTACCTGGCGGAAAATTTTCTGGCCTTTTTCGATCGCGATTATCATCGTGTCGCACAGTTACATGTCAATTCCGGCTGGGTCCCGGTCAACACGCGTGTCGATGAGCTGGAATCGGCATTTCGAACAGTCTGTGAACCGATATTCAATAAACCGATCAAGGACATTTCATTCGGCCAGGTATTACTCAGACTGTTCCAGGTGGCACGTCGTTTTGATATGGAAGTACAACCGCAGCTGATGCTGCTGCAAAAAACACTCGTACAGATCGAAGGGCTCGGGCGCGAGCTGTACCCGGATCTCGACCTGTGGGAAACAGGCCAGCCGGTGCTTAAAAAATGGATGTTGGCACAGACTGGTCCGAAAGCAACGGCTGAACGAGTCTGGCGCGACCTGCCAGAAGTTCGCTACGTTCTCGAACGCTTGCCAAGCGTCGCGCGCCGACTCGTCGATCAGGCACTGGCCAGCGAAGGCAAACTACCTATCCCCGATCGCCTCACCATGCACCGTCGCGAACGACGCCAGTACCGGGTCATTGTCGGCGCAGCCGGCATCATCGCCGGAGCGCTGCTGATCGGACTCGATGCCGGGCCCGAATGGGTGGGTTGGGGGGTTGGAGCGATCGGCGCTGTTGCACTGTACCTGGGTCGACCGAAACCACCGCTGGGCCGCATGTCACAGGAGCGGCTTTAACCATGACTCCTGCTCCAACACAAGTTTAATTTTTACGGAGCGATTCGAGGAATACAGCCGGATCATTTCCGGCTTCAAGTTGCTCGACGAGAGCCGAGCCAACGATCACACCATCGGCATGTTGCCCGAGATTGCGGACCTGCTCAGCACGCCGCACGCCGAAACCGGCACAAACCGGAATATCAACCAGCGCCCTGACACGGTCGAGATAGGCCGGCACTTCGGCCGGTAATTCGCCCAGGCCACCGGTGATACCCCTGATTGTCACGGCATACACGAAGCCCTTGCTGGCTGCGCAGAGCCTTGCCATCCGCTCATCCGGTGTCGCCGGAGTAACGAGCTGAATCAAAGCGAGGCCCTGCTCTTCGATTGCCGCACGAAAATCCTCACCTTCTTCGAGCGGCAGGTCCGGCACGATAAAACCACAGACGCCGGCCTTGAGACAGTCCCCGGCGAGTGCTTCATAGCCGTAAACGAGTAACGGATTCAGGTAACTCATCAACACGATGGGGGCGCCGATCGCTCCGGCTGCCGCAAGCTCGGCAAGAATCCAGCGCAAAGAAACACCCTGCTCAAGCGCGATTCGACTCGAACGCTGAATCGTGACGCCGTCTGCCATCGGATCGGAAAACGGTACGCCGACTTCTACAACATCCGCCACCGCAGCAATTTTCCTTACCGTGTCTACGAACGTATTCTTATCCGGATATCCGGCCGTCAGGTAAGGCACGAGCCCCACCCGACCTGCGGCAACGGCACCGTTCAAGGCGGCAGAAATTCTTTCATGCGGTTTCATCTACGCGGCCACCTCGACATTTGCTGAGTCATGGTCAATTTCCTGGCTCAGTGTCGGCATATCTTTGTCTCCCCGGCCTGACAAACCGATCAATATGCGTTTGCCGGGATTGTCTCGTGCCCAGACCTTCGCACCGGCCAACGCATGCGCTGACTCCAGTGCGGGCAACACGCCTTCGGCCACGCAACACTCTTTCAGCACGGCAAGCGCCTCCTCGTCAGTCGCCGATGTATAGGTCACCCGGCCGATTGCCTTGAGCAACGAATGTTCGGGGCCGACAGCCGGATAATCGAGACCGGCCGACACGGAGTGCGTTTCCTGTACTTGCCCATTCTCATCCTGCAACAGGATCGAGTAACAGCCGTGCAATACACCCGGTGTTCCCATCGCGAGTGTCGCAGAATTATCGCCCAGACCGGTGCCGCGCCCCCCGGCTTCAACACCGATGAGTTGCACCTTTTCGTCACCCAGAAACGGATGAAACAGGCCGATTGCATTGGACCCGCCGCCGACACAGGCAAAAGCCGCATCGGGCAATCCGCCGGTCATGGCTGCCATTTGTTTCTTCGCTTCACGACCAATGACCGTCTGCAGTTCGCGCACGAGATACGGATAGGGATGGGGCCCAACCGCCGATCCGAGCAGATAGTAACTACCTTCGGGATCGGCAACCCAGTTGCGAAACGCCTCGTCAATCGCAGCACGCAAAGTACGGTCACCGGATTCGACAGCAACGACCCTGGCGCCAAGCTGGAGCATACGGTCAACATTTGGCGCCTGGCGATCCATATCGATGGCGCCCATATACACGACACAGGGAATTCCGACGCGGGCACAGGCTGCTGCAGTTGCGACGCCATGCTGACCGGCGCCGGTCTCGGCGATGACATGTTGTGCGCCCAGTTTTTTGGCCAGCAGCGCCTGGCCCATCGCATTGTTGATCTTGTGCGCGCCGGTGTGCGCCATGTCCTCGCGCTTCAGATAAACATCGGCGCCCCAGCGCGTGGAGAGTCCGCGGGCCTGCGTAAGCGGCGTCGGTCGACCGACCCAGGTATCCAGTTCACGACCGAGTTCGGCAACGAACTCGGGGTCGGTCAGGTATTTCTTCACGCCGGTCTCAAGCCGCTCGAGTGCCGGCACCAGTGTCTCGGGTGCATATCGACCACCGAACGGCCCGAATCTGCCGTGTTCGTCCGGCAGCTTGCCGCCGAGCAGTTTCGTTAATAACGCCTTGCTCTCGATTTGACTCAACTCAACCTGCATCTGGGTTCTCCGTTGCCCGCACGGCCTCGATAAAAGCCGCTATCTTATCCTGATCCTTGACGCCACGACTTGCCTCGACACCACTGCTGACATCAACGCCCCACGGCGAGACCTGCCGAATGGCGGCCATGACATTGGCTGAATTCAGTCCGCCGGCAAGCATCAGCCGAGTCGTACGTGCCAGTTCAGCCGCCCGATCCCAGTTTGCCCGCTGTCCGGCGCCGCTGACGGACGCCTCGAACAATGCCTGCGACGCCATCGCCACCGCATCCGCATCAAGCGATCCGCAATCACGAAATACCGGCATGCACACCACCGATTCACTGACTGCAAGACGGGCGAAATCCGCCGCGTCCGTCTGCAGCCAGTCGGGTCTGAATCCTGTTGCAACCTCATCCCATTCGGCTTGAGTCGGATCGCGCATCACAGCGACGCGGACGATATGTGCGGGTAAATGACGGGAGAGACGAATTGCCCGATCAACTGAAATGCGACGAGGTGAGTCGGCAAAGACGAAACCAATCGCATCCGTGCCCGCTTCAATTGCTGCATGAATAATGTCCGATGACGTCAGTCCGCAGATTTTTACAAAAACCGACATTTCATTAGCACCGTTGTGCGCCACGGCCGGCTTTGAGCAATGCCTGCGTAACGCTGGTCGGCTCCTTGCTGCGCATCAACGCTGTCCCGACCAAAGCCAGCCGATACCCGGCACTCGAAACAAGCGTCGCTTTATCCGGTGAATCGACACCGCTCTCGGCAACCCATGGAATCGGATCGGGCAGTTGCTCGGCCAGCCACTTGAACCGTGAGAACTCGACTTCGAGTGTGCGCAGATTTCGACAATTGATGCCGATTAACATCCGGCATACACCATCGGACCGGATGGCCGGCATCATGTCTGCCATGACCGGAATGCAGCGCATCAAATCAGGTTCATCAAACGCCTCGACAAGCGCAAACATGTCAAGATCGAACGTCATTTGCAGCATATCGCGCAACAATGGCGGCTCGAGTATTGCGGCGATCAACAACACGCCACCGGCACCGGCGGCACGAGCTTCGACGACCTGATACGGATCGACGAGAAAGTCCTTGCGCATGACCGGTATTGCATTGATCTGTGCTGTCACCTGTTCCAGGTCGGTTATCGAACCGGCAAACCGTGTCGGCTCGGTGAGCACCGAGATCGCCGCCGCTCCACCGGCCGCATATTTTTCTGCCTGTGCAGCCGGAGACAGCGCCATATCGGTGAGATGCCCGGCCGAAGGCGAACTTCTCTTGACCTCGGCAATCAGGTCGAATCCCGCGGCCGATAACTTAAGGGGTGGTGGAATCTTTTGATCTGCAGCACATTGTTCGAGTGACGCCAGATCCATCGTTTCACGTGCCGCGTTCAGCCGCTCGGCACTTGTCGCTGCCATGCCTTGCAGAAAGTCGTCATCGCCGGACTGTGTCTTGTCAACAGCCATCGTTATGCGGCAAACGCCCGTAATCCGGCGAGTATTTGTTTTGCCGCACCGGTATCGATTGCTGCACGAGCCTGCCCGATGCCACTTTGCAAATCATCGGCCCTGCCTGTCAGTTCGAGGGCAAGACCGGCGCCCAGCAGGAGTGCATCACGATGCGGGCCCGAATCCTCACCATTCAACACTGCCTCAAGCGCGGCGGCATTGAAATTCGCATCGCCACCCGCCAGGTCAGCCGGCGAACACCTTGGCAAGCCATAGTCCAGCGGATCCCTGCTCTCTTCGACCACTTCACCCGGCCTTACATCAAACATCGTAAAACAGCCAACCGGTGTCGCTTCATCCCAACCCGGCTCGCCGTGAACGACAAAGGCGCGCTCGATCGGCATACCGACGAGCGCATCAGCGAGCAAGCGAGCTGTCGACATGTCAAAAGCGCCAATCAGGTTAAACGGTGGATGAGCCGGATTGGTCAGCGGTCCGAGTATGTTGAACACCGTGCGCACACCCAACGCCCTGCGAACCGGCGCAATAGCCTTCATCGCCGGGTGAAAGTGCGGCGCGAACAGAAAAGTAAAACCACACTCAGCGACACAATCAGACGCCATCTGCGCACTAGCGGGCAATGAAAATCCGAGCGCTTCAAGCACATCGGCGCTGCCTGATTTCGACGACACGGATCGGTTGCCATGTTTGACGACCGGCAGTCCGCATGCGGCAGTCAGCAAAGCCGTGCCGGTTGAAATATTAACGCTGCCCGAACCATCGCCGCCCGTGCCCACGATATCGATAGCCTGCAGGCTATCGGGCAACTGCACAGTCAGCGCAAGCTCACGCATGGCGGTTGCGAAACCGCGCACCTCTTCGGCAGTCTCACCCTTGATTCGCTGTGCGATGAGCAGCGCTGCGCTCATCGCCTGCGGCAAAGTCTCATCGGCCAGCAAGTGCATCAGACCGGCCGCTTCGAACTCGTCCAGATCTTCATTTGCCAGCAATCGATTCAGAAAGGTTTTCGCGTCGATACTCATTGGTAATTGCTTGTGTTGCAGGTACCTTCTTCAAGGCAGCATTTTTAAATTCAGAAAGTTCTTCATCAAATCATCACCCTCCGGGGTCAGAATGCTTTCGGGGTGAAACTGCACACCCTCGATCGGCAACTTGCGGTGCCGGACACCCATAATCTCGCCACGACTCGTTCGCGCCGTCACGTCGAGATTATCCGGCATGCGATCTGAATCGGCTGCCAGTGAATGGTATCGCCCTGCCTCGAATGGCTCACTCAGGCCCGCATAGATGGTCTTGCCGTCATGCTCGATCATCGACGTTTTGCCATGCATCAGGCGTTCCGCCGATACGATCGTGCCACCGAAGTGATACACAAGACTCTGGTGCCCTAGACATACGCCAAAGATCGGCACCAGGCGTTCGAATGCAGCGATCATGTCGAGTGAGACACCGGCATTCTCCGGACGACCCGGCCCAGGCGAGATGCACAAATGTGTAGGGTGAATGTTCAGGGCCTGTTCAATCGTAATCTGATCGTTACGGTAAACGTCAACACGAGCGCCAAGTACAAGAAAAGCCTGTACAAGGTTGTAGGTGAAAGAATCATAGTTATCGATCAGTAACAGATGCGGTTTCACAGCCCTTCCTCCGCCATGGCAAGAGCCTGGAGCAGGATTGCGCTCTTGGCCAGAACTTCTTCATATTCGGCTTGCGGCACGCTGTCAGCCACGATGCCGGCACCGGCCTGGTAACTGTACTGACCGTCACCGAATACAAGCGTACGAATCGCGATTGCATGATCCATATCGCCACCGGCGCCAAAGTAGCCGACCGTACCGGCATAGACACCGCGGCGAACCGGCTCCATTTCATCAATCAATTGCATTGCCCGGATTTTTGGTGCGCCCACGAGTGTGCCGGCCGGGAACGCGGCAGCAAACAGGTCGAACGCATCCTTATCGTCAGCCAGCTTACCCTGCACGCCACTGACGATATGCATGACATGACTGTAACGCTCAATCGAACGTAAAGGATCGACATAAACCGATCCGGCGGCTGCGACACGACCAAGATCATTGCGCGCCAGATCCACCAGCATGACGTGTTCCGCATTTTCCTTGATATCCGACAACAATGACTTTTCGTTCGCCAGATCTCCGGCCTGATCGAGTCCACGCGGCCGTGTACCGGCTATCGGTCTGAGCGCTGCCTGTCCATTGTGACACTTGACAAGCGCTTCGGGCGAAGACCCGACGACCTGCAAATCGCCAAGATCGAAAAAGAACATGTACGGCGACGGATTGAGCAACCGCATCGCGCGGTAAGTCTCGAAGGGCGACAATTCATGCGTACCTGAAAACCGCACCGACAGTACAACCTGGTAAATCTCACCCTGTGTAATGTAATCCTTGCTGCGTGAAACGGCTGCCTTGAACGCATCCTTAGACAAACTCTGCACGGGGTCAGAATAGCCGCCGTTATGCGGTGGTGCCGGCAAGGGTCCTCTCAGCAACCTGATGACCGCATCACGCAACGCCGAACGCTCCTCTGCAGAACCTGCATGCAGCAATGCGATACGGCGTGTCAGGTGATCGAAGACCAGTATTGATTCGGTTCCCAGGTAAGCCGCTTCCGGTGAATCAGGAATCGCCGTGCCGGCCGGCGCATTATCCAGTCGTTCGAAATAACGCACCAGGTCGTAGCCGGAGATACCGACGAGTCCGCCGGAAAACGGTAAATCGGGGACCTGCGGTTCCAAAGCAGGCATTTCGGCCAGAGTCGTGCGCAAGGTAGCGAGGAGTTTTTCCGTCGATGAGGGGCGCGGTTGAAGTTTCCCGTTGATGCGCATACCCGAAGCGTCGAGCCTGAAGTCACTCACTTCGCCGAAACCAAGGAATGAATAACGCGCCAGGTGCACGCCACCTTCCACACTCTCCAGCAAGTAACGTGGTTTCAGAGCTGCCAGTTTCAGATACGTCGAAACCGGCGTATCGAGATCGGCGCTGATATCAAAAGGTGCTTCCATCTGTCAGGTGGCTCAAATCAATCGTTAAAAAAAAGTCATCCAATAAAAAACCCATCGCCGCTCAGCGGAGATGGGTTTGTGGCCGGTCGATACTGACGCGCTAGCCCGCAACCCTCTCCCTGGAGAAAGTCCACCAACCGATTCTCTTGTAAACTGCGCACATCATGGGGGACAGTATCTCTGCACGCACTGCAATCGTCAAGGGTGTCTGTGGGTGTTGATTATTTGTTTTGCCCCCCAAAAAAAACACCCTCAACTCACAAATCATAAAGTATCGGCAAAATGATCGTAAACGCAGCCCACATGACAAGAGTCAGCGGAATACCCACCCGCATGAAATCTGAAAACTTATACGCGCCTGCACTCATGATCAGCAGGTTCGTGTGGTAACCGATCGGCGTCGCAAAACTCATGTTCGCACCAAAGATGACCGCCAGAATAAATGGCTCGGTCGGTGCGTTAATTTGCTGCGCGATACTGATCGCAACAGGCGTTCCTATAACAGCTGCAGCATTATTTGAAACCACATTCGTCAACAGGGTCATCAGAAGAATCAGCCCACTCAATATCAACGGCACCGGTAACGGTTGCGTGATGAAAACAAACCACTCGGCTATAAACTGGGCGCCCCCGGTTTCCATCAGTGCGAAACCAAGTGACAGGCTGGCAACGATGATCATGATCACGGGAATATTCAACGCATCGCCGGCGTCACGCCATTGAATACACCCGGTCATCAACATCGCTGAAATACCGCACAATGCAGCCACCGAGATCGGTAGAATACCGGTTGCGGCAAGTGCAACAACACCGATAATAATACCCAGTGCGAAAGGCGCCCGATTCGTGTGCGGCAGGTCGGTGGTCGCATCGAGTACCAGCATTGATCCATTTTCGCGCAAGGTCTGAATAGCATCGCGCGAACCCTGAACAAGCAAGACATCGCCGGCACGCAAGCGAATAGCGCCAAGGTCACCACTGACATCATGTGATGAGCGGGCGCGATGTATCGCGAGCGGAAACAGGCCAAAACGGTTGCTGAACTGTGCTGCGTTCAAGGTTCTATGGTGCAAAGCCGAGCCCCGCGTAATCACAACCTCCGCCAATTGCTGACCTTCGGTTTCGAGCGGCACTTCGTCGCTGACCGGATGCTCACCATCCGACACATTGAACAACGTCGCACCCAATGCCTGTTCGAATTCCTTGAGCCGCTCCGCTGAGTCCTTGACGTAAAGCCGATCACCCGGCTGCAGCTTGACGGAAGGCAGCTTGGCGACGAACAGAGTTTCAGTCCGCTGAATCCGGTCAATACGGATGCGCCCTTCGGTTTTGGTGCGCACCTCCGACAAGGTCTTGCCGGGAGCATATCCATTCTCATTGATATACAGAACGGCGCTGAACAGGCGCGGGGACGTATCAACCATGAATGCCTTGCGTACCGGCAACATTCGCGGTGCAATCAGCCACAGGAACAACAAGCCCGCACCACCGGCGATCAGGACCGGCAGGGTAAAATCGAACATGCCAAAACGGCGTTCGCCCAGATCGGCCGCGATACCAACGACGAGCAGGTTTGTCGATGTTCCGATCGTCGTCGCCATGCCACCGATCAATGTAGCCAGGCCCATGGGCATCAAAATCTTCGACGGAGGACGACCCGTCCGAATGCAAACAGCGACAAGCACGGGAAGCAGCATAACGACGATTGGCGTGTTATTCAGGAAGGCGCTGCACACTGCGCCGACAAGCAATGTCGCCAATAAGGCCAAGGCAGGTCGTTCAAGCCAGTAGCTGGACATGATCGAGGCAAGTGGCTGCAATGCACCGGTGACTTCAAGACCACGCCCGAGAATAAGCAAAGCACAGATCGTAACCAGCGCTTCATGGCCAAAGTTGAAAAAGAAATCCGTCGGCTGAATATTTTTGAACGGAAAAATAATGAACATCAGCACAAGGAGCACGAGAACCCCGAGTCCTGTTGTTTCCAAAGGTATCTGATCTTTTGTAAACAGATACATCGCCAGGCAAGTCAGGCAGATGACCGCTATGGCATGTAATTCAGGAAAATGTGGCAAAATTAGCCCTTGGCTGACCGGGGGCGATAAGAATACCCGTAATCAGACACAGAATCCCCCCCAGAGACAAAGCCAGGCAAGGATATGCGAAAATGCTTCCATCTGGCTCGATTCAGTCTTAAGATCCAGAAATAATTTTAAGGATCAATCACATCGCGTTCACGCACCGGCGCCACCGACGCATTATCCAGCTATTTTCCTACCATGTCTGCCAGGAATCCTACCGAAGCGACGGGACTGCATCCCACCGCACGCCCCGCTGAAAAGCGTCAGGACATAGCATTCGAACAAAAGGATGCTGCTCTTCGCAATGACGTGCATAACCTGGGGATGATGATCGGCGATTTGCTCAAGGAGCAAGGTGGCGATTCTCTGTTCGATGTCGTCGAAGCAGCACGCCGAACGGCAATCGACCGCCGTGAAGGTGACGCCAAGGCCGGTGCACATCTCGATGCCCTCGTGCATTCGTTATCGCCACTCAGCGCACGAAATTTTGTACGCGCCTTTTCGACATATTTTCAGGTCGTCAATACAGCCGAACAGGTACACCGAATTCGCCGTTGGCGTGACTACCGCAAGGATGCGTCGATTCTCCAGCCCGGCGGCGTCGAGGAAACGGTATTCAGGCTGCACGATGCAGGACTGAGCCTGGACGATATGCTCAAGCTATTACAATCCATGGAAATCGAACCGGTATTTGCTGCCGACAGTATCGAACCGACACGACGGACGATTCTGCGCAAGCAGCAAAATATCGTCAAGCGACTTGTCGAGATTCAGAATCCGGTGCTGACACCTCAGGAAGTCAACGCGTGCCTGGAAAGCATCCGAAGCGATATCACGACGATCTGGCAAACGGAGGAACATCCTCACGAAGAACGCACCGTTGCTGATGATGTGGAACATATGCTGTTCTTTCTGACAGATGTCATTTATCGGGCCGTACCACCCTTTTACGAACGAATTACCGAATCGCTGAAAATCATTTACGGTGACGAAGCCGCCGACGTTAAACTTCCGACAATACTGCACTTTGCATCATGGATTGGCGGTGATTTTGAATCGCGTCCGGATATCACGGGACGTCCCATTCGTGAAACTCTCGCCCGGCAGCGTACGCTGATCCTTGACCTTTATTTCAAAGAAGTGGGTGTACTGGCACAGAAGCTGAGTCAGTGCGCCAGCCGTGTTTCAGTTTCCGAGGAACTCATCAAGCGCACGCAGCAATATGCCAAGCAGTTCCCCAGCGCCGCCGGACAGGTGTCATTACGACACCGCGATATGCCGTACCGCGCTTTCCTGAAGCTGGTCGGGCAGAGATTACAGGCAACTTTCGACGAGGATGTTTTTCCTTACGAGTCTGCAGATGAGTTTCTCAAGGATATGCAATTCGTGCATGACAGCCTGTCAGCCAATCTCGGCAAACATGCAGGACTGTTTTCGACACGACGCCTGATCACCCGCATCAAGACTTTCGGCTTTCACTTTCTGGCCCTCGACATTCGGCAAAGCGCAATAGTCAATCGCCAGGTTATCGGCCACTGTCTGGGTGAAAACGATTGGCTGGACAAAACACCTGAAGAACGCACTGACCGATTGCAAGCAGCGCTCGAACGCAATGAATCGCCTTCCGTCGACCCGGATAATCAATCACGGCGGGCTCTGGCTATTTTTCAGGCAATTGCATTCTGTCGTCGTCGATATGGCAAGCAATCAATCGGTCCGTATGTGATCAGCATGGCCCATGGTGTCGATGACGTATTATCCGTATTGCTGCTCGCCCGCTGGGCAGACCTGAGAAAAAAAGATGGCAGCGTACCGCTGGATATCGCACCCTATTTCGAGACCATCGAAGATCTGACGAACTGCTCTTCGACGATGCGCCTGCTGTTACAGGACGAAATATATCGCAAGCATCTTGAACAGCGTAATGACCACCAGATCATCATGGTGAGTTATTCGGATACAAATCGTGACGTCGGTCTGGTGTCAGCACGCTGGTCGCTACACCAGGCACAATCCGATCTGATCGCGACGATGGATATGGCCGGCATAAAATTCACCCTGTTTCATGGTCGCGGCGGCACGATCAGTCGCGGCGGCGGTCGAACCCATGCAGCAGTACTGGGTTCCCCGGCCGGTGCCGTACGCGGAAGGTTACGGGCAACCGAACAGGGGGAGCTGGTCAATGCCAAGGACGG
>CAYNMF010000018.1:0-24299 GCA_964398325.1 uncultured Chromatiaceae bacterium | reverse complement strand
AAACGCGTATCCCCGTCGGTATCAAAAATACCGTTTTCTTCAAAGGCTGACCAGGCATCCGCTGCGAGTACTTCGGCCCATTTGTAACTGTAGTAGCCGGCCGCATAACCACCCGCAAAAATATGGGAAAATGCATGGGCGAACCGGTTGAAGTCGGGTTGCTCGATAACGGCGATCTGCGCTCTGACATCATCGAGTAATGCGTCGATGTCGCTGCCGTTCTGTGGGTTGTACTCGGCGTGCAGGCGCAGGTCAAAAATAGCCAGTTCGAGTTGACGCAGCATGTGCAGCCCGGCATGGAAAGTGCGCGATGCCTGCAGTTTATCGAGCAACTCGTCCGGCAGAGGTTCACCGCTCTCATGATGGCCGGATAACATTCGCAGTACATCCGGTTCCCATGTGAAGTTTTCCATAAACTGGCTCGGTAATTCCACGGCATCCCACGGCACGCCGTTGACGCCGGACACGCTTGGATAGTCGACGCGTGTCAGCAGGTGATGCAGTGTGTGGCCAAATTCGTGGAAAAGCGTCAGCACGTCATTATGTGTCAGCAAACTCGGTTTTGAGCCGGTTGGCGCGGCGAAATTGCAGACCAGGTGGGCAACCGGCCGCTCCAGTTGCCCCGAGATGTTCTTTCGACTGATGCATTCGTCCATCCACGCCCCGGAACGTTTATCAGCCCTGGAGAACAGATCTGTATAGAAACCGCCGATCACGATTTCACGGGCATCCGTCAGCTCGAAATAGCGAACATCGTCGTGCCATACATCGACTCCGTCCACCTGTCTGGCCGTAAGGCCATATAACTTGTGCATGACCTTAAACATGCCGTCGAGTACTCGCTCCAGCGGCAGGTAGGGACGTAGTTGTTCATCCGAAACCGAGTAACGTTCCTCACGGAGTTTTTCCGACCAGAATGCAATATCCCATGCATTGAGTGATTCACCCGCAAAACGTTCGAGTTCTGCAAGTTCCTCGCAGGCGGTGGTGCGGGATTTTTCAGCGAGATCGGTCAGGAACCCGAGTACATCGGCCACCGAGTCAGCCATTTTCGACGCAAGCGAGTATGCAGCAAAGTGTTCGAATCCAATCAGACCGGCAACTTCATGCCTGAGTTCAAGAATTCGGTCGATTGTTGCCGTGTTATCAAAGTCGCTACCACGATCACCATCGGCCTGATCGGAGGCTCGCGTCATCCAGGCACGATAGAAGCGTTTGCGCAGGTCGCGATTCTCGGCATGGGTCACGATTGTGACATAGGTCGGCTGGTCCAGATTGAACAACCAGCCGTCCAGTGACTTGTCACGGGCATTCTGTACGGCCTGTTCCATGATCCAGGCCGGCAGCCCGGCCAATTGCGCGGCATCAGTTTCATGAGCCGTCCATGCAGCCATCGAATCGAGGACGTTTTGGTCGAAGCGTGCGCCAAGTTGGGCCAATTCCTCTACCGCGACCTTGAATAGCTGCTTCCTGTCGTCAGGCAGGTCAACGCCGGCCAGGTGGAAATCTCTCAGCGCGTGTTTGACGACACTGGCGGCCGGGCTGGTATCCCCATCGGCAGACAATGTTTCGCCAATGCGTTGATACAGCCGCCACAGGCGGGTGTCTTGTGCGATTTCGGTCTGATAGCGCGTTAGCACCGGCAGAGAGTCATTATAGGCTTCACGCAAATCCGGTGAATTCATGACGGCGTGCAAATGACCAACCGGACCCCAGACACGTCCCAGGCGATCGCCGAGCTCTTCCAGTGACTGAATGGCCGTCGCAAAATCTGGCACCTGATGATCGGCCTCGGCGAGCAATGCTTCAAGGCGTGAGCGATTCTCGGTGAGAATATCGATCAGCGCCGGTTCGACGTGTTCAGGTTTGATTTCGCTGAATTCAGGCAACCGATCGGTGGCCAAAAGCGGGTTAGTCTCCATTCGGCAGGAGATTCCTTGTAATGCGTCCAGACGGCGGAAGCGGCATCCTATCACAGCAGTCCAAGCTGTTTTAAACTGCCGGCCTGTATAACCGGGAATGATTATATGTCTGAACCACAATTCTTCGATCTGGTCGTCATCGGTGGCGGTAGCGGCGGCCTGGCCGCGGCACAACGAGCGGCAGAACACGGGGCAAGCGTCGCCGTCGTCGAGGCCGGCCGGCTGGGCGGTACCTGCGTGAATGTTGGCTGTGTGCCAAAAAAAATCATGTGGAACGCAGCCAGCTCGGCCCATGCGGTACACGATGCAGCGGGCAATGGTTTTGACATCGCATTGACGGGTCATGATTGGTCTGCGCTCAAGTTCCGGCGCGATGAATACGTTGCGCGGTTGAACGGAATTTACGAGCAAAATCTGGCCAATAAAAATATCGAATACGTGGCAGGATTTGGCGTGCTGGAGGGGTCGAATCGGGTGCGCGTCGATGATCGGCAACTCAGCGCGGACCGGATTCTGATTGCCGTCGGCGGCGAACCGATCATCCCTGATCTGCCCGGCGCCGAACACGGGATCACATCGGACGGTTTCTTTGAACTCGAGGCTTTGCCGAAGCGTATAGCGATGCTCGGCAGCGGCTATATATCTGTCGAGCTGGCCGGCATGCTGCGGGCACTCGGCGCAGATGTCGATCTATTCGTGCGCTACGACAGCGTATTGCGCGAGTTTGACGAAATGTTGCAGCGTTCGGCTGTAGAAGCGTTGCAAACTGACGGCATAGTCTTGCATCGGCAGGCTGTGCCGGCCGGCATAGCCGCCGTCGAAGAAGGACTGATGCTGTCTACCGGCGACGGCAACCGGTTCGGCCCGTTTGACTCGATGATCTGGGCCATCGGCAGGCGACCGCTGACAAAGACGCTTGGGCTTGCAGCAGCGGGCGTCGAGGTTGACGATAAAGGGTTTATTCCTACTGACGAGTTTCAGGAAACAAACATACCCGGTATTTTCGCCGTGGGAGATGTGACGGGCCGGGCCGCACTGACCCCGGTTGCCATTGCCGCCGGTCGCCGCCTGGCCGATCGCCTGTACGGCGACATGCCTGACCGAAGGCTCGATTACGGCAACATCCCGACAGTCGTGTTCACGCATCCGCCGATCGGAACCTGCGGGATGTCGGAACGCGAAGCGCGAGATAAGTACGATGAGGATGTCTCGGTCTACTCATCAGAGTTCGTACCGATGATTAACACTTTTACGAAGCACCGGACGAAGGCAAGTATGAAGCTTGTAACGGTAGGCGCGGAGCAGAAAGTGGTCGGCATTCATCTGTTCGGGCCGGGTTCAGACGAGATGATGCAAGGCTTTGCAGTGGCCATGCGCATGGGTGCGACGAAGCAGGATTTCGATAACACCGTTGCGATTCATCCGACCAGCGCCGAAGAACTCGTCACGATGCGATAGCTGTGCTATTCCGGGGACAGTTTACTTAAATGCCCTGCTGTAAACCCGCAAACTATGACTGATCTTGTTCTATCAGCATTTGGGCAACGGATTCACGTAAAATTTTAACCACACCAATACCCTGCCAGGTGCCATCATCATTTTTTAACGCCAAAGCAACTGGCAATCCCCAGATATTATGAATCACGATTGCATGTGTTTCACCATCGTCTGCTTGCTTGATAATTTCACCTCCATAATGATCCTGATAGTCAATTTCACCTTCGTCATCCCAGTGAACGCTTTGCATGTCATCCAGAGTTAAAATTGCCCATTCATGGTTACCCATTAATGTTATGAAATCACGCAGTTCATCCAGAACTTTCTGCTTCCCGACCACATCGTTTGAATAGGCTTCAGGACCGCTGCGGTTCATTTTATCTTCACTCAAAACGTGAAACTCCAAAATAGTAAAAAGGTAACATTATCTTTCAAGATGCTCTTGCGCGGAACAGTATTGTTGGAAGCCTGCGTGTTCTTCCGCATCGGAATGCTCGTCCTGGAAGACTACTTGCGAATCCATGCCAGACAAATTCGATCTCGGGGCTGATGCTGATATAGCAGAGCGAGTGGTGCGGCACCGATACCCGTACTGGTACCCATCGTATCTGCCAATGCGCCGGCCAGTGTACCGGAAGCGATAGCAAGTGTTGCGGCAATGAATTCGGTTGGGCCCATCTGCGCTCAGGTTGGCACAATCAGGCTGTTGAAATGTTTGTTATTCACCGATTGCAGTATCCATCGAGACAGGGCCGCCGTCTTTTTCCCAGAATGGCGGGACGCGCAGGGCAACCGCCGATGCACACATCGCGGCCGCTCCCAGCAGTACGAATATGCCGGCGTTGCCGTAGATAACGAAAAAAGCCAGCGATGACAGCAGGAACGGGTTGTGTGACAGCAGCACTTTGCCGGCATTGGTGGCTTTGATGTTATGCGGCGGGGAGACGTGAATGTCCCACCAGCCGAGTTGATAGTTCATGTTGTAGACTGAAAATACAGCAACCAGCAAAACGGCGTTAACGAGGCGAGGCATCTGGAACACTTCAAAGATCGAATAGATTGACAACATCAACAGGCCGACACACGCACCCCAGGCCAGGCCATAAATGACAGTCGGCAGGAGATATAACTTGCGCCCGTGTGTCAGCGTTCCGCGTGGCCACCAGTAAACATAGGCCCAGATTACGACAGCACAGCACACAGCAAACGCCGCGTTCCAGACCGGGTCGGCGGCCTGTTCACCGGTCACGAGCGGGGACTGTACGACCACTTTGAACACCCCGGTCACCCAACTGAATAGGGTGACAAAGCAGAAGTAAATGCCGGCACGCAACCAGGCCATCGGCGGGCTGTGCACCATCGGCTCGTGCCGGGACCGTTCTCGAAACAGCAGTACCCCGAACACAGCACATATAAAGAAGATGACAAAAATAAAATAGTCGTCCCAGGTGCCGGTAAATTTATAACCCTGAGTGAAATAATGAGTCGGCGTCATGGTCAGAACTCCTCGGCCAAAAACCAGTGCCATGGTTCATAGGTTAAACCCCATTCATTGTTGTACCCATATGGCATCTTGAAGCCAAAATTTCTGGCATTTGTATCCAACCACTGAAAGGCGGGCGAATCGGCAAATGCCTCGGTCAGCGGGGGTACGCGGGGGGTGGCCAGATCAATGGCTCGACCGGTATGGTGCTGGCTGAAACCGGGTGCAGTATTGAATTTGAGGATTTCATTGATCGGTTGCCCGGCGTGCAGTTTTTTTGCAATCAGCTGTGCCTGGTAATCGATACTGCGAAACCCCGAAACGATCAGGAGTTCGATCGAGTCGCTTGCGGCGGCGGCTTTCATCTCTGCCCAGGCCCGGGCGGCTGCGGGAGTCAGGCGCTGAGGCCGGCCGATGATATTCGGGCCGACGTCGATAAGTTCAGCCGCTTCGGTGAAGCGCGGCAAAGCGGGCGAACGACCGTAGGATTCGGGGATGCCGAGTTTTTCGTAGAGATGTTCCACGCTGTGCGATTCTATACCCTGACTGTGGAACTGCACATAAAGCTCAACGGCAGATGAGCCGGGTATTTCAGACGACGAGAAAAAGATTTTCGGCTACCGGTTCGTCCGGGTAATTTGTAGTTTTTTCACTACAAATTATATAAAAATCTTTTCAACACCACGGCCTTGAAGTGTCAATAAGTATTAATACATAGAAATTAGTTTGATTCAATCGGTTGCAGCATTTATAGTCCGTTCCCATTGGGGACTTCCGTCGGCAGGATACGTACCGCCAGGGAAGATACTCTTGTTGCTTTTTCACAAATTTGGGGATTCATCATGAATGATAAACGCAAACTGCGTGAGGCTGTGCGTTATGCGCTCGGTTTGAGCGCGGGAGTGCTCACGGTAGCAGCGACTGCGCCGACTGCCCTGGCGCAACAGGCACCGGCCGATCAGGCGCCGAAAGAGGAGCTGATCGTCACCGGTTCCAGGATCAAGCGGGCAGACTTGAGCAGTGCAAGCCCGATTACGGTTCTCAAGCGCGAAGACATACTGTCGACGGGCTACACAGACGTCGGCCAGATACTTCAGACCATGCCGGCCATGTCCGGGTCACCGATCGGCACCACGACGAATAATGGTGGTGACGGTAGCGTAGAGATCGATTTGCGCGGCATGGGCGTGGACCGCACCCTGACGCTGATCAACGGCATGCGGGTTGTCGATGACGGAGATTACCAGGCGATTCCGGCCGCGATGATCGAGCGGGTCGAAATTCTGAAAGATGGCGCTTCGGCAGTCTACGGTGCTGACGCAGTTGCCGGCGTGGTGAACATTATCACCCGCAAGGATTTCGAGGGCATAGAGGTCACGGCACAGAATGCCGACTATTTCGACATGGACGCCGGCCGGCAGAACAGCTTCAGTGCGATCACCGGCAAGACGTTTGATGGGGGTAATTTTGTTTTCGGCGCCGAGTATGTGGATCAGCAACAGGCGTTCCAGAGTGATGCGCCCTGGGATTTCTTCCAGGACTCCTTCTATATTTATCCGGAAGGATGTGAAAATCAGCTGACGGCCCCTTACGACGGAACGCCTCAGGGGGGTTGTTATCCTCTTGGATCTTCGCGTATTCCGGAAGGCCACCTTGGGTTTCTCGATCAGGGCAACTTCATGGTCCTGAATCCTGCCACAGCGCCCAACACCGCCGGTACGATGGTGCCTCTCGATGGCCGCACCTACAATTATGCACCGGTTAACTACATCCAGACGCCATATAAACGAACCAATGTATTTGCCGAAGGCAATTTTGAGCTCACCGAACATGTCCGTTTCAATTCACAGGTGCGCTATAACAACCGTACATCGGCACAGGAACTGGCGCCGTTGCCATACGACTCTCGAGAGGGCTTCGATCCCGGGTTCCAGAGCACGTTCAACGGTACGCCCTATAACGGTATTTCCGAGGATAACTTTTACTTGCGCCAGGCTGTCGATACATACAATGCCGCTAACGGCGCTGCGCTGGTCTATCAGCCCGTCGTCGATATCAGGCGGCGCATGGTTGAAACAAATCGCCGCTTTGAACAGGACGTCCAGCAATTTCAGTTTGTGGCGGGCCTGGAAGGTGAGATCCGTGATATTGACTGGCAGGTTTTCTACAACCGGGGCGAACGTTCCCGAACGGATAAGGATTTCGGTCAATTCTCCGGCGTACGCCTGTCCAATGCGATGGGACCGTCGGCCGATCTCACGGGCCCCGATGGTGTGCCGGACGGTCTGCCCGAGTGTTACACCGACATCGCCGATCCCGCTACCCTGATTGAGGGCTGTGTACCGATAAACTTCTTCGGGGGTTCAGGCACCATTGCGCAGGATATGATCGATTACGCCGGGGTTAATCTGACCGATACTCGAAAGTGGCGTCAGGATGCGATCGGTTTCAGTTTCTCGGGGTCTGCATCCATCTGGGAAGGCGGTGATCTCGGCTGGGCTGTCGGCTATGACTATCTGGGCGAGCAATTCAGTTACAACCCCGATTCCGGCAAAGTACTCGATTCTGTGACCGGCAGCACCGGTGCTGCTACTAACGGCAGCCTGTACAGTAACAGCGTGTATACCGAGGTCCTGGTCGGCGTGTTTGACAACGGCTCGCAAGCCGTCGATGTCAAGGGCGGACTGCGTTACGACGACTACAACCGATTCAGTGGCGAAACCACGTGGCAACTCGGGGTTGAATTTCAGGCCATCGAAAACCTGAAATTCAGGGGCACAGCCGGTACGGTCTTCCGTGCACCGACGATCGATGATTTGTTCGAGGGCACATTGGACGATGCTCCGACGTACAGCGACCCGTGCGCCGTTGCGCCGGCTGATCTGCCGCCCGGATGTGACCAGGTGGGTGTCCAGCCTGACACCCAGGTGCTGTCGCGAGTCGGCGGTAATCCGGACCTGAAACCGGAGACCGGTGACACGTATACGGTCGGCCTGGTCTGGACGCCGGAACTTTTCGGTGCCCGGCAATCACTGACGGTCGATTACTGGAAAATCGATCTGGATGACGGTATCAGCACTCTGGGCGTCCAGTTCACCCTGGATGACTGCTATGTCAACACGGGTTCCCCGTCAAGCGCCGCTTCCTGTGCGCTGATTACCCGTGATCCTGCAGACTACAGAGTGGTGAGGATCATCGATAAAACTTTGAACGTCGCCAAGCAGGGTGCCGAGGGTATCGATACGGAATTTCGTTATGACTGGGATACCGATATCGGCCTGTGGGCCGCCTCAGTGGGGTGGGCACACTTGCTGGAGCGCACCAAGACACCGTTCAAGGGCGCTTCCGAGGTCGATTTATCCGGTCGGTATACCGACCCGACGGCCGAGGATGGCGGCGCGTATGCCGAGGACAAGTTAAACTTTACGCTCCAGTGGGCCTACAAAGGCGTGACGGTCGGCTACCAGGGTGTATACATAAGCAGCCTGAATGCAGATACGTTCTGTAATTGCGGAACCGGGAATCGGCCTGACGGAACTTACATCCAGAGCATCGATTCTGTCTTTTACCATGATATTACCGCCGGTTATGAACTGACGTCGCGGTTCGGAGTGACCTCGTTTGCGGCCGGCCTCACCAACCTGACCGATGAGAAACCGCCGTTCATTGATGTAGGCTTCAATGCAACGACGGATCCGTCAACGTATCGGATGTTTGGCCAGGGTTACTACGTGCGTCTGACACAGAGCTTTGGTTCTAACTAAGCCAGGCAGATAGCCAGGAAAAAAAAGCCGCTCCGGGGGCTGTGTAAAAATACTTCTGGCCTTGAGAAAATGCCCGCACTCGTTGCGGGCATTTTTTATGCGTGTTTCAGAAACCGCCCTTCTGTTGCCATAATTTTGTATCATTGACGAGCGCAAACAGCGCTTCGGCCTTGGCCGCCAGTTGACCCGCGTAGTCATCCCGGTCCGGCGCTGATACCGGTCCAGCGGCTTGCCGCTGCGCTGCCTCCCGCAGCCGGGCAGCATCCAGTTGCCATTTCAGGGCAAAATATTTTGCCGCTTCCCGCGGAGTGGATGCCGCAGCGGCATCCAGGTGGTCGGTCGGCAACTCACCGCAGATAAACCACCTGAACCGGTTTGGCGCGCCTAATTCGCGAATCTGACCGATCAATACCTGTAAGGGTGCGGCCCACACCGGTTTTGCCTCGACCAGCCGGTCCACGTAAACGCCGTCAACCATCAATTCCAGTACGGCATCATCTGTGCGTTTTTTTATCCAGGCCTTTACGTCCTCGTGTTCGGGATTATTTTGTGTCTCTGTCATCAAACTTCTCTTAATGCTTTTCCATGACCGGCGTCAGGGCGTTAAGAAGAGATTGACCTTGCCGCGACGAGTACCCAGGCCAACGGAAGGTCCTGGCCCGAAACCTGCAACGGTTCGGCGCGCATCATCCGGTAACTGCGACTGCGCAGCCCGGTACCGATTCGTTCGAATGTCTCGCAGTCGATGGCGGCCCGGCACATCGACGACATGCGTTCTGCATAGGCATCCAGTTCCCCGTCCATGCGTCTCAGCCAGTCCAGTACTTCGGAGGGTTCGTAGTGTTGCATATCGCGGTGAATCCGATCCACGTCTCCATACAGGCGTGCAATGGTATTGCCGGCGACAGGCTGCCCATACTGCTCCATGATGTCCTCAAGCGCCTGTATGGCCGGAGCGAGCCGAGCCGCAGCCGCCTCGTACGGTGCCCGATCGGCGCCGCGGCAAGCGGCGAAACCGGCGCTGAGCATCTGTATGGAGCGCGGAATAAACTCTGATTCCTGCAATTGCAGAATGGCCGCCCGACTTTCCGTACATTCCTGGTGAATACTGCTTGCCTGGTTGTGCAGCAGGAGTGCCAACCGCCCGCCCGGCGCGACCAGCCGGGCGGCTTCGTCTAAGGCCTCGATGCCGGCATATTCGACACCAAACTGGCTGGTGACGAGATCATAACTGCCGGCACCCAGACCGGTTGAGAGGGCATCTGCAACAATGCCGTGTATGTCCGGAAATCGATGGTGAATATTCCGAATGGCTGAAGCAGACCTGTCCAGGCAAGTGTACGTGGCCTGTTGATCCCCGAACACGGCCAGCGCCCGCTCGAGCACAGCGCCGTTGCCGCTCGCCATGTCGATAATTCGTGGTTCGTCGTAATCGTGTTTTATCGCCTGAAAAAATTCATCCCAGAAAGCCCGGATGGCCGGATGGTTGACGCCACCGCTCGAATAAGCGCCGATATCGCCGGTGCCGTGCCAATAGGTCTCCCAGCTTTCGGAAACCGGTGGTGTGGCAGTCTGGTCGCTGGTGTCAGGGTTGCTCACGGTTGTTCGAATTTGTTAGCTTGCTGTAAACATTCAGTATAACAACAGCCTTTTGCAAACCCTACCTGACCAATATGCCAAACGAACTGTCTCACATCAGTGCAGCTGCCAGAAGGGCGGTGCAGTCCCAGGACTGGGCAACTGTCGATGCTTGTGCCAATGAAATACTGCGAAGGGATGAAAAGAGCGCCGAAGGATATTTTCTGGCCGGACTTGTCCAGAGAACATTAAACAAGCCTGTAAAAGCCGTGCAGGCTTTTGAACAGGCGTTGAAGCTAGACACCAGTCGTTACGATGCTGCGGTTGAGTTGGCGAATCAGTATTCGATTGCACGTCGTAATGGCGATGCCGCTGCGCTGTTGGCGAAATACGAAGCGGCCATGAGCAACAGCCCGATGTACCTGGATCTGGCCGGTACGGTCTACACGGAAATCGGCCTGTCGCAAAAAGCCTGGCCATTGTATCGCAAGGCGACAACATTGCAGCCGGGTGTGGATCTCTTTCAGGCCAATCTCGCTGCCTGCGGCGTGTATCTGGGAAAGTTTGAGGAAGCGAAGAGTATTTACCGTGACCTGCTGCAACGTTTTCCGGGCCACCGGCGAAATCATTACCATTTGTCCCGTCTGGCGAAAGTTACGGACACCGGGCATGTCGAACAAATGAAAGAAATTTTACGTACAGCAGACGATACGCCTGACAAAAACATTTTTTTGTATTACGCGATCGGCAAGGAGCTGGAGGACCTGGAACAGTGGGACGAATCGTTCGAGTATTACCGCAGGGCCGGCGAAGCGGTGACCACCGTCGCTCACTACGATGTTGCCGCAGATATCCGGTTGATCGATACAATCATTGAAGTCTGCCATGCGGATTGGCTGGCCGATACGGCACCAGCAGCGAATACGGATAAAACTCCGGTATTTATTGTCGGCCTCCCGCGTACCGGCACCACGTTGACAGAACGAATTATTTCCAGTCATTCGCAAGTTGCCAGTCTTGGTGAGACACAGTTTTTGCAAATGGTGTTACGCCAGGAAAGCGGCATTCACAGTATCGATAACATGAACCCGGAGATGGTCAGGGCTGTCGCGCAGAAGGATATGGCCTGCGTTGCCAGGGCTTATCTTGATGCAGTGCGCTACAGGCTCGGAGCTGAGCCTGTGTTCATCGACAAGCTGCCGTTTAATTTTCTGTTTCTTGGATTCATAGCCAAGGCTTATCCGGATGCCAGGATTGTTCACGTCCGGCGCAATCCGATGGACACCTGTTTCGCCATGTACAAACAGGTGTTTACCTGGGCCTACAAGTTTTCCTATTCACTCGAAGGGCTGGGTCAATACTATGTTGCTTACGATCGGATGCGTCATCATTGGCACGATCTGCTCGGCGATCGCCTGATCGAGGTTGAATATGAATCGCTGGTTGCCGACCAGGAAGGCCAAACGCATATTCTGCTGGATAAACTGGGCCTCGAATTCGAGCCGGCATGCCTGGAGTTCGATCGGAGTACAGCGCCGAGCGCTACGGCCAGTTCGGTGCAGGTGCGGGATAAAGTTCACACGCAGTCGGTTAATAAATGGACCCGGTTTGCCAAACAATTACAGCCGTTACGGGACTATCTCGAAAGTAATGGCATCGCGGTCGTATAGCTCGCAGGTCAAAGGACACACTGGTCCTCCGATCGGCCAATCAATGTCTGACAAACCATGAACGACTCATTTGCGCGACTCAGTGTTATTGCCAGAAAAGCGGTCCAGGCCGGTGAATGGGCGACGGTCCAGATCTGTGCCAGAGATCTTGTGCGGCAGGACAAGAAAAGTCCGGAAGGCTATTTTCTTTTCGGACTCGCAGAGAAGGCGTCCGGAAAGCCGGAGCGTGCTGCAGACATGTTCTCAAAGGCGGTTACTCTCGATTCCGCACGGTACGATGCAGCAATTGAACTGGCTCATCAATATTCAATCCTGCTGCGTCATGCCGATGCCCGGGATTTGCTGCAGCAATATGAATCTCAACTGGGCAACAGCCCTCTTTATCTCGATCTGGCCGCAAATGTTTATTCGCGGCTGGGTCTCTACGAAAGCGCCTGGCCCCTGTATCAGAAAGCCAATGCGCTGCAACCGGATATTGATCGGTTACAGGCCGGCCTCGCGGCCTGCGCCGTGTTTATGGGCAAGATCGAAGTTGCGCAATCCATATACAAGACACTTTTACAGAAGAATCCAGACCACCAGAAAAATCATTACGAGTTATCTCGCCTGAGTACGGCAAGCGATTCATCGCACGTGATGCAGATGCAGGAAATTCTTAAGGCCACTGACTTGCCGGCAGAAAAGAATATCTTCATGTATTACGCAATCGGCAAGGAGCTGGAAGATTTGGGACAGTGGTCCGAGGCATTTGACTATTACAAACTGGCGGGCGATACGGTCACTGGTGTGGCCGGCTATGATGTCGGCGTCGATATTGACATTATCGACAAGATAATCGAGGTTTGTGATGCAGCCTGGCTGGCGAACGGGCAGGAAGAAAAATATCCGGCAAATCGGCGAAGCACCCCGATTTTTGTAGTCGGTCTTCCTCGCACGGGCACGACATTGACCGAGCGAATTATTTCCAGCCATTCGCAGGTCGAATCGGCAGGTGAGTCGATGTTCATGCAGATTGCAATGCAACGCGTTAGCAAACTGGCGGGCAAGACAGGCATGAATACTGCGATCATCCAAGCCGCAGCCGCTCGGGACAGGGGACAGCTTGCCGCACATTATATGGATGCGGTGGGTTATCGGCTCAAAGGCATGCCGATGTTCGTCGAAAAGTTTCCGGAAAATTATCTGTATCTGGGTTTTATTGCCAGGGACTTTCCCGGTGCGCGAATCATCCACCTCAGGCGCAACCCGATGGATGCCTGCTTTGCGATGTTTAAACAGTCGTTTTTCAAGTTTGCCTATACGCTGGAGAATCTGGGCAGATATTATGTCGCCTATGATCGCCTGTACCGTCACTGGCAAGCGGTGTTAGGTCATCGCCTGATTGAGGTTGAATATGAGTCGTTGGTGGCCGATCAGGAGCGCCAGACCCGCATCCTTCTGGATAAACTGGGCCTGGATTTTGAGCAGGCCTGCCTGGATTTTGAGCAGAACAAGGCACCCAGTGCCACGGCAAGCGCAGTACAGGTACTCGAAAAGATGCATAGCCGCTCGGTCGGTAAATGGAAAAATTTTGAGAACGAACTGCAACCCCTGCAACATTATCTGGAAAAAGCCGGTGTTTTGGAATAACAACAGAGGAGAGACTGAACCCCGTACGGCATGAGCAATTACACTCATAGTCCTGTTTTCGATACGGTTGAGCGAACCGTCCGAAAATCACTCGCCGCTATCTGTCTGCTGTGCCTGGCAGGTTGCGCAAGTCAATCCACGGTACCGGTACTGGACGATCGTATCGGGCCGGCAGAAGTCCTCGCAGGCTGGCCGATCATCGGTGCAGGTTCGATTCCTTCCCCCGATGTCGAGACGAGCGCGATTCTGGCAGTCGATGCCGACATGCGTCTGTTTATCGACAAGTTCGTCGATCGAAAGGGCCGCAATGACCTGAAGCTGGAGGAACTGATACGGGCTATTATCAGCGACGGCAGCTTCGATCTCCAATACGATGAAAGCACGCGTACGGCAGCCGGTACGTTCGCAGCGCATTCTGGTAATTGCCTGTCTTTCACAAATATGTTCGTTGCGATGGCGCGTGATGCAGGTCTCGAAGCCAGTTACCAGGAAGTTGATATTCCTCCCGACTGGAGCCTGCAGAATGAAGCCTATGTGCTCAATCGGCATGTCAATGTAAATATAAGGCTGATCTATGGTCGTGAACACGTGGTCGATTTCAACATAGATGACTTTCGCTCAACCTATAATCGCCGTCGAATTTCCGATCAGCGGGCATTTGCACACTATTACAGCAACAAGGGTGTTGAACAGATGCTGTCCGGCAACCTTGCTGCGGCCTTCGCGATGTTCCACACGGCAATCGGCCTGGACCGGGATTTTACTCCGGCATGGAGCAACCTGGCCGCCCTGTACAACCGTGCCGGCGAACCGGCGTATGCGGAAGCGGCCTATCTCGAAGCCCTGCGCCTGCAGCCGGGGAATTTAGTGTCGATGAGTAACCTGTCGAGGCTCTACAGTGCGCAGGGAAAAGATAAACTCTCCGCATACTATCTGAATCGGGCCCACACACACCGACAGCGTAACCCGTACTATCGTTACTACCTGGCCCGGCAAGCCTTCCTGGCGCGCGACTATTCGGAAGCCATAGAGCAACTGGAATATGCCGTGCGCAAGAAAAAATGGGAGGACAGTTTCTATTTTTTGCTCGGCCTCAGCTATCTGCAGCAAGGTGATGAGCAGAAGGCCCGCAAATGGTTAAATAAGGCCGAGAAAGTTGCGCAGAGTGTTGCGCTAAAGCGCAATTACCAAAGTAAAATCGATCTGCTGCTGTCTGCTGAATAACTCTGGTGCAGGATACTTTGTGTCGCGTCACCCGGGGCAATGGACGAGCCATCAGGGCAGCAACACCCTGACCGGTGCGGTGTCCGGCCTGACGCCGCGCCAGATCATGAATGATTCGGCGGCTTGTTCGACGAGCATGCCCCAGCCCTGGTGCGCTTCAGCCGCACCGTGTTCACGTGCCCAGGCACAGAACGGCGTATCGGTCATCGAGTAAGACAGGTCATAACACACGACATCGGTATCGATGATCGACTCGGGAAACGGCGGAACTTCGCCGGACAGGCCGGCCGAGGTTGCGTTGATCACCAGGTCAAACTGAATCCCGCCGAGTTCCTCGAACCGGCAGCCCGATACCTCGCCGAGATCGGCAAATTGTTCGGCCAGATCATTGGCTTTTTGTACCGTGCGATTCGCGATGCGCAGGCTGGCCGGTCCGGTATCGAGTAGTGCGGGCACGATACCGCGTGTCGCGCCGCCGGCACCTAGGATTAACAGGTGCCGATCGGCCAGTTCAATTCCGAGATTTTCGGTCAGATCGCGCATCAGACCCGTACCATCCGTGTTGTCACCCTGCATTTCGCCGTTGAGGCTGATGCTGATCGTGTTCACGGCACCGGCCAGGCGCGCCCGTTCGGATAGAACGTCAACCAGATCGGCAATCGCATTTTTGTGGGGGACGGTTACGTTAAGACCCCTGACACCCGAATCGATGAGTGCATTCAATTCTTTTGTCAACACATCGGGTGCAATATCGAAAGCCTCATATGTCAGCTCCTGATGGGTCTGGTTTGCGAACTGCCGATGAATGACCGGCGATTTGCTGTGTGCGATCGGATGGCCGATAACTCCGTAACGGTCCGTCATTGTTGGTCCTCTGCGTGGACAGGATTTGGTGACTGAGGGCTTTTTACCATAATTCCGGCCGAAAAATTGGTGTCAGACACCAATTTCCTTCCGTCTCGTGCCATATTCGGGTTCATGGCACAGAAAAAAAAGAAGCAATGTCCGTGGTGTCACGGCGTCAGCGATGTATATGAGGCCTATCACGACACCGAGTGGGGCGTGCCGGCGCGGGATGATGCGACACAGTTCGAGTTTCTGGTTCTCGAGAGTGCGCAGGCGGGACTCAGCTGGTCGACGGTATTACACAAACGGGAGGGTTATCGCCGGGCATTCGCCGGCTTTAATCCTGTCAGGGTTGCCCGCTTTACGCCAAAGAAAATAGAAAAACTCATCGCTAACCCCGCGATTATTCGCAACCGGCTGAAGATCAACGCGACCGTGACGAATGCGCGGGCCTTCCTTGCGACTCAGGATGAGTTCGGCAGTTTCACCGATTACATCTGGGGTTTCGTTGACAATGAACCCGTATTGAATCGCTGGCGTCGGCAACAGGACGTGCCGGCAACCTCATCGATTTCCGATGCGTTAAGCCGGGATCTGAAGCAGCGTGGCTTTAAATTTGTCGGCAGTACAATCATGTATGCGCATATGCAGGCAACCGGGCTGGTGAATGACCATCTCGTTGATTGTTTTCGTTATTCCGAGGTACGAGAGTAGACCAGGTCTCCCCATGGGCACCTCTTGATGCTTATGGAGCAGAATCGGGGTGCTGTATTTCGATGACGGTGATCTCAAGCGGTGCAACCGCAGCAGGGTTCCCGTCGTCATGCGTTATTGTGCCCAGATGCGCTTTCAGACCGATACCGTTGCTTTGTGTGTCCAGCCCGCTCCAGGCGACGTTCACGGCGCCTTTCGTGCCGCCGGTTGCACCGATAGGCGCGGTTACATTCAGATTGCCCAGGTTATCGGCAGCGCCGACAGTCCAGACGAACAAATCAAAGTCGGTACCGGCCGCTTCCGTGTTAAAACCGTAAACATCGACAATATAATTTCCGGCTTTCGGCAGCAAAATATTGACTTGTTCCGTCGAATCAAAATTGCCGCTGAAAAACGGGGCATCACAAACAAGCAGTGTGGGGCAATAATAAACGTACAGATCCAGATCGTCGTTGCCCGTTGTGTTTTCATCAAAAAGAGCCACACGAAGATACGTATCCGTCTCGTCGGCCACGATCATATTGGGTTGCGAACGCCAGATCGTATCGGGGAGTGCTCCGCCCAGGGCGATTTGCGGATATGTTTGTCGCAGACCATTCGTGACTGTTCCCTGGAATATCTGTGGTGCAGCCAGCCCGTCGATGATCGCAGTATAGGAACCGGTGTAGCCAAACTGCACGTCAAACCCGAGACTGCCGGCGGTTCCGTTACCGATGACATTAAGCGGTGCGGAAAATAACTCGGGCCTCACCGCAATGGGGCTGCGCACCGTGTGTTGCGGATTGACCCAGCTGAGCGACCCGAACTGCCATTCGTGTATTGCGGCTGAGACTGTCGATAGCGTGACGTCATAGGTGCCGGTTTCGCCGGTACCGAGCGACAACACGGATGGATCAACCTGGACATTGATGCCGGGCGGCGCGTCAACTTCGACATTAAATTGGGCGGTATTTCCGACATTCGTAACCTGCCGCCGGATGGTCTTATTGCTGACCAGCGCGCTGACGGCGATCGACGGCAGATTCAGTTGGGTGGCATCGGTCGAAAAACCGTCTGTTGTGAGTTGTCCGCAGGTCGCCTCATCGATCACGCTGTTGATGGCGCTGGTATTCGGGCCGCACAGGAAGGCCTCGTAATCTTCTTTGCCCGCCTCGTAGATCAGCCCCGGATCGACGGCCAGATTCGGTACAACGTGACCGCCGCCGATGTCGAACGGGTCAGTCGGTGTCTGGCCGTCTTCCCGGACGATATCCTGTCGACCGGTTGTGACGAGTGCAGACTTGATTGCAGCCGGACTCCAGTCCGGATGCGCTTCCTTCATCAACGCGGCAATGCCGGTGACATGCGGCGCTGACATCGATGTGCCGGACAGATACTGGAATAATTCATTGCGAATACCGTTTGCAACGTCAGGGGTTTGCCCGGCCAGGATATTGACGCCGGGTGCAACCACATCGGGCTTCAGGATATCGGGCGACGTCTCATTCGGGCCGCGCGACGAAAAGCCGGCGATAACATTGCCAGTTTCGGGCTCGGTCAGAAGCAGGCTGATATCGAGTGTGACGTCGACCGCTTCGTTATTTTGCAGCCTGGTCAGCAAGCGTTGTCCGTCATCCAGGCCGATCATGACGGCCGGGATATCGACCGAACCACGAGTGCCGGCCATGATGATCAGTTCGCCGGTGTTGCTGAATACGACCGCAGCAATCGCACCGGCATTTTCCGCATTTCTGAGCTTGACTTCGAAGTCGCATTCACCCCGCTGCAGAAGGGCAGTATTGCCGGTAATTTCATTTCCATTAATCAGCGTGCTGCACCCATCGTAGGTTGTTCCAACTGTCGCATTGCCGTCATCGACCAGTACCAGCGATCCGGTTAACGGGCCGACATCACGTAACAGAGGGGTGAAACTCGCTTCCATCATCGCAACGTCTCCGGCGATATCACTTGGCAAGTTAATACGAAATGCTTCATCGAACTTGTCACCGGTTCGTGACGATGCGCCGACCGTTAATACCCACGGTGCGCCTGATGGTGACAGGATCGAACCCATTCCGTCGACGGCGACACCGTCGTTGCCCGCTGCGACGACGCCAAGGACACCGGCGTTGGAGGCGGCGAGCAGCGCCAGATCGTCCGGATCCGAAATGCTGATATCGGTATTGCCGACCGAATAGTTGATGATGTCTACGCCATCGGCGACGGCATCCTCAATGGCCCGTTGCAGATCAGACGTGCTGCAGCTGCCGCGTACCTGCCCGGGCTCAAGCCAGCAGGCCTTGTAAACGGCAATACGTGCCCGCGGTGCAATACCGACGATTCGGTCGATTTCGGTTCCACCCAGCGTCGCGCGTACCTCGGCCCCGGCTGCGATCGAGGCAATGTGCGTACCGTGCCCGTCCGCATCACGTGGTGACATGAATTCGTTGCTGTCCATCTGGCTGTAGGCTTCGATGAACCCGTCTGCATAAAAGCGCGCACCTATAATTTTGTTGTTACATTCATTGGCAGTGAAGTTTTCGCCGGTCTCGCAAGTTCCGCTCCAGTTGATCGGCGGCTGGTAAACAAGTTCGTCGTCACGAACCTTGAAACGGTGGCAGAGCCACAATCCGAGCAGCGAAGATTCGGCCCAGGCTGAACGACACGGACGGGGACGTTTGGCTTTGACCGTGTCGGCAAAGCTCGGATGTTCGGGGGCGATACCGCTGTCGATCACGCCGATGACGACATCCTCTCCCTTTAGATTCAGTGCCGAGGTGAGCCCGGCGGTCGCATCGTACAGACCCAGAAACACCGGGCTGTCGTTTGTATCCAGATAGCGAACCCGGTCTTTCCAGACATGCAGCACATCTTTGCGGGAGCTTATTTTTTGTGCCTGAACGGCGGTGAGCCGTGCGGCGAATCCGTTGAATGTATATCGGTAACTATAGAGCTTGTTGGCATAAGCGCCGACAGATTGAAGAACCCGGTCATGTTTGTCGAGCAGTGCCCTGGAGTATCGACGGACAGCCGCAGACTGCGGGTTGAATTTCTGACCTTCAGCCGGTCGCGTGGCTTCAAAACCACCCGGTTGGCCACGGAACGTCAGTGCCGGTGGCGCGATAAATTGCACGATATAGACGCTCTCTTCAAACGTGTTCTGAGCCGGAGAGCCCGGTAACAGGTTTGCGGCAATAGCATTGATCGCTACTAATACGGTGCCGACGAAAACAGACACGGCGAAGAATGGCTGCTGTAAAGCGCTGCAGCGCCGGCGCGTTGCCCGTGCCGGGCACGATATTCGGTCAGGACGACGGGACATAGATACCGTTCCGTACCGGGTGTAATTCGTCTTCAGCAGATTCCGACCGAAAACGGGAACACTAACCCGGCCTTTTAATTATTAGAAATAAGTGTTTACAGCAATTTCTTAAGAAACAATAGCATATCTTACAGAATACGCCCAAGTTCTGAAACTGTCTGTATTGACACGGCTCTCAGCACGGTGCCGGTCCGGGCAATGCGAATTTCCGACGGGCCGGCTGCTGTGCCGGTCGTCCCCGGCATGATGAAATCAAGGTGACGCCCGAACAGACGCCGGACGGCCAGCGCTGTACGGGCATCGTTATGGCCATGTCGATTCGCGCTGGTCGAAACGAGCGGCAGTTCGGTTTCCCGGCACAGCGCTGCGGCAACCGGGTGTTGAGTCATTCGGATCGCACAGGTCGACCGACCGCCGGTGATCCATTCCGGGCACCGGGTATCGGCTGTTACGACCCAGGTTACGAGCGTATTGGTATCGGATAATGCCTGTTCCTCATCGACAGACGGATTTATCCAGCCATCGAGTTGTCCACGATTTGCGGCAATCAGGATCAGGCCGGCCGAAGCACTTCGTTCTTTAAGAGCGAGTATTCGCATGACTGCTTCATCACAGCCGGGATCGCAGCCGAGTCCGAAGACGCCTTCTGTCGGATACGCGATGACACCGCCATCATTAATGATCCTGGCGGCCTGACGCAAATGTAAGAAGCTGATCGCCGCTGTCATCCGGATGCCTGCCTGGGTGGTCAGCGATCCTCAGTCGTGGCTTTTTTGCCGGCTTTCTTCTTCGATTTCTTTTTAGCCTTTTTTCGTTTGGTCTTTTTCTTTGCGGCTTTTTTCTTGCCGGCCTTCTTCTTGGTCTTTTTCTTTGATCCGCGTTTCTTGCGCACCGGCGCCTTGGCCAGCAGTTCGATACATTCCTCGAGCGTCAGGCTCTTGGGCTCACGATCTTTCGGTACCTTGGCATTTTTTTCCTTGTTGGTGATGTACGGACCGTAACGTCCGTTCAGCACCTGGATGCCTTCATCCTCGAAGTCGAGAATCAACCGGTTTGCATCGGCCTCTTTCTTTTCGGCAACGATGATCAGCGCACGTTCAAGCGTGATTGTGTAAGGATCGTCGTCGCGGATCGAAGCGAATTTATCGCCGTAACGAACATACGGTCCGAACCGGCCGATACTGGCCGATACGGGTTCACCTTCCGGTGTTTCGCCGAGCTTGCGCGGTAGTTTGAACAGTTCGAGCGCTTCATCGAGCTGAATTGCGGCCATTTTCTGGCCGGGCCGCAGCCCGGCAAATTTTGGCTTATCTTCATCTTCGCGTGTGCCAATCTGTACGAACGGTCCGTAACGGCCGATGCGCACGCTGACCGGTTTGCCGGATTTAGGATCAATCCCCAGTTCACGTGCCTGCCCGGCCTCTTCGCGCGTTACGGTTTGTTCTTTTTCTTCGACGAGTTTATGAAAAGGTTTCCAGAATTCGTCGAGGACCGGCACCCATTCGTGTTCGCCCCGGGATATTTCATCGAGCGTATTTTCCATCTGGGCCGTGAAGTCGTAGTCGACGTAACGTTCGAAGTGATTCGTCAGGAAATTGATGACGATCTGGGCAACATCCGTCGGAATGAAGCGCTTGCCGTCCATCTCGACGTACTCGCGGTTCTTTAGTGTCGAGATGATGCTTGCATAGGTTGATGGCCGGCCAATGCCGTATTCCTCAAGGGTTTTGACCAGGCTGGCTTCCGTGAAGCGCGGCGGTGGCTCGGTGAAATGTTGATCGGCACGTACTTGCGCGAGTGTCAGCACGTCGCCCTCGTTCACAGGTGGCAGCGTGCGATCGTCATCGGCCTCCTTCACGTCATCCTGGCCTTCCTGGTAAACCGCCATGAAACCCGGTTTAACCAGGGTAGAACCAGTCGCGCGAAAGCGCCCGGTCTGCGGGCGCACGACCGGCAACAGGTCGAGTGCAACCATGTCGAATACGGCATGTACCATCTGGCAGGCAACGGTGCGCTTCCAGATCAGGTCGTACAATTTGAACTGATCGGAATTCAGGTCATTCTTCAGGCTGTCGGGTGTTCGCATGACACTGGTTGGCCGGATCGCTTCATGCGCCTCCTGGGCATTCTTTGCTTTCGTCTTATAGACACGCACTTCATCCGGCAGGTTCTCGGCACCATAACGTTCCCGGATCAAGGCACGAATTTCATCGAGTGCTTCGGTCGCCAGCGTCACTGAATCGGTACGCATATAGCTGATCAGGCCGACAGCGCCTTCATCGCCGGCATCGATACCTTCATACAGCCGCTGGGCTGTCATCATCGTGCGTTGTGCCGTAAAGCCGAGCTTGCGGGCTGCTTCCTGTTGCAATGTCGAGGTTGTGAACGGTGCCGTCGGATTGCGCTTGCGCTGTTTCTTTTCGATGCCGTTGACGCGAACTTTGCCGTCGGCTGCAGAAAGCAAGGTGTCACGCACGCCGTGTGCCTGTTCTTCATTGGTGAAGCTGAACTGCTGGACCTTGTCGCCCTGATACTCGGCCAGGCGGGCGACAAACCGACCCGGATCCTCATTGATATCGGCTTCGATCGACCAGTATTCCTGCTTCTGGAATGCCTCGATTTCTTTCTCGCGCTCGACAATTAACCTGAGTGCCGGCGTTTGTACGCGACCGGCGGATAAACTCGGGCGTATCTTTTTCCACAATAACGGCGACATATTGAAGCCGAACAGGTAATCAAGGGCACGGCGAGTTTGCTGTGCATTGACCAGAAGGTTGGACAATTCGCGTGGATTCGCCACAGCATCGCGCACGGCACGCTTGGTGATTTCATGGAATACGACGCGATGTACGTCTTTGTTTTTGAGCAGCCCGCGTTCTTTCAGAAGTTCGTACAGGTGCCAGGAGATGGCTTCACCTTCGCGATCAGGGTCAGTAGCCAGCAATAACGAGTCGGCTTTCTTCAGTGCCTTGGCAATGGCGTCGACATGCTTTTCGTTTTTCTCGATGATCTCGTACTTCATTGCATACGAGTTGTCGGTATCGATTGCGCCTTCTTTCGGTATGAGGTCGCGCACATGCCCGTACGAGGCCAGGACCTTGAAGTCCTTGCCGAGATACTTTTCGATCGTTTTCGCTTTTGCCGGCGATTCGACGACTACTATGTTCATTCCCATATCGCTGTCTACGAAAAACAAACCGCGGCATAGCCGCGGTCAGAGAGTATCAAAGGATGAATATAGGGTGCGATGGCATTAATAAAGTCAGTTGACCAGGCCGGTATTTTCTTCAAATACCAGGTCTTCCATTCGGGCAAACTCTTTTTCCTGTCCCGGCTGGCTGAACAGAACCATCAGTACGACCCACTTGACTTGCTCGACATCGATATCGCCGGCACCGAGTGCGACGAGTCGATCGATAACCAGCTCTCGCTGTCTCGATGACAGGATGCCGATTTGTTCGAGATAAAGAATGTAGCCGCGACAATCCGCGTCGAGTCGCGACAGTTCAAAGGTATTGAATAGCCGCACGGAGCGTTCCGCGGGCTGGTTTGCAAACGGAGGGAGGTGACGGGCGCTCAACCCGTCGAGCCAGTCGAGAGCACGATCGACTTCCGGTTCACCGAACCCGGCATGCAGAAGTTCTTCACGCAAAATGCTCTGATCGGGTTCCGGCTCAACCTCCAGATCCTGCTCAGAATACGTTTCAAACAGATACATCAGCACGTCAAGCACTGTTTCGCTCATTTTGACCGACCTTCTTCCCTCTGTACGTAGCATCCGCCGGTCAGCGGTTCCACGCGTCCTTCCAACTCCAATATTAAAAGCATGGAGGAAACCTCCTCCGCCGTCAATCCGCTCAGCTTAATAAGTGTGTCGATCGCAACGGGGTCCCAGCCCATCAGGGCCAGCAAGCGTTCATACTCGGGATCCGGTGCCTGCCTGGCCGATAAAATTTGCGGTGCCGGATTTTGTTCAATGGTTTGCGCAATACCGGTGATTATTCCGTCGAGTTCTTCAAGGATGTCATCTGCTGTTTCTACGAGTTTGGCGCCCGATCGAATCAGCTGATGACACCCGCGTGCGACCGGATTATGAATGGAACCAGGGATGGCGAAAACCTCACGACCCTGTTCGGCCGCATTTCTGGCCGTGATCAGCGCACCGCTGCGCAGTCCGGCCTCGACCACCAGTGTGCCGAGCGAGAGCCCGCTGATAATCCGGTTGCGTTGCGGAAACTGCCAGCTCTGCGGCGTACAGCCCGGCGGAAACTCCGAGACCAGCGCACCGTTTGTCGCAATTTCATCGGCCAGCGTTGCATGTTCGCGCGGGTAGATTATATCGGGGCCGTTACCGAATACCGCAATAGTCCGGCTGTTAGCCGCCAGGGCCGCCCGGTGAGCGGCCGCATCGATACCCAGTGCGAGTCCGCTGGTGATGCAAAAACCAAATTGTGCAAGATGCCCGGCAAACCGACGGGCGGTTTCACTGCCACCGGGCGTGGAACTGCGGCTACCGACAATCGCCAGTTGCGGCAGGCCCAGTGTCTCGGCATTACCGCGGACAAATAACAAGGGGGGTGCAGCGGAGATTTCGCGGAGCAAGGGCGGATAACGTGAATCCAGCCAGTTCACGATCGTGCAGTCCGGCGCTTCAAGCCTCTCTGTGCAGCG
>CAYNMF010000017.1:0-24738 GCA_964398325.1 uncultured Chromatiaceae bacterium | reverse complement strand
GCGATTGACTGTTAATCAATTGGTCCCTGGTTCGAGTCCGGGTCGGGGAGCCAAATTCCTACATTAAAGAGCGAGTTACCGGCATTCGGTGACTCGCTTTTTTTTGCGCGTTACTCGCAATGTGAATTTCTGCAAAACAGCCTTACAGCAGCGGGCACGGGAATTATGATCTTTTCCAGCGTCCCGTGATGATCAATCGTACCAGCAAAGCTATAAACCAGGGGAATCCAACAAAAATCAGTGCCCCGGGGATCATAATAAAGACCTTGGTATCCTTTGTTGCAACCCAGGCAATTGCTGCAACAATCGGAATAATTACAATGATTAGAACCCAGCAAAGAATAGTCAGACGAAGAAACATCAGTTAACCGAGAATCATTAAGGACAACCAATAATATACTCCAATCAAAGATTCTTCTGCCTTCATGGCCGCATCAACTCAGGCTACCCAGGTGTTGAGGAGAATAGAAGTAAAGGTTGGCGAGAATGGGGACGGAAACGCCTGAATCGCCATCAGGAACAATCAATCCCCTCACCCTCTCAGTGATGAAACTCCGGTATCACCCGTTCACCGATCAACCGAATCGAATCAGCAGGATCATCATGAAGGCGCAGGGAAATCTCATCCAGACCAGTGGCTTCCATTTGCTTCAGTCGCTCGATGGCCTGGTCTGAATCAGCGGCCGGTACGGTAATCGTCAGGGAATCGATAATCCGGTCAACAATATCCTGGGGCACGCCCTCGATGTTGCCGGTGCGATCCTGGTAAGCCTTTACAAATGCGCCTTTTTTCTCCTGCACAAGATCCGCTTCTTCTTCACTGAGAAAGGGCGTGAGCCAGTCTTTCATCAGAAAAGCGCGGATCAGCAGTTCGCGGCGCGCTTCCCGATATGTTTCTTCCGGATCTTCTTTAACATGCCAACCCAGAAAATCATTGACTAGCACTTCTTCTCGTGGCCGGCCGGACTCTTCCAGCGCTTTGTTGACAAAATCAACGCGGTCGGCAACGACCGACGGCAATCCCAAGTCTGCCAGCATGATCCCGTCTGCACAATTAGCACCCATGCGCAACATATTGTCCTTGGTCACGCCGGCATAGACTGTCGCCGGTTTTTTTTCAGTGACCCAGGGCGTTCGGTAATATTTTGCCCGGTAGTCTTCACCCTGATAGTTGATCATGCCATCGACACCACCGCCCTGCGCAGCGACTCTGACAATCTCCACTGCTTCGCGAACCCGGCTCACGCGCCAGCTGTGTTTGATCCCCATAATACCGAGCCACTCACCGCCGCCGCCGATGACCATGGAAGCCCGGCCCTTCGAATACTCATTGAGTGTCAGCAGGGAAGTCGCCATCTTGGCCGGGTGCGTCTCGTAGGGACTGACGATGACGACGCCTAAACGGATCCGACTCGATTCACGGGCCAATGGAACGAGACTCATGAATGGGTCGGCACCTACTGCGTAGTTCTGTACCCACAAACCGTCAATATCGAGACTTTCAGCCAGGAGGCCAATCTCAACCAGCTGATCCGGCGTTATGTCGGGCTCTAAAATAACTTGAATTTTCAAGGTGTCAGCAGATGCTCGCCAAGATCGATCACAGCCGCTGAGGTCTGCGCATCGGGATCTTCGGCGCAGTAATTAACCAGGTGCGCGGTCAGGCTGTCAAAATCCCAGGATTGGCCGGCAGTATTGGCGGCCTCGAGAATTTCGTCGATTGTCTGGCCCGTTTTGGCATAGAAGTACCCCTCTCCCCATGTCAACAGTGAACGCTTTGTACCCAGCGGACCCACCACCATCATTTTAGTGAATACCTCACAAGGTATTGCGCCAATATCGGGTACGCCGCCCATGCCAAGCGGCAGTTTCAACGGGTCAGCCAACGCCACATGGCCCAGAAGTAACATGAGTATGGTGACCGAGAGTACCTTTGTGAATATATTCATTTTTTCTTCTTTAACCTGCACGGGTCTTACCCAGTTCGGAGGGCTTCTTCGGCGCGATGACCAACAGAAAAACAAGAAAGAATAAGGCACCGAGAACCAGGGACAACTCAAGCTTATAGGACCAAGGGTCTACCCAAATATCGGTAAACAGTCTCATTTTTGTGCCAACCTCAAAACTGACCCAGAAGATATTGCCAACGGGAATCGCGTAGCGCAGAGCGGTCGATATTCTCTTAAACTTGATCAGGCGCGCAAAGCAATACCCGCTCCAGACAAAAGCAACAAAAACAGTGGCCAAGTTAACGGCCAGGAACAGATCACCATGTCCAACCAGTTTTGGATCGAAGCACAGCAAGTTCCATACATAGCAGAACCAGGTGACATAGATCGTTTCCATAAACGTGATAATGGCGTAGTTCCGATCGCGTGATGTCTTGGTGCTGGCCCCGAGGCCTTTTTGCAGGCCAAGCCTTCTCTGAAACCAGAGAAACATGTTGCAACGTGTATCTTTATCAAATGTATAAAAACACAGTTGCATCAGCAGCAGACCGACGGTTGCGCCCAGAATCATGTATTCAGGATATGTTCCGCTGACCCGAAGGCCGTCGGCACCATCCATGCGCGGCAACATACCCCAGTTAGACCGTCCGTAGAACATGAAGAAGAACTCAATCCATGTCATCCACACCAGGAGTGCGGCAAGAAAGCCAATCCAGGTCTGCAAATTTTCATTCTTTGATTTAATGCCCTGCCAGAGTAGAACAATCGCCCCGGCACCGATGAAGAAAGAGGCCATGTAAGTGTTTTCGCGACCCAGCGTGTGCTCGACCAGCACCATGAAAGTATGGCCAAGTCCAATCACGAAAAACATTAATACGAAGGTCACAATACCGACAATCGGCGGTTTCCAGAGCTTGGATTTTCCCTTATTACTGGTTGTGGCTGCAGCTGTCATTGATCTTTACCTCTGGATGACTAGTCACCATTTTACGAGCCAGGGGTCTTATACAGTGTCAACCGCAGGTCAACGAACGACAATAATGGGTAATGATGGAGCCTTTTACAGATCACGATAAAGAAAGCCCCGCATTTAGCGGGGCTTTTAAGAACGACATAGCAACAGGGGGGGATGCATTACCACGTCGCTGAATTTTTATATTATGAATCAGACCAATAATTATCTGGTCACATCATGTCAAATACCGGTTCTTTCGTGTCATGAAAGTTCCGCTCAAGTTTTTCCTTCAGGCTACCGGAATAATCTGTTCAGGCCACGACGTTGAGTTTCTCTGCGGCCACGTTCAACCCCACCGACGCACCTTCTCGCAGGGCATCGTCCGATCGACCGGCACGTCTTAATTCTCGTCGGACGAGCTCGCGCATATAACCGCACAGTGACATTCCGCATTCATCAGCGAGATGCCTCAACTTCAGAGCCTCATCCGGTTCGACGCGTGTCGCTACCGTTACCATCCTGTGCTTACCCAATTTTGGTCTGCCATGCATAATCGTATCCTCCGAAGAATCAATGTTTACGATATGCAATTTTGAGCTGCCGATCCGGTCATTGAAGGTCATATTCTGGTCCGAACAAACTATAATTTGACCCCGGAACAAGCTTTTTGATCTATTTTAGTTTACCTCCAGATCAGGCCGCGGACTGCACTCAGATGAGTTTATCGCCCTGCAATGCGCTCGCGATCTCAGGGTCATGCCTGGCAGCATCGATCGTCGCTCTGACATAACCGAGCTTGCTGCCACAATCGTATCGGGTCCCCTGGAATCTGTAGGCTTGTACCGGCTCGTACTCCAGTAAACCGGAGATTGCATCGGTCAGCTGAATTTCGCCGCCGGCTCCACGCCCCGTCGCCTCAAGCAAATCAAATATCTTCGGCGTCAACAGGTAACGACCTACGACGGCCAGCGTTGATGGTGCATCGGCCGGAGCGGGCTTTTCCACGATATCTTTCAGGCGATCAGTCTCATCGACATCCACAATGCCATAACTGGCGGTCTTGTCGCGAGGCACATCCTCGACAGCAACCGTACTCGATTCAGTCGTTTTAAACTGTTCGGCCAGCTGCAAAAGACAACCGATATCACCCTGAATGAGATCATCGGGCAGGTGCACAAAAAACGGCTCATCGCCGACTGCCGGACGTGCACACAATACTGCGTGGCCTAACCCAAGCGGCTCACCCTGACGTATAAACACACAAGATACATTTTCAGGCAATATGGCCTGGATGGTTGTGAGCATCTCGATTTTCCCGGCAGTTTCAAGTGCCCGCTCGAGATCGGGATCCACATCAAAGTGATCTTCAATCGCACGCTTGGTGGCGTGTGTGATAAAAACCAGGCGCGTAACGCCGGCCTCGACAGCCTCCTCGACCGCAAATTGAATCAGAGGTTTGTCAATGATCGGCAACATCTCCTTTGGCACAGCCTTGGTTACCGGCAGGAAACGTGTACCCCGACCTGCGACGGGAAAAACAGCGGTCCGAATGGACATGGGCATAATTTCAGCTCCGCAGAAAATTATTTATGAGCCTGCATGATAGCCAATCCCATCATAATTTACCGTGATAGCCCTTCTTGCCGAGACTATTAAGGCAAAGGCGGGTATGACCCGCCATGCCCGTCAAATAACTCTGGATAAACCGATTCGTCGCATCAGTCGGCCTTGCTTAGGATAATATTGGCCTTATTAACCTGCAAGATATGTGGCCCGATACCGGATACGTTCAACAGATCTTCAGCAGAAGAAAATGCCCCATATTGCTCCCGATACTCAACAATAGCCTGCGCTCTGGAAACGCCTATCCCGTTAAGTTCACGTGCAATTGTTTCAGCATCTGCACTGTTTAGATCCACCGGGCCAGCCCAGGATGTCAGAGCCACCAACCCAGTCAGAAATATGCCCAATACCACCTGAATTATGTTTTTCGTCATGACTTTCTCCTTGAATATTTTTGAATGCTCCGTCACGAAGACGAAAGCAGAGAACGTCAGGGATATTATGGAACGAAGAATGGCAGGGTAAGCGAAGAAACGACCCAATTTGCATTGAAACAGCCTAATAACCACTTATGAGATTAATTTTCGCGACAGGCCGAATCGACTCCCAGGCATGGCAACCCGAACACTGCCACTGCATGACCATGCAGGCATAGCCACACTCGCGACAAACATATCCAGGCCGAGCCGATACGATATCCCGGAGCGCATTGCGGACCTGGTTAATAATCGTCAAACGATGCGACTCATCTGCCTGCTCGAACTGTTCGGCACCGACAAATCGTCTTAATATTTGATCGGCGACCACGAAACGTTGCAGAGCACTTATTGCCTCCGGATTCACAATTGCCGGATCACGTACGGTAGCCATGGCAATTGCCGCCGTAAATTCACTATCTCGTTCCAGTAACTGATTCAGATAAGCAGACAGTTCAGAGGTTGAATTTGCCGCTCGGTGACTTGCAGCCAGATATGGCAGAACCTCTACCAACAAATCCGGGGACAGCTCAATGACTTCACGATAATACCCAATGGCTTCGTCAGGCTCTCCGGCGCTGCTGAGAAACCCGGCCCGCACCAACGTGCTTCTCACTGTACTTTGATTTCCCGAATCTGCCTGCTTAAGCAACGCATAGGCTTTGTGGGGATTGTCCTGTTGCCAGGCTTCTTCAGCCATCTCACAGTAATAATGAGCGATGTAAGGTGCGCCCACGGCCACATCTGACTTTTGGTCTCCGGACTTATCCAGTTCACGACTGATCTCAACAGCACGTTCCCAGTCGCGAGTCACTTCATATATGCGACGCAGACGTTCCAGTCCAAACAAACGAAAGTCAGGTGAATCACACAGCGTCAGAAATATACTTTCCGCACGGTCGAACAGACCGGCACTTAGAAAGTCTTCGGCGAGCGCGGCCTCTGCCTGATTCTGCTGCGCCTGCGTTAATGTCTGGCGTGCAATCAGATTCTCATGCACACGAATAGCCCGGTCAACCTCGCCACGCTTGCGAAAAAGGCTACCGAGGGCAAAATGAGTTTCCAGCGCCTCGTCGTCAAGTTCGGCCATACGTGTAAACACTTCTACAGCCCGATCTGATTCCTCATTCAGAACGTAATTCAACCCCTTCAAGTAGTCTGAATTAAGTTTTTCGACTGAAATATCAGTCTCATCAGCATCGCCAAACTTTGCAAACACATAGCCAAGGGCAGCAGCAATAAACAGTAGACCTGCGAGTAAAAAGGCTGACTCAGTCGGCATCTTGGATTGGCAAATTGCGCAGTGCCCGCACCTCGCCCTCGGCAAGACCAAGCGACTTACGCAACTGCCGGCGCTCACTGGCAGATTTAAGCAAGACGAGCCCGGCACAAATGAGGCCAAACATCCAGCCAAAGCCAAATGCACCGATTAACGCCAGTGATTTGGCGACCTCGGTCTCAAAAAAGGCCAGGTCGAGCACAATGATGCCCGGGTTCAAAGCTGCGAAAGCGGTCGCAATCAGCAACCCTGATAATAAAACAAGGAAAAACAGTATATTGCGCACCATTACTCACCACCAATCGCACGATCCCGTATCGGGAATCTGGGTTGACTATTGTAGAACAAATGATGCCGACAAAAAGAAGTGCCGCAGGCATCGGAGGACTGCGGGAGGGACTTTAGCCTCGATGGCGGTGGCTTATGATGGGGTGTCATGTGCGGCCGAAGCCGCTCTTAAAGATATTCTCACCGGAGAATCGACAAGTTTCCGGTGCCCGTTTCACAGTATGCAATTGGAAAATTAGCTCTTGATCGGCAATTTTCGATTATCGTTCACCCGCTCGCGTAAATCTTTTCCTGGCTTGAAATGTGGTACATATTTTCCGGATAAAGCGACGGCCTCACCTGTTTTTGGATTACGTCCCATCCGTGGAGGACGGAAATGCAAAGAAAAACTGCCAAATCCTCGTATTTCTATTCGCTCACCGGAAGACAGAGAACTGCTCATCAACTCAAGTAAATGCTTGACTGCCAGCTCAACATCCTTGGCCGGCAGATGTTTTTGCTTGCGAGCAATTATTTCGATAAGTTCAGATTTTGTCATCGCCAAAGTACTCCCCCTGTTCACCCGGCTATCGGGCAAAGCCACGACACGTAGCACGCATCGTCGCCATTGAGTTACCTATGGAAACGACGGCCCAACTCCTAAGAGTCCGAGCCGCCTGAAATTTGCTCTTTGAGCAAGTCTCCGAGTGTCGTGCCAACACCCCCCGTTGTCGCCGTATCGGTTTTGTAGCTCTCTACAGCGGCTGCTTCATCGTGCGCTTCTTTCGCCTTGATGGATAACGAAAGAACGCGTGTCTTGCGATCCAACCCTGTGAATTTGGTTTCAACTTCGTCCCCAACCTTCAGAACCGTACGTGCATCTTCGACTCGATCACGCGCCAATTCACTGGCACGCAACTGACCTTCGATACCATTTTCCAGCTCAATCAGCGCACCACGTGCATCAACTTCTTTAACCGTACCCTTGACGATACTGCCTTTCGGGTGATCAGCAAGGAAGGTCGACAAAGGATCCTGATCAAGCTGTTTAATGCCCAGTGAAATACGCTCACGCTCCGGGTCAATTGCCAGAACCATGGTCTCGACTTCATCACCCTTCTTATAATTGTGCACGGCCTCTTCACCCGGTATATCCCAGGAAATATCGGAGAAATGAACGAGCCCGTCGATACCGCCAGGCAGGCCGATAAATACACCGAAATCAGTTATAGATTTAATGGTACCGGTGACATGGTCATTACGGTTATACGATGCAGAAAATTCCGCCCACGGATTCGACACACACTGTTTGATACCCAGCGAAATACGGCGGCGCTCTTCGTCAATTTCCAGCACCATGACCTCGACTTCCTCACCGACGGTGACAACTTTCGACGGATTAACGTTTTTATTCGTCCAATCCATCTCGGACACATGAACAAGTCCTTCAACGCCCTCTTCAATTTCGACAAAACATCCATAGTCGGCGATATTCGTTACCTTACCGACAAGCCGGGTATTCGGCGGATAGCGTCGTGCAATCGCCTGCCACGGATCAGCACCAAGCTGTTTCATGCCGAGCGATACTCGGGTTTTTTCTTTGTCAAAGCGAAGGATCTTGACTTCAACCTCGTCGCCAACATTGACAACTTCAGATGGATGTTTAACACGCTTCCATGCCATATCCGTTATATGCAGCAATCCATCAATGCCACCGAGGTCAACGAATGCACCATAATCTGTCAGGTTCTTGACAATGCCCTTTATGGCTGCACCTTCCTGCAAGGATGACAGCAATTGTTCGCGTTCGGCACTGTATTCCTGTTCTACAACAGCGCGTCGCGATACGACAACGTTGTTACGTCGCTGGTCGAGCTTGATAACCTTAAATTCAAGTTCCTTGCCTTCAAGATAAGACGGATCGCGAACCGGACGCATATCGACGAGTGATCCGGGTAAAAATGCCCGCACAAAATCGATCTCGACAGTAAATCCGCCCTTGACGCGGCCATTGATGATGCCCTTGACAACTTTGCTGTTCTCGAATGCATCTTCGAGTTCTGCCCAGGTCCGTGCTCTCTTTGCACGTTCGCGGGACAATCGGGTCTCGCCAAAGCCATCCTCTACCGCATCCAGTGCAACTTCCACAACGTCGCCAACGACAACTTCAATGTCACCGTTTTCATCGAGGAACTGGTTGGCGGGAATAACCGCTTCTGACTTGAGGCCGGCACTGACAATGACAACCTCGGGGGAAATCTCTATAACATTTCCGGTCAGGATGGTACCGGGCTTTATTCTTTGACTGGCAAGACTATCTTCGAATAATTCAGCAAAACTTTCAGACATTACAATTCCCGCTTCATAGCGGCCCTGGTTAAAATATTCCCGACATCCTGCCGGAAAACAGTTAATAAATTCCGTCGTTAATCCTTCAACAACGGGCGATTACTTTCGTCGAATATTCGATCAGGTACACGATTTGGGGAAAACTTCCTTCGCCCACTCAAGCACCTTGAATACAACCTCTTCGATACTCATTGCTGTTGTATCCAGAATACGAGCATCGTCACACGCTTTTAGTGGCGCAACCGATCTCTCGGTATCTTGTCGATCCCGATCAGCCATATCCTTGGAAAGCGCCGAGAGGCTAACATCAATCCCCTTGTCTTTCAACTGCTTATAGCGTCTCCGGGCGCGTTCTTCGACACTTGCCGTCAGGAATATTTTAAGCGCCGCAGACGGAAAGACGACCGAGCCCATATCGCGACCATCGGCCACCAACCCGGGCAGATGACGAAAAGCGCGTTGTCGATCGATCAGCGCAACCCGTACAGCCGGCTTGGCTGCGACCTGAGACGCAGCCAGACCGGCTGACTCAGTGCGAATGTTCAGGGTCACATCATGCCCGCCGAGCAGTATCTGCAAGTCATTGTTTCCGGGCAAAAACTCCACATCTAAATCTCGCGCGATCGCTGCCAGGGCCAGATCATCATCGAGATCGACCCCCTTGCGGACAGCATCGAGTCCGACGAGGCGGTACAACGCGCCGCTATCGAGCAGCGTCCAGCCCAGCGATGCGGCAACGCAGCGACAAATCGTGCCTTTCCCGGCACCACCGGGCCCGTCGATGGCGATAACAGGAATAGCTTCGCCGGAAGCGTCAGCCATCGACCACCTCCAGACCCATGCCAATGGCTTGTGCGTCATTGACAAACCCGGGAAAAGAAGTCGCAACGTTCGCGGTATCTAGAATCCGGATCTGTGACTTTGCAACTATCCCGGCAACCGCGAATGCCATCGCAATACGATGATCGCCCGCGCTGTCGATCTGGCCTCCGGACAATGTGCCACCATTAATCACGGCGCCGTCGGGACGTTCTTCTATATCGACACCAAGCGCCTTCAGGCCGGACACCATCACGCTGATCCTGTCGCACTCCTTGTGTCGCAGCTCCCCGGCCCCGTTGATCACAGTCCGCCCTTCAGCCAGTGCTCCGGCAATGAACACCAGCGGAAATTCATCGATGGCGAGTGGCACGAGTTCCGCCGGCACCTCGATGCCATGCAGACGTGCGGGTCGAATGATAATTGTGCCGCTGCTTTCCCCCTCACCCAGGGTATCGACAGTGGCAGGACCTGCGACGATGATATCGGCACCCATACGCTTGAGAATTTCCAGGATTCCGGTCCGGGTGGGGTTCAGACCGACATTTTCAAGGACAAGTTCACTGCTATCGACAACACTCCCCGCAAGAAGAAAGAATGCCGCAGATGACAGATCGCCGGGCACATCAATTCGCGTCGCCGTCAAACTACCCCCCGGCAACAGGCTGACTCTCCCCCCGGCATGTTGTGTAGGATAACCAAACTGCGCCAGCATGCGCTCGGTGTGATCGCGTGTAACTGCCGGTTCAATGACAATAGTTCGGCCCCTGGCATACAGTCCTGCAAGCAGGATTGACGACTTGACCTGGGCGCTGGCCACCGGCATCGCGTACTCGATCCCTGCCAAAGCCCGACCACCGGTAATTGTCAGCGGTGGGTGCCCCGAACCAGAAGCAGTGGTAATACCGGCACCCATCATTCGCAGCGGTGCAGCAACACGTTCCATTGGTCTTTGCATCAGAGACTCATCGCCGGTCAATTCTGAATCAAATGATTGACCGGACAATAAACCGGCAAATAAACGCATCGCGGTACCCGAATTACCCATATCGAGCGGCGTGCCAGGAGCCTTCAGGCCCTGCAAGCCGACACCGACGATATGAACAGTGGTTGCATCTGATTGAACAATATTCACGCCCATAGCGCGCAAGGCAGTCATCGTCGCAAGACAATCTTCGCCCGGCAGAAATCCGTGTATATCGGTTGTACCGTGCGCCAGTGCACCGAGCAGCAATGCACGATGGGAGATCGATTTGTCACCTGGAACACGTACCCGACCACTCACCCTGTCGACTGGCCGGGTCAGCAAAGACTGTCTTTGACCATGCTGCTGCGTTGTCGGTTTATCGCTCATTTGGATCGAGTGTTTTGAATTGAGTTTAACGTCATAAGATCTTTTCGAGTTCGGTCAACAGTCGCTGATTTTGTTCCGGCAGTCCGACAGTTATTCGCAGGTGATTCGGCAAACCGTAATTAGCGACGGGACGAACAATAATTCCGGCTCTTAATAACGCATCATAGATTGGCGCAGCCGGCCCGCCCATATTGACGAGAACAAAATTACCCATCGATGGAATCACGTCGAGACCTATCGATCTCAAGCCTTGTGCAAGAGTGGCCAACCCTTCTGAATTCATGACACGAGCCTGGTCGACATATGCATTATCCTGCAATGCAGCCAGCGCGCCGTACTGTGCCAGGCTATTGACATTAAACGGTTGCCTGACGCGATTCAGGACTTCGGCAATATCGGGTTGGCTGATCGAGTACCCGATGCGTAAACCGGCCAGGCCGTATATTTTTGAAAATGTCCGCGTCACGACAAGATTTGGAAACTCGTCGATCCAGCTGATCGCAGACAGGTAATCATCGCATTCAACGTACTCGGCATAAGCTTCGTCAACAACAACAATGGTTGAAGCCGGCAGGTCGGAAATAAATGCGTGTAATTCACTTTTTTTACACCACGTACCCGTCGGGTTGTTCGGATTCGCAATAAACACGAGACGGGTATTATCATCGATCAGTTTACGCATCGCGTCGAGATCATGACCCAACGGCTGAGCATGCTCTACCGGGTTCGATGGCGAAATTATCGCTTCGGCACCGGTTGCCTGGACAGCAAGTCGATAAACGATAAATGAATACTGATCGTAAACAGCGGCAGTTCCGGGCATCAGGAATGCCTCAGCCAGCAGCACTAAAATATCATTCGAACCGTTTCCCAGCGTAATACAACTTGAGTCCGTATCATGGTGACTGCCGAGTGCCAGCTTCAGGGAATATCCACCGCCGTCCGGGTACAACGACAGTTCGTTAAGGCAGGCATGGATTGCAGAAAGTGCTGATGCCGGTGGTCCCAGCGGATTTTCATTAGATGCAAGCTTGATCGATTCGCGGAGCCCTGATTCACGCTCAAGCTCTTCGATTGGTTTACCCGGCACATAGGGCTGCAAGCCACGCACGCCACAGGCGATCAGATCTTCGATAAGTGCTTTGCGCTCCATGGCCTATAGTTGATTCTCAGCTAAAGGCTCGCCACCTGAAGAACTGACCAGATGCACAGCCCCGACCAACAGCCTGCTAGAGTATTGCTTTAGGGTAGGAACCAAGGATGCGAAACAGCTGTGCATTTTTTTCCAGCTCCTTCAAGGCTGCAGCAACGTTCTCATCTTCGACGTGTCCTTCAAGATCAATAAAAAACACATAGTGCCATTTCTTCCGACGCGACGGCCTTGATTCGATGCGAGTCATATTCACACCGTTTCTCGATAATGGTGCCAGAAGATTGTGCAGCGAACCGGCATCGTCAGCATCAGACGTAGACAATAAAAGTGTCGTTCGGTCATCGCCGCTACCCGGAAACAAGTTACGACCGATCACCAAAAATCTGGTCGTGTTATCCGGGCGATCTTCAATATCGGCAATCAGCTTGTCCAGTCCATAAACTTCTGCGGCCGCATCACCTGCGATTGCTGCGGTCCCCGCTTCGTCACGCGCGCGCCGTGCGCCTTCGGCATTACTTGCGACCTCGACCTGCTCAACACCATTAAGGTATTCCTTTAGCCAGGCACGGCACTGAGCCAATGACTGTGGGTGAGCGCAAACTCGAGCCACCTTGTCGAGTCCGTCCATATTACCCAGCAAATGTTGACGAATACGCAGCTCGAGCTCTCCGCAAATCTTCAGCGGTGACATCAGGAAATTATCGAGCGTGTGGTTAACCGACCCTGCCGTCGAATTCTCAATCGGCACCACGCCGAAATCGGCGCTACCGGCTTCAACTTCGTGAAAAACCTCGTCGATGGTCGCCAGCGGCAATGCCCGAACGGAATGTCCAAAATGCTTATAGACAGCAGACTGAGTGAATGTCCCTTCAGGACCAAGATAACCAATTTTCAGTGGCTCCTCCTGGGCAAGACATGCCGACATGATTTCCCGGAACAGTCGAACCATTTCCTCATCACTGAGTGGTCCCTTGTTTCGTTCGACAACAGCACGTAACACCTGCGCTTCGCGCTCCGGACGAAAGAAACCGACAGAATCACTGCCGGAGTTTTTTGCAACAGCGACTTCCTGCGCGTAACGCGCACGTGCATTGATCAGCTGCTGGATCTGCTCATCACTGGCATCAATCCTGGCTCTTAACTCAGCAAGATCTACGCCGTTTTCAGTCAATGTCTTCTTGCTGGCCATTTCGATTCGGTCTCTTGACTACTATGCTGGAACAGGCATCTAGGCAATGCTGTTGGGACGACCCAGACTTCGGACACACAGTACACCTTCGATGCTTTCAAGTTTCTCGATTGTTGCAGCAGGCACTTCGGCATCCAGATCGACAATCGTGTAAGCAAGATCACCACGTGATTTATTGAGCAAGTCTTCGATATTAAGTCCGGCATCCCCGAGTATCGTCGAAATCTGCCCAACCATATTCGGCACATTTTCATTGGCAACTGTCAACCGGTATGATTTGGTATGCGGGATTTCTGCATCGGGAAAGTTCACCGAGTGCCTGATGATTCCGTGCTCAAGGTAGTTACGCAGACTGTCGGCAACCATGACTGCGCAATTTGATTCTGCCTCATTAGTAGAGGCACCGAGGTGCGGTAATGCAATTATTTTTTCGTGTCCGATCAATGTGCGATCCGGAAAATCGGTGACGTAGGCACTCAGCTGCCCCTCATCCAGCGCAACAAGCACTGCTTCATCATCGACGATTCCGCCCCGCGAAAAGTTCAAAACGACTGAGCCGTCCGGCATCAGGCCCATACGCTCGGCACTGATGAGATTCTTTGTACCGTCGACCAGAGGCACATGCAATGTCAGGATGTCACAACGACTGACCAGATCATCCAGGCTCCGTGCCTGCTCAACACCGGACGATAGTTCCCAGGCCCGTTGCACCGTCATCTGCGGATCAAAGCCGATGACACGCATACCGAGTGACAGCGCCGTATTGGCCACCTGCACTCCGATTGCACCCAAACCAAGCACACCAAGCGTACGACTGGGCAGCTCATAACCAACAAACTGTTTCTTGCCGGCTTCGACCTTTTTGCTCAACTCCGCGCCATCACCTTCGAGCCCGCGGACATATTTCCAGGCCGGACACAAATTACGAGCTGCAAGCAGCATGCCGGAAACCACAAGTTCCTTGACCGCGTTTGCGTTCGCGCCCGGAGCATTAAACACAGGTATACCCCGCGCAGCCAGCGTATCTATCGGAATATTGTTGACGCCTGCGCCGGCACGTGCGACCGCCTTGACTGAATCGGGAATCTCCATGTCATGCATCTTGAAAGATCTGACCATGATGCCATCGGGATTCGGCATTTCAGAAGTGACTTCGTAAAGTTCGCGCGGAAACCTGCGCAGCCCCTCAATCGATATATTATTGAGTGTTAATACCTTATACATCATTTTTTCCGTATCTGATTTTTTTAGTTTCAGGCATTGGTTCTTTCAAACTCAGCCATGAAATCGACGAGAGCCTGTACACCTTCCTCAGGCATAGCATTGTAAATGCTGGCCCGCATGCCACCGACCGAGCGATGTCCCTTGAGATTCATCAAACCTGCCTGTTCGGCCAGCCTGAGGAACTCGCCATCCAGTTCCGGTTTGGCCAGAGTGAACGGCACATTCATCCATGAGCGATTCTCCAGGGCAACCGGATTCGCGTAGAAACCTGATGAATCGATCGCATCATAAAGAAGCTCGGCCTTGCGCTGGTTGCATTCGCCCATCGCGGCCAGACCACCACGCCCCTTGAGCCACTTGAAAACCAGCCCGGCGAGATACCAGCTGAAAGTTGGTGGCGTATTGAGCATAGAGCCGGCATCGGCTTGTGACTTGTAACGCATGATGATTGGCAAATCAGCCGGAGCTCGCTCCAGCAGATCACGACGCATAATTACGAGCGTCAGGCCGGCCGGGCCGACATTCTTCTGGGCCCCCGCGTAAATAACGCCAAACCGGCTGACATCAACAGGCCGGGAGAGGATCGTCGAGGACATATCCGCCACGATCGGCACGTTACCCACCGTCGGTGGCTCCTGAATTTCGACACCGCCGATTGTTTCGTTCGGCGTGTAGTGAAAGTAGGCGGCTCCGGCATCAAGCTGCCACGACTCGCGAGCAGGAACGTCCGTATATGAAGATTCTGCAGCATCAGCGACGATCCGCGCATTGCGAACTACCCCGGCTTCCTTGTAAGCCTTCTTTGACCAGCTTCCGGTCAATAAATAGTCGACACTGTCACCGGCTTGTGACAGGTTCATTGGCAACAGTGCAAATTGCAGCGTCGCCCCGCCTTGCAGGAACATGACGGCATAGTCGTCGGAAATACCCATCAGATCGCGCAGATCCGCTTCAGCCGTTTCGGCGACGGCTATGAATGCTTTGCTACGGTGACTGATTTCCATGACAGACATACCCGACCCCTGCCAGTCCGGAATGTCGGCTCGCGCCTGCTCAAGGACTTCAAGCGGCAACGCAGCCGGCCCTGCACTGAAATTAATAACTCGTGACATTTTGCATTTTCCTGGTCGGTGACCCCATCAATAAATCAACTGGCTGACCGGCTCATATTGGCGCGGCGGCTGCTTTCAAACATTAATCTTCTTCGCCGTCGTCAGGTGCTTCATCTTCGCCATGTATGGCCTCGATTCGGTCCAACCCGACCAGGCGGTCATCTTCGCTCAAGCGAATCAACCGTACGCCCTGCGTATTGCGATTTTGCACAGAAATACCATCGACGCGTGTACGCACCAGCGTGCCGCCGGAGCTGATCAACATCGCCTCGTCATCGTCACTGACCTGGATAGCGCCAACCATGTGCCCGTTCCGGTCCGTGGTCTGAATACCGATCACACCCTGCCCGCCGCGGCCGTGAATGGGGAAATCACGCAACGGCGTTCGCTTGCCGAACCCGTTCTGGGTTGCGGTCAGCACGTTACCGTTATCGTTTTGCGATTCGATAATCAATGAAGCGATTAATTCGTGACCATCACCGAGCTTGATGCCACGCACACCGGCGGCTGTTCGACCCATAGCACGAACCTTCGACTCCGGAAATCTAGCGGCTTTGCCGGAACTGGCAAACAACAGGATGTCGGAATCTCCATCGGTGATCGCCACATCGACGAGACGGTCTTCGTCACGCAGATCGACGGCGATGATGCCGTTGGCCCGAGGCCGCGAGAAAGCTTCAAGGCTGGTCTTCTTGACGGTACCCGAGCTGGTGGCCATGAAGACATACTTGTCTGCATCGAAACTGCGCACCGGCAACACGGCATTGACCCGTTCATCAGGTCCCAGCGGCAACAGGTTCACCATTGGCCGTCCACGTGCAACGCGGCTTGCCCTGGGCAACCGGAATACCTTGAGCCAATAAACCTTGCCGCGACTCGTGAAGCACAACAACGTGTCATGGCTGTTGGCAACGAACAACTTGTCTATGAAATCTTCGCCCTTGACCTTTGCGGCGGCCCGGCCACGACCTCCGCGACGTTGCGCCTGATAGCTGTCGAGCCCCTGAGCCTTTGCGTAACCACCGTGAGAGATCGTCACAACCAGATCTTCACGGGGAATCAGATCTTCGTCGGTCAGGTCGTCGTGTGACTCAATAATTTCGCTGCGGCGCTCATCGCCATATTGCTCACGCATCTCAACCAGTTCTTCGCGTATGACGCCCAGCAGACGATCGGGATCAGAAAGAATATCTGAAAGTTCTTTAATATTATCTAATAACTTACTGTATTCTTTTATTATTTTATCTTGCTCAAGTCCAGTCAAGCGATGTAGTCTGAGATCCAGGATTGCCTGGGCCTGGGCCGGAGACAAACGATAACTCTCGTCGATGATGCCGTAATCACCTTCAAGATCGTCCGGCCGCGCGCTAACGGCGCCGGCCTTCTCCAGCATCGCGGTCACGGCTCCGGGTTGCCAGGTCCGTTCAATGAGACCCGCTTTGGCTTCAGCAGGAGAAGCCGCTGCCTTGATCAGCGCTATGACTTCATCGATGTTCGCCAGCGCGACGGTCTGCCCTTCGAGCACATGCGCCCGATCGCGAGCTTTGCGCAGCTCGAATATCGTTCTGCGAGTGACCACCTCGCGGCGATGCTTGACGAAGGCATCGAGGACCTCCCTGAGGTTTAACAACCGCGGCTGACCATCCCTGAGGGCAACCATGTTGATACCAAAGACGCTTTCCATCTGCGTCTGCTTGTACAGATTATTCAGCACGACATCGGTGACTTCGCCACGCCGCATTTCAATAACGATCCGCATGCCGTCTTTGTCGGATTCGTCACGAAGCTCGGTGATGCCTTCTATTCGTTTTTCCCGGACGAGATCGGCAATTTTCTCGACCAAGCGGGCCTTATTTACCTGGTAAGGCAATTCGGTGACGATGATCGCTTCCTTGCCCCGGCTGTCGAGCTGCTCGATCTTGACCCGCGCCCGCATCGGCACGCGCCCGCGGCCGGTCTTGTATGCCGCATAGATGCCCTGCGCGCCATTAATGATGCCGGCAGTCGGAAAATCCGGTCCGGGTAGCTTTTCCATCAGGCCGGTAATCGAGATTTCCGGATCATCAAGCAATGCCAATACCGCATCGATGACTTCGCACAGATTATGCGGCGGGATATTCGTTGCCATGCCGACCGCGATGCCGGTCGATCCGTTAACCAGCAAGTTCGGTATACGAGTTGGTAAAACCCTGGGTTCGGACTCTGATCCGTCATAATTTTCGACAAAATCGACTGTATCTTTATCGATATCCGCAAGAATATCGCCGGCGATTCGTGCCATACGAACTTCGGTATAGCGCATGGCTGCCGGGGCATCGCCATCGACCGAGCCGAAATTGCCCTGCCCGTCGACGAGCATATATCGCATCGAAAAGGGCTGGGCCATGCGCACAATCGTGTCATAAACCGCCGTATCGCCATGTGGATGGTACTTGCCGATAACATCACCGACGACGCGGGCCGATTTCTTATACGCCTTATTGTAGTCATTACCCAGTTCACGCATCGCATACAAAACGCGGCGGTGAACCGGTTTCAGGCCATCGCGCACGTCCGGTAACGCCCGTCCGACGATGACGCTCATGGCGTAATCGAGATAAGACTGGCGCATCTCGTCTTCGAGATTTACAGGCAATACTTGGTGAGCCGCTTCGACCATCGGTAGCTTGAAATATGTGGGTACTTTAAAGAATTCGGGAGGTTCAAGACCCCGCCACGACCATACGCGGCGAACCGTCAAATCCCGTTGGTTTCGTTACATTTATCAGGCAATCAAAAGGGTGCCAAATCTGGTGAAAATAAAAGCGGAATATTACCACAGCGACGGTGCCTTCCGTACAGTTGAAGGCCAAATTAAACCGGTCCAGAACTCTGTTCATGACTATTTCACTGCGGGGTCGGTTCAGGCATTATCCACGAGCGTCCGGAACCAGCCGGCGCAAGGCTCCGAAGACCGCAGAAGAACGATCAACCCATGGAACAAGTGGACCTCGTTATCCAGGCTCGCTGGATCATCCCGATCGAACCGCGCGGCATTGTGCTCGACCACCATGCTGTTGTGATTCGTGACGGGCACATTGTGGCCCTGATGCCGTCATCGGATGTCCCGGCCCACTTCACTGCGACCCGCACGGTTGACCGACCGCAGCATATTCTGCTGCCCGGCCTGATCAACGCACACACACATGCCGCGATGACTCTATTTCGGGGCATGGCCGATGACATGCCGCTCGAACGCTGGCTTGGCGAGCACATCTGGCCGGCGGAAGGACGCTGGGCGAGTCCGGATTTTGTCCGCGACGGGACTGATCTGGCGATCATCGAGATGCTCCGCGGCGGCACGACCTGCTTCCAGGACATGTACTTTTTTCCCGATGTCGTCGCGCAGACCGCTATTGAACATAAAATCAGGGCAGTGGTCGGCATGATCGTTATCGACATGCCGACCGTCTGGGCCGCTGATACCGATGAGTATTTCTCCAAAGGCATTGCGGTTCACGATCAGTACAAGAGACACCCCCTCGTCTCCACCACCTTCGCCCCACATGCACCTTACACGGTCAACGACGCCGCCTGCGAGCGCCTGCGCATGCTGGCCAGCGAACTGGACACATCTATCCACATACATGTCCACGAAACAGAAGACGAAATAAAGACAGCCTTAAATGTACTGGGTCGGCGCCCACTGCAGCGCCTCGAAGACCTGGGACTCGTCAATTCACTTCTGACAGCTGTACACATGACACAGTTACTCGATGATGAGATGACGCTGCTGGCCGAACGTGGCGTCAGTGTCGTACATTGTCCGGAATCAAACCTCAAACTCGCCAGCGGCTTCTGTCCGACCGCCCGACTGCTCGATGCCGGTATCAATGTCGCCCTTGGCACCGATGGCGCCGCCAGTAACAATGACCTTGATATGTTTGGTGAAATGCGCACCGCTGCGTTGCTCGGCAAAGGCGTTGCCGGTAATGCATCCGCGGTGACCGCCGAAGAAACCCTGGCCATGGCCACGATCAACGGCGCCCGCGCCATCGGTCTCGGCGATGAAATCGGCAGCCTAGTACCCGGGAAGATCGCAGATATTACCTGTGTCGATATGAACAATCCTGCAACCCAGCCGGTCCATCACCCGATTTCGCTGCTCGTATACTCGGCGAGCCGCGACCAGGTCTCCGATGTCTGGGTCGGTGGGGAGCAATTACTTGAAGATCGGCATTTCATCCATGCCGAACAGGCCGAGATACTGGAGCGCGCAGCGGCCTGGCAACGGCGTCTCGCCGAGAGCGACAAAGGCAACGAATGATATGACAACGTACCAGACCAATTACGATCCGGCCGAAATCGCAAAATTCGATGCGCTTGCCAGTCGCTGGTGGGATCCGCAAGGTGAATTCAAACCGCTGCACCTGATGAATCCGCTGCGCGTGCAATATATCGATCAGCATGCCGGCCTGGCCGGGAAACACTGCCTCGATATCGGCTGCGGCGGCGGCATCCTGAGTGAAGGCATGGCCGCCATGGCAGCGACGGTCACCGGTATTGATCTGGCCAGTGCAGCACTTGCAATCGCCCGTCTGCATCTGCATGAATCAGGCTTTGAAAATATTGATTACCGCGAGCGGTCAGCGGCGGACCTGGCAATCGAGAAACCCGGTGCTTTCGACGTGGTCACCTGCCTTGAAGTACTTGAACACGTACCGGACCCGGCCATGCTGATCAAAACCTGTGCGCAGCTCGTTCGGCCCGGCGGTGATGTTCTTTTCTCGACGATCAATCGTAACCCGAAGGCCTATGCAATTGCGATCATCGGCGCCGAATATCTCATGCACATGTTACCGAAGGGCACCCATGAATATGCCCGGTTCATACAACCGGCAGAACTCGACACCTGGGGTCGTCATGCCGGTCTGGAACTCAAAGACATTACCGGCCTCCATTTTTCACCGCTGAGTGAAACCTTCCGGCTTGGCGGCAACGCGGATGTGAACTACCTCGCCCACTTCGTGCGTCCGGAGGAAATCCGGAATCGATGAAACCGATGCTGCCCCTGTCTGCCGTGCTATTCGACCTCGATGGTACTTTACTCGACACAGCGCCGGACATGATTGGGGTACTTGATCAGTTGCTGGCCGAGGAATCGCGTGAGCCTGTCGATTATGACTACGGCCGTGCCCACGTATCAAACGGAGCCCTGAGACTCATCGACATCGCTTTCGGTAAACTCGACGAGGCTCACCGGCTGAGCCTGCGGAACCGTTATCTTGAGCTATATGAAAATCGACTCGCAACACACACCATACCGTTCGAGGGTATGGACATAGTGCTCGAACATCTTGAACAAAACAATATTCACTGGGGCATCGTGACGAACAAACCCGGCTACCTGACCGAACCGTTGCTCGACACGCTCGGACTGCTGACGCGCTGCGCCTGTGTTGTCAGTGGCGATACGCTGCCAGAGCGTAAACCGCATCCACGTCCGTTGCTGCATGCCGCGCAATTGATCGGCATCGAACCGGCACAGGCCGTGTATGTCGGTGATGCCGAACGCGATATTCAGGCCGGCCGGGCGGCCGGCATGATGACCGTAGCAGCAACATATGGGTTTATCATGCCTGATGATGACCCGGCCGACTGGCAGGCAGATCACCTGATCGAAAATCCGGTCGATTTGTTGGCGATTCCAGGGTTGGATACTCTTGACACAATATGATTGACACACAGTTCATTGCACTTGCCCTGCTTGCCTTTGCTGCCGGCATGGCCATTGGCGCCCTCGGTTACGCAGTCTGGCAACATGGCAGACAAGCTGCGCTCAAAACCGAACTGATCACGTTACGCGGCGAACTCAAGTCGCAGCAGGCACTGGCCGAGGAGCGTCAACAGACCATGCAGCAGGCCGAGGCACGCCTCGCAATTGCATTCTCCGAACTGGCCAGCAAACAATTCAACGAGCACAGCGAGAGTTTTCTGCGACTCGCAAAACAGAGTCTCGGCACACACCGCGAACGCGCCAAATCGGACCTGACAGAGAAGGAACAGGCCATCGCGCAGCTGATCAAACCAATCCAGGAGGCGCTCAACAAGACACATAAACAGATCGGCGAGATCGAGAAAACACGCCACGAAGCTTTTGGCGGTATCCGCGAACAGCTCAAGACGATGGCGGAAGGTCAGGAAGCGCTACAGGGCGAGACACGCAACCTCGTCTCTGCGTTGCGCCGGCCGGAGGTCCGCGGTCAATGGGGCGAATTAACGCTGCGCCGGGTTGTCGAACTTGCGGGCATGGTCGGACACTGTGACTTCGTCGAGCAGGTACACACCGAAACCGAGGACGGGCCCGTCCGACCCGATATGATCGTACGTCTGCCCGAGCAAGGCACGATTGTTATCGATGCCAAGACACCCCTTGACGCATACCTGACAGCCGTCGAAGCCGATGACGACCAGGCGAAAAAAGTCGCCCTGCAACGACATGCACGCAAGGTCGCAGAACGCGTCCGTGAACTCGCAAGCAAGGCATACTGGACACAGTTTGAAAATAGCCCGCAGTTTGTCGTGCTATTCATTCCGGGTGATCAGTTCCTGTACGCCGCGATGGACGAGAACCCGACGTTAATGGAAGAAGCGTTGCGTCAGCAGATTATCATCGCAACGCCATCGAATCTGATCGCACTGTTAAAAACAGTTGCGTATCAGTGGCGGCAAGACCAGCTTGCCGAGAATGCAGAGGAGATAAAACGGCTTGCGCAAGACATGCACGATCGATTGAGTACTTTCACGGGACATCTGGCAAAACTCGGCAAGCAACTCGAAAACAGCGTCAAGGCCTACAACAGTGCTGTGGGCTCGATGGAACGCAAGGTTCTGCCGGGCGCGCGCAAATTTGTCGAACTTGGCGTTCAGGCAAAAGACAAGATCACACAGTTGAATGACATCGAAACCGCCGCCCGCCACATAGAGGACTTGTCCGATGAAGCACTGGCCGACAAACCTGCAATTTCAGCGATCGACGTACAACCGGAACCTGACACCGAAGATCTCAACGATCCAACTCAATCGCACTAGTCGTCATTGCATCCAGCTGCAGACGCACAACAACGAAACGGCTACTATTGGTCATCAAAATGAGTGAATTTGATCCCAGTAACTTCTCACCGCGCACAGATCTGCTTGCCGGTCGTGTGGTACTCGTCACCGGTGCAGGTTCCGGCATCGGGCGCGCTGTAGCAAAGGCATATGCAGCTCATGGCGCAACAGTCGGCTTGCTCGGTCACACACTGAAAAAACTTGAATCACTCTATGATGAAATTGTAGATGATGAATATCCGCGTCCATCAATCGCCCAAATGGATCTGGCCAAAGCGAAGGGGCCGGCATATTTTCAACTCGCGGACAGTATTCGCGACGAGTTTGGTCACCTGGACGGTATCGTGCATAACGCCGGCATTCTCGGGCATCGTTCACCGATCGAGCACTATGATGTCAAAACCTGGAGCGAGGTCATGCACCTCAACCTGACCGTACCGTTCGTCATGACACAAACCCTGCTGCCGCTACTCCAGGCTGCCGATGATGCATCAATTATCTTTACGTCAAGTGGCGTCGGGCGCAAAGGACGAGCCTACTGGGGCGCCTATGCCGCATCCAAATTCGGCGTAGAGGGACTGTCCCAGGTACTTGCAGATGAACTGGACGGCACCGCCGTCCGGTCAAACTGCATCAATCCGGGCCGTACCCGAACCGCCATGAGGGCCGCCGCCTATCCGGGAGAAGACCCTCAAAGTGTACCTGCACCTGAAGAGATCGTCGCACCCTATCTATATTTGATGGGACCGGACAGTCAAGGTGTGACCGGACAAAGTCTCGATGCTCAATAGACAGCGGAGCAATAATCCGGCGCCATTTTCTAACTAAAACCATACGAGCACATTCCCGTCAGAGCACATGCACTGCACTGAGGTTCCGGTCGGCAAATACGTTGTGCATGAATAACGATTGCCGCGTGCAGATCCTGCATACAGATATTAGTATCGGCAAGAACCCGTTCCATGATTTTCCGGCAGGAAGCATAAATCCCTGCAGCTGACTCTGAAACGAACCCCATTCTCGATAACCAAAGCCGCGCATATTTATCAGCGATGAATACCCGTCGCTCAAACCCGAAGCACAAAATGGCATCTGCCGTTTCCTCACCGATGCCATGTACCTTCAGCAGCATCGAACGCAGTTCTGAAGTCGGCAATTCTTCCAGGGCTTCAAGCCCGCCAGAGGCTACGACCCAGGAAGCAAGTGATTTCAGCCGTAGCGCTTTCACACTCTGACAACCTGCGGGTCTGATCAGGGCCTGCAGTTCGATCAGGTCTGTGAGACTCATGCCAACAGGGTTAAGACATTGATGCTCATGCAGATGCCTGATGGCCTTTTCAGCGTTTGCCCAGCGTGTATTCTGCACGAGCACCGCGCCGATCAGCACTTCAAAAAGGCTTTCTGCCGGCCACCAGTTTTCAACAGAATAGCTTGCGATCAGTTGCGTACAAGCCGATTCGATATGCAATGGGTTCAAGCTCATCTTCATGTATCCCACCAATATTTTATTGCGTGCGATGCGGGAGGGGCCCTTTTCTTTGCAGCAGGCTATTCGGGTGAAGACATGCCGGCAGCCTCATACAGACCTGTCAATTCTGCGGAATTCAGAAATCGGCTCTTGCCGGCATGCAGCGACCGGGGCAGGCGCATTGGTCCGAACCGGATGCGGATCAGTCGGCTGACACGAAAACCGGCCGCTTCCCAGAGACGCCGCACAAGGCGATTGCGGCCTTCGGTTACGACAACCGTATACCAGCGATTACTACCCTCGCCGCCGGCAAATTCGATGTTATCAAACTTCGCCCTGCCGTCATCGAGTTCGAGACCGCGACGCAGTTTTTTAAGCGTTGCGTCAGTAACATCACCGAGTACCCGAACCGAATATTCACGAGCCAACCCGGCAGATGGATGCATTAACCGGTTCGCAAGTTCGCCGTCGTTAGTCAGCAGCAACACG
>CAYNMF010000016.1:0-27530 GCA_964398325.1 uncultured Chromatiaceae bacterium | reverse complement strand
TCGGGGCCGCCGTCCATGGCGGCCCACGGTCTCCGAGCGGACCGGTGACGGAAAAAACCGGTCAAGGCCGATCAACCATCGCTTCCGTCGTCAGAACATCGATGATTCGTCGAGGTCGTCGTCTTCGCTGCTGTCGCGGCTTTTGATAAAGTCGCCGGTGATCATGCGATCGTAGGACATGCCCGGACCGACCATCGGGTAGACGAGCGCATCCTGGTCAATGATGACCTCGAGAAAAGCCGGGCCCTCGAATTCTACGAACTCCTTGATAACTCGCTCTACATCTGCCTTATTCTCCAGACGCATGGCATATTCAAAGCCGTCGGCTTGCGCTGCTTTAATGAAGTCCTTGCGATGCAGGGATTTGTCGGTCGCCGAAAAGCGTGCCTTGTAATAAAGTTTTTGCCACTGACGAACCATGCCGTCACCGTAGTTATTCAGCACGATGACTTTGATGGGCAGGTTATAGGTCGTAACAGTTTCAAGTTCACCAATATTCATGCGAATACTTGCATCACCGTCGATATCGATGACCAGACGATCGCGGTTCGCAAACTGCGCGCCGATTGCAGCCGGTAATCCGAAGCCCATGGTGCCCATACTGCCTGACGTCACCCACAGGCGTGGGTGCTTGAAGTCGAAGTACTGGGCGGCCCACATCTGGTGCTGTCCGACGCCAGTGGTAATGATGGCCTCGCCCCTGGTGTGCCTGTTGATTTCTTCGATCACATAATGCGGCTGTATCAGCTCGCTGTCGCGATCGTAATTCAGTGCATGGTTGACTTTAAGTGCGCTGATTTCATCGAGCCACTGTTGCAGGTCCGGGTGTACGTTATGCCGATCACCGTATGCAATCAGGGTGGCCAGATCACGATGCAGGATGCCGACATGGTGCCAGTCGACCATTTTTACTTTACCGATCTCGGACGGATCAACATCAAAATGTGCGATGTGCTTCGCGTTCGGAGCAAATTTCTCGGGTACTCCGGCAACGCGGTCGTCGAATCTGGCGCCGATCGCGATCAGAAAGTCACAGTCCTCGATCGCATAATTTGCATAGGCTGCACCATGCATGCCGAGCATGTGTAGTGACAGCGGGTCGGTCGTATCTTGCGAACCGATGCCCATCAGCGTTGTTGTAACCGGAATTCCAAACCGTGCGGAAAATTGCCGCAGCATGTCAGCCGATTCACTGTTGACGACGCCACCGCCGGCGTAGATCAGAGGCCGCTGTGATTTCTGCAGAAAATCGAAGAATATCTTGGCAGTGCCCGACGTCAGCGCGTTCTCTTCGGTCGCGTTGATGCGTTGCCGATAACCGCTGATCGGCAGCAGGCCGGTACCCTGATATTCCCCGATCCAGTTTTGCACATCTTTGGGTACATCGATGACGACGGGACCGGGGCGTCCGGTACGGGCGATCTCGAATGCCGTGCGGATGGTTGCTTCGAGTTTTTGCGCTTCGGTGACCAAAAAAACATGTTTGGCAACGGCCGAACCCATAACGGCTGAGATCGGCGCTTCCTGAAAGGCATCGGTACCGATGGCATCTGTGGGCACCTGGCCGCATATCACGACGATCGGGACAGAATCGGCCATGCAATCGCGCACCGGCGTGACGGTATTGGTGGCGCCCGGTCCGGACGTGACCATAACGACGCCAACCTTGCCGCTGGCGCGAGCATAACCGGCAGCCATAAAGCCGGCACCCTGTTCGTTGGCCGGGACAATCAGCGGGATCGGCACACAGTCATTTTCATCGCGACGGTCGTCGTTATAACGAAAGACCGCATCGTAGGTAGGCAGGATAGCGCCACCGCTGTAACCGAAGATCGTATCGACACCTTCGTCGGCCAGGACCTGGACGATCATTTCGGCGCCGGACATACGTTTTCCGGCAAGCGGGTGGGTCGCTGTATCAATTGTTGGTGACGGAGTTGCCATAAAACCAGAATCTATAGCCCTTGTCGGGCAAATCCCAAAGAATTTCTTATTATTCAGCGAGTGTCGAACAAATGTTCTTCCATTGCAATAGCGAACGTTCTGGGCGAGACTTGCCAGTCTTTATTCTGAACCAGACAGGTCATGCGGCACGTCATTTCCATACTCCTGCAGAATGAGGCCGGCGCGCTGGCACGCGTCGCTTCATTGTTTTCGACGCGCGGTTACAACATTGAGTCACTGAGCGTTGCACCGACCGAGGATCCGCTCGTGTCCAGGCTGACGCTCGTGTCGATCGGCTCGGATGCTGTCATTAATCAGATCACGCAGCAGCTGTGCAAGATTGTGGATGTTGTGAATATTGTGGATATGACGATGGGCGACCATATTGAGCGCGAGCTTATGTTAATCAAGCTCACGGTCAGTCCGGATGATCTTGATGCTGTCAAGGATTTGGCCAGCCAGCACGATATTCATGTGCTGGATGATTCGCCGGTCAACTTTACGCTCGAGTTGGTCAGCAGTAGCGGTCATCTCGATGAATTTGTTGACCGTGTTGTTGAGCATGCAGATATCCTGGCCGTCGTTCGCAGTGGTCCGCTGTCGATTGCCCGTGGTGCGCAGGTGCTCAGCGCTTCAATCTAGCCGGTCCCGTTTCATGACTGCTGAATTTCAAATGGCCGGGGTGCAGCCCAAACTGGCGGATGCCGGACGCATTGTCGTCAAGATTGGTTCATCGCTGCTTGTCGATGACAAATCAGGCCGTCTGAACCGGCCGTGGCTCCAATCGCTGGCTGACGAAATCGTTCACCTGCGTGACCGCGGTCAGCAAGTCATCATCGTGTCATCCGGGGCCATTGCGCTCGGTCGTAAATATCTGGGCCTGGGCCCCGGGCAACGCAGGCTCGAAGAACACCAGGCCGCAGCTGCTGCCGGGCAGGTGTTGCTTGCACATGCCTATCAGGATCTGCTCGGCGAACGTGACATCCGGGTTGCGCAGGTATTGCTGACGCTTGACGATACCGAGAATCGGCGTCGTTACCTGAATGCGCGCAGCACGCTCGAGACACTGCTCAGGCTTGGCGCTGTGCCGGTCATTAACGAGAATGATACGGTTGCAACGAATGAAATTCGCTATGGAGATAACGATCGACTCGGCGCGCGCGTTGCCGAGATGACCAGTGCCGATTGTCTGGCGCTATTATCCGATGTGGATGGCCTGTACGATGCAGATCCGGTCGGTAATCCTGCAGCGCGACTGATTACCGAGGTCCGCGAGATTACGCCGGAGATCGAATCGCTGGCCGGTGCGTCGAGTACGGCTTACGGTTCCGGCGGTATGATTACGAAAATTCAGGCTGCACGCATTGCCGTCGCAGCCGGTTGTACGACACTGATTGCCAACGGGCGACGACTGCGCCCGATCAGGGCCGTGGAAGAGGGTGGTCCGGCGACCTGGTTCATTCCACGCAAGACGCCGCGCGCGGCACGTAAACAGTGGATCGGTGGCAGCCTGAAGTCACGTGGCCGTCTCGTCATCGATGCCGGTGCCGGGAAGGCCCTGGCCACTGGCAGCAGCCTGTTGCCGGTCGGCGTACTCTCTGTTGAAGGAGAATTTGAGCGCGGCGATGCAATCACGGTTATCGATGAACAGGCATATGAAATTGCACGTGGTCTGGCTGCGTATTCGAGCGGCGATGCCCGGAAAATCTGTGGCCGGCGCAGCGAGGAGATAGAAGGGCTATTAGGTTACGCCGGTCGGGATGTGATCATTCATCGCGATGACCTGGTGTTGCTGGATGGTTGAGGAAGAACAATGAATGCGACGACAGAAACAGTCGAACAGACAATTGGCGATGTCATGGTGCGAATTGGTCGCGCCGCACGCGCAGCTGCCGGTGAACTTGCCAAAGCTGCACCGGAACAGAAAAATGCAGCGCTCACCGCTGTCGCCGCAGCGATTCGTGAGCATCAGGCCGAAATACTCGTTGCCAATGCACAGGACATGACGGCGGCAACCGCACGACAACTGGCCAAACCGATGCTCGATCGGTTATTGCTGGACGCCGAACGTGTTGAAGCCATGGCTGCCAGTATCGAGGAGATCGCTCGCCTGGATGACCCGATCGGCCGGGTGATTGCTGAATGGAACCGTCCGAATGGTCTGAATATCCAGCGCGTGCGGGTACCGCTCGGTGTCATTGGCATTATTTACGAGAGCCGGCCGAACGTCACGGCCGATGCGGGTGCGCTGTGCCTGAAATCGGGTAATGCCGTGGTTTTACGCGGCGGCTCGGAAAGCTTTGCATCCAGCACGGCCATTCAAAGCTGCCTCGAAAAGGGTTTGGTCGATGCCGGCCTGCCGGCTGAAGCTATCCAGATGGTGCCGACGAAGAGCCGTGATGCGGTGGGACTGATGTTATCCGGACTCGATGGCTGTATCGATGTCATCGTACCGCGCGGAGGGAAGAACCTGATTGCGCGCGTACAGGCTGACGCAAGGGTACCGGTCATCGGGCATCTGGAGGGGCTCTGTCATGTCTATGTGCATGAATCGGCCGATGTACAGCAATCCACCGCCATTGTATTGAACGCTAAAATGCGCCGAACCGGTATTTGTGGCGCTGTCGAGACATTGCTGATCGATCGCGCTGCGCTCAAGACGCATTTTCCCCCGATTGTCGGTGCGTTGATCGATGCCGGTTGTGAGTTGCGTGGTGATGCCGAAGCCTGTGCGGAAGATGCACGGCTCAGCCCTGCAACCGATGAAGACTGGACGACCGAATATCTTGATGCCATTTTGTCTGTTCGCGTCGTCGACGGTATCGATGCCGCGATTGGGCATATCGCCCGTTATGGTTCCGGGCATACAGAGGCAATCTGTGCCGAAGATGCCGCGGTCGTCAAAAAATTCTTTCACGATCTCGACAGCGCAATCTTGCTGCACAATGCATCGACGCAGTATGCCGACGGCGGTGAATTCGGAATGGGTGCGGAAATCGGTATTGCCACCGGGCATATTCATGCCCGCGGCCCGGTCGGCGCCGAACAGTTGACAAGCTACAAATACCTGGTTCGCGGTACGGGGCAGATTCGGCCGTGATCCCGGCCGCAAGCGCAGATACTTCCGTCGCCTGTTTATGACACCTGATTTTGACCTGATTATTATCGGCGGCGGTATCAACGGCGCCGGAATCGCTCGTGATGCTGCCGGTCGGGGATTGCGAACCTGTCTGCTTGAACAAGGTGATCTTTGCAACGGTACGACCCGCTGGTCGAGTCGACTCATCCACGGTGGTTTGCGGTATCTCGAACACGCCGAGCTGGGTCTCGTGTACGAATCGTTGCATGAACGTGAGACGTTATTGAAACTGGCACCGCATCTTGTTCAGCCGATCAGGCTGCTGATACCGGTTTATAAGCGTGCCCGTCGTGGAAAATTCATGATCACCGTGGGTATGTGGCTGTATGACTTGCTGTCAATCGGCAAATCTGTTCCGAAACACCAGATGCTCGATGCGCATGAGACACTTGAGGAGCTGCCGGCACTCAACCGCAACGGCCTGCTCGGCGCAGCCGCATATTATGATGGTCAGGTCACGTTCGCCGAACGTCTAGTGGTCGAGAATGCACTGGCTGCACAGTCAGCGGGCGCGCAGATTCGAACTTATTGCCGTGTTGACCGGATTTTGACGGATGACCGAAGAGTCACGGGTGTACGCTATACGGATTTACGCAGCGACCGGCAATATGATCTTTTTGCACCGGTCGTCGTCAATGCATCCGGACCCTGGGTTGATCGTGTGCTGAAGAAAATTGAGCGCCCCCTGCGTCAGTTTATGGGTGGGACGAAGGGTACGCATATCATTGTGCCAGGATTTCCAGGTCAGCCAAAGGTTGCATGTTATCTGGAAGCGGAATCCGATGGCCGGCCGTTTTTTGTCATTCCCTGGAACGGTATGCTGTTGATCGGCACGACAGATATTCGATTTGACGGCAATCCGGGGGAAGTCGTTGCACAAGACGATGAGATCGACTACTTATTGTCCGAGGCCAATCGGGTATTTCCGGATGCCAGGCTTGATAAAAAGAGTATCCATTATCATTACACCGGCGTACGACCATTGCCGCGCAGAGAAAAGAAGGCCGAGGGCGATATTACGCGTCGGCATATCATCAAACATCATCGGCGATTTGCCAAAGGATTCTATTCTGTAATTGGCGGCAAGCTGACCACGTACAGAAATCTGGGTGAAGATATGACCGATCGGGTGGTGCGCCGTCTCAAACACAGGGGCCCCGGGTGCCGGACTGCTAAAGATCCAATGCCGGGGGCAATGATTCAAAAAGCCGCAGTTGTTGATGAACTCGATAGCTGTGATTTGATTTCGCCCGAGTCGCGTGTTCATTTGCTCGATGTCTATGGTAGTCGTTCTTTATTAATCAGAGACATGGTGAAAGCTAACCCGCAACTCGGAGATGAAATTTGTCCTTACAGTCACGCGATTGCTGCCGAGATAATCTTTGCTTACGAGCACGAAATGCCTACGACGATTGCGGATGTATTATTGCGTCGGACGATGATTGGTCTGTCGAGAGATCTGGGTCGGTCAGCTCTTCCCAAGGCGCTTGATATAGCTCGCCGTCATATCGGCTGGAGTGTTGCAAGGGCAGATGAAGAAGAGCGACGGTACCTCCGGGAGATCGGACGGCTGAGTGACTGTTAATTGTGCCCGGGGCCGTGCATGTCTAAAAAGATTAAACAACATTTTGTGACGCTGGAAGGTCGGTGGGGTCCGCGTCAGGTGCATTATCGGCGTGCCGGAAGCGGACCGTTATTGCTGATGTTGCACCAGTCTCCCCGGTCATCGCGAGAACTGGTGCCACTGATGCAGCAGTGGGGGGAACACTTCACAATTGTTGCGCCGGATTCACCGGGTTATGGACTGTCGGATCTGCTGGATGCCGATACAGTGGAACTGGATGATTTTGCCAGTGCGACGATGGAGTTCATGGATGCCATCGGTGCCGGTCGGTTTGGTATCTACGGTTTTCACACCGGGGGCATGATCGGAATTGCGATTGCACAGGGTTATCCCGGCCGGGTGGCGAGTTTCGCATGCAATGGCGTGGCCGTGCCCACGGATGACGAACTCGGGGACATTCTTGCCAACTATTTTCCTCGCTTCGAACCGCGCTGGGACGGTAGCCACCTGTCCTGGCTCTGGGCCAAGAACCGGGAGCAAACTATATTCTTTCCGTGGTACAGGCACACACTCGCCGGACGCCTGGATTTTCCGCTGGCGTCACCAGGACAATTGCAAAGTGGTGTCCTGGAATTTCTTCGGGCGGCAGATCACTATCATGTCGCTTACAGGGCGGCGTTCGTTTCACATACCGAACGCGTTGTACCGGGGTTGAAAGTGCCGGGGCTGATTACGGCAGCCGGCACTGATCCGTTGCAGCCGCACCTGGCGCGTCTTGAAGATGTACCGGGCTGTGTACAAGTCATGGCCTCGGATACGCAAGATCAGAATCGGGAGAACTGTCTCGAGCAAGTCCGTGCGCATACCGGCGATGAACTACCTGCGGCGCCGGCGACACTGCCGATGCCGGGGCGTTTGTGGAAACAGCTGATTGAGGTTGACGAAGGTACGGTCATGGTCAATAGAGGCGGGGAAGGTCTGGATCAGCCCGTCGTGGTTTTGCACGGCGCCGGAGGGTCGAGTGCGACTATCGCCTTTATCACCGCTGGTCTTGCTGAAAATCGCAGCGTACTGTCTATCGATCTGCCCGGTCATGGTGAAACCGACCTTACCCCGGGACACGGCGGCGCCACGATAGAAACCTGCGCAAAACTGGTGCTGGCCGTGATCAGGCAACTGAATCTGCAGTCTGTTGACCTGGTGGGTGTAGAAGGCGGTGCTTGTGTTGCCGTGGAGATAGCGCTGCGTCATCCGGATAGTATTGCCCGGCTGGCCCTGGTACATCCGACGGAGCTTAACGTCGAGCAGGCCGATGAGTGGAACGAATCGGGGCTGCCTTCGCTGGAACCGGATTGGGCCGGCGGACACTTGCAGCGTTGCTGGCATATGGTCCGGGACAGTCGCATGTATTTTCCATGGTTCCGGCGTGATCGTACAGGTATCCGCTGGCAGGAACCGGAACTGGACGACAGGCGTATTCAACTGGAAGTTACTGAATATCTCAAGGCAGAGGGTGCGTGGCAGGAAATGTTGCGCGATCAGCTGGATTATCCGTTATTGGCTAAATTAGCCACATGTCGAAACAAAGTTATCCTTTGCGCTTCTCCCCGGAGTCCATGGTACGTTGTGACCGGAAATATGGCGACGCGGACAAATCTGAATTTTTCTGATCTGGACGATGATCCCGGGAAATGGGGATTATCATTGGCTATGGTGCTTTCGCAGTAAAGACTGAAAGTTGCCGGATAAAAAAGGGGCTTCGAGCCCCTTTTCCATGCTTCAGCAGTGTTTGTGAATTACATATTTTCGATCAGCAAGGTACCAAATTCCGAACACTTGACCTTGGTTGCACCTTCCATCTGACGCGCAAAGTCATAAGTCACGGTCTTGTTGCCGATGGTCGTGTCGATTGCCGAGATGATCCGGTCGGCGGCTTCGGTCCAGCCCATATAGCGGAGCATCATCTCGCCGGACAGGATAAGTGAGCCCGGGTTGACCTTATCCTGATTTGCATACTTCGGAGCGGTGCCATGGGTTGCTTCGAAGATCGCGTGGCCAGTCTGATAGTTAATATTGGCACCCGGTGCAATACCGATCCCCCCGACCTGTGCGGCAAGCGCATCCGACAGGAAATCTCCGATCAGGTTCATTGTCGCAATGACATCAAACTCTTTCGGGCGCGTCAGCACCTGCTGCAGCGTGATGTCGGCAATGGCATCTTTGACCAGTATCTTTCCGGCTGCCAGCGCAGCATCCTGTTCATCATTTGCTGCTTGCTCACCCTTTTCGGCCACGGTGCGTTCCCATTGAGACCATGTATAGGTCTGGCCACCAAATTCACGTTCGGCCAGCGCGTAACTCCAGTCACGAAAAGCACCTTCGGTAAATTTCATGATGTTGCCCTTGTGAACAATCGTTACGCTCGGGCGCCCGTTCGCAATCGCGTATTCGATAGCGCTTGCCATCAGGCGTTCCGTACCCTCTTTCGAAATGGCCTTGATGCCGATACCCGAGGTTGCAGGGAATCGAATTTTGCTGAATTCATTCGGAAAGTTTTCCTTGAACAGGGCCATGAATTTTTCGGCATCCGCCGAGCCTTGTTCAAATTCGACGCCGGCATAAATGTCTTCAGTATTTTCGCGGAAGATCACCATATCGACATCGCCCGGCTTTTTGACCGGGGAGGGGACGCCTTCAAACCAGCGAACCGGCCGTTGACAGACGTACAGGTCCAGCAGCTGACGCAGTGCAACATTGAGTGACCGGATACCGCCGCCGATCGGCGTGGTCAGCGGTCCCTTGATCGAAACGAGGTAGTCACGGCAGGCCTGTACCGTCGAATCGGGGAGCCAGCTGCCCCATTTGTCGAAGGGCTTCTGGCCGGCATAGACTTCAACCCAGTGAATTTTGCGCTCGCCGCCGTAGGCTTTTTCGACCGCGGCATCGAGAACCCGGACCGAGGCGGCCCAGATGTCGGGACCGGTGCCGTCGCCTTCGATGAACGGAATAATCGGGTTATTCGGCACATTGAGCTGGCCGTTGGCTATAGTGATCTTGGCGCCGCCGTCCGGTGGCGTTATCTGGGGTTCAGACATTTTCTCTACTCTCCTGGTGCCTCACGCCTGTGGCCCGAATCCGGGTGAAATGGGCGGAAGTCTGTTTACGGTGGGCGGCTATTATCTTGGGTTTGCTCGCCGCGGACAATGGGGAAAACCGAAGGAACAGGAAATTGGTGTCAGACACCCATTTCCTACTGCCGATAGCCGATTTCAACGAAGAATTCGCGGCCGCGGCCCGGAAAATAGCGGTAGTTGCCGAATGCGAAGTCTGCGCGGTCGGCATAGTGCTCATCGGCCAGGTTGTTCACTCGGCCGGTGATCATCCAGTTTTCGGATACACGCCACCGGGCGCGCAGGTTCAGCAGGTCGTGGCCGCCGTATTTGTGCTCATTGGCGGCATCGAGCCAATATGAGCCCTGGTGGATGGCCTCCAGCTCGATGCGGCCCCGGTATTGCTCCCAGCCAAGGCGCAGACTGCCCAGTGTTCGCGGGGCGGTGTCGATGTCATTGCCTGACCGGATCGATTCACCGCGTGCCGAAGTGCTGAAGTCATAAGTATGCCGGGCCCAGGTTCCGGCAGCACCCGCATAGAATCCGGAATAAATATCCCGGACCTCCGCCTGCAATTCGACTCCGAAGTGCCGGCTTTTGCCGTCACTGATGTTATTGCGGTTGGCATCCTGAAAAATGTAATGACGCTTGCGCATCGCGAAAGTCGTTAGTTCGAGCGTCGTGTGCTCCGATTGCCGGTGTACACCCACTTCCAGGCTGTCGAGCGTGGTGGTGTCCAGGTCGGCAACGTCCTGTTGTTCCTGCAGTCGATATAACTCGGTTGCCTGCGGTGCGCGAAACCCGCGCGACAGTGTCGCAAATGCGGTTGTTTGCGGATTGATCCGGAACCTCAGGCCAAGGTTAGGCGCGACGTTAAAAAAATTATCAGTCCGATCGGCCGGCCGGTTGTAGCGACAGCCATCCGGGCAGGGCGTGCCGTCATCGCGATCATTTCCGTCCGACAGCTTGTTGTCATAGTCATAGCGAAGATACTCCAGGCGCAATCCGGCCAGCAATTGCCAGTTCGTGGCGAGTGGAATTTCGATTTGTGCATAGGGCGCCGACATGATGCTGGATACATCAAAATTGTATTGCCAGCCCTGCGGCAGCTTGCCGACCAGGAACGGCGGGCTGGTCGTCGGTTGTGCCTGAAACTGCTTGATAAAGCCGTCCATGTATTCAATGTCCAGCCCCGTCGTTATAGTGACGGCGCCCCGTGAATGCAGGTTGGTCAGAATCATGCCGCCTGAAACCTGGCCATTTTCTTCCAGCGGCTGGCCCGGCAGGAAGTGCATCAGAAAGTTCATCGCGGAGCGTCGCAGGTAGAACCGGATATCCGTACCGGCCCAGTCATGATCCGCGCCTGGTGTCCAGCGCACTGAAAGACGTTGACTGTCGGCTTTGCGAAATGCATTCGGATTTTCGTTGCTGACACGCAGTACCGGGTCTTTGTAGGCATCCTGACCCGTAATAAAACCGGCCGTGTCCTGATCCAGGTTTTGCACGCTAAGCGTCCAGCCCAGATGACTGTTGTGCAGCGGCTGGGCCAGGCGTACGAACCCTTTTTGTTGACGGTAACCCGAGTCGGTCCGAAAGCCATTGTAGTGATCGGCCAGCATGCCGAAATTCAAATTATTGTGTCCGACCCTGCCGTCCCAGCCGAGGGTGCCCCGATAGTATTCGTCCGGTCCGATGGTGGCGCTGGCGTTCCCGCCGGGAGAGCTGCCCGGCTCCGGCAGCAGAACATTCATGGTGCCGTGTAGTCCGTTCGAACCATACAATGCGTTCGATGGGCCGCGAATAACCTCGATCGACTGGCTGATCTCGGAGGGCACTTCGAACAATTCATTGATGTTGCAAAAGCCGGTGGGACGTGTCGGGATGCTGTTCTCGAGAATCAGAAAGGCACCGCACGCACCCGGCCCCGTCAACACCGGTGAACGAATCGCCGGTAGTGTTTCCTGGCCACTGCCGCGCGTCAGCCACGTCCCGGCCAACTGGCTGCCAAGTTCATTAATATGCTGGGGATCGGTGAATCTGATCCGATCGCCCGACAACCTGGTCGTGTTGCCGGTGAGTTCCAGGGCAGGAGTATCTGTTTTCGTTGCGGTAACAACGATTTCGTCAGCCGCTATCGCGCCGCGGGCAATTCCGGGTATGACAATTGCGGCCAGAATGGCCATGCCTGAGAAAATTCCGGGTGACATGATCTTGGGGTGGTGAGTCCGAAAAGCCGAATCGCCTGCTAACGTTCAACCGATTCGTACTGCACGGTGGGCCTGTCCCCGAGGCGGGAAAACTCATGGCGCCTGCGCATGTCTGCCAGCGCGGTATCCCTTTCATGTGTGCCGGAAAACCAGTGAAAGGTTTCCCAGTTTTCAGTGAGCAGACGGCGAAAAGGGTCGCTTCCGGACAGGCTTACGCGGATGCCATGGCACTTTTTGGTGTCTTGCGGGGCAGTGGTGAGATTATGTGGGTTGCTGAGCATAAGGCGGATCTTGTTATTCACGCTGGTGTTGACTTTCGGCGCCTATTGCGACCGAATAGCCGTAGAAAGTCAACTGGTAATAGCCGAGATGAGCAACGAAAAGCGCAATAGCAAATTTTATGTAGTCGGCGGTCCGGTGCAGCCTGGCCGAGAAAGCTGCATTTTGCGTGATTCTGACATGCAGCTGTATGCGCGTCTCATCGAAGGCGACTATTGCCATGTTCTGGCGCCGAGTCATGAGGGTAAGACCACGCTGATGGCGCAGACGGCAAGGCGCTTGCATGCCGAGGGAGTTCGTGTCGCAACAATTGATCTGGCGCAGATCAGCAGCCGTGACCCGAAAGATGACATCGGTCGCTGGTATTACAGCTTCGCCTACCGAATCGTGCGGGAGTTGCGTATCCGTTCGGATATGCAGACCTGGTGGAAGGAACGCAGCGGCCTGACCATCATGCAGAGGTTGCGCGAGTTTTTTCTCGAAGTCGTCCTGGCCGATTCGGACGAGCCGGTTGTTATTTTTATTGATCGTATCGAAGCCGCGCTCGGACAAGTTTTTGCAGAGCAGTTACTGGCGGCAATTCGGGCCTGTTATGATGCGCGCGCCACCGAACCAAGGTACCGCAAATTAACCTTCGCATTGCTCGGTTCTGTCTCTGTCGGACAGCGGGTTCCCGACGGCCATGATTCGCCGTTCGATATCAGCATAGCGATCGAGCTTGATGATTTCGAGATTCCGGAGTTGCGTCGTCTGGTAGCCGGGCTTGGGGCGGGGCAGCAGACTGCTGCGAGCATGACCCAGGCAGTCTGGAATTGGACACGAGGGCAACCGTATCTGAGTCAAAAAGTGTTTCGTGCGTTGGCGCGACGCACGAACAGCGAATTGACCGAGGAACTTGTTGACGAAGTTGTCGCTTCGCTGTTTCTGATACCTGGCGGACCGCGCGAGGAGCCGCATTTGTCAGCCGTGGCCCAGGAGTTGTTACGTGATTCGCTCGGCCGAACTGCGCGACTGAGGTTGTATCGACGCATTCTCAAAGGTCGGCGGATTCCGGCGGATCCGGGTATTGATGTTCATCGTGACCTGTTGCTGACAGGACTTGTCGTCATTGGTGCCGACGGTGAGTTTGAAATGCGCAATCGACTCTACGCCGAAGCGTTTACGATGCAATGGATCAGCCACAATCAGCCGGTTGGCTGGAAAGCGGCGGCAATCGCAGCATCTATTATCCTGGTTTGTCTGGCCGCACCGATCTGGTATGCACTTTATCTGCCCAATCCCTATATTAAGGTATTGACGGCGCCCAATCAGGATTACGTGTCGGCACTCGAGTCTTACCGGCGGCTCAGTTTTCTGCCGGGTTTTGGCGATCAGGCCGACGAACTTTTTTCCGATTACCTCGTCCGGCAAAGTCGGCGTGCTCGTCGGCTGGCCGAAGTCGAGCGTTTCAGCGAAAGTCTCTCTGAAATTCCGGATCGGCCGTTTGTCGGCAAGCAGATGTTGGCCGAGTTTTGGGAGCGGCGTGTCCTGGCGTCCATGCGTCGGGGCGAACGCGACATGGCTCTTTTGTATGGCACCCGCATGCTAGACGAGCCGACACCGGAACGACGGCAACTCGTGGCAGAGTTGCTCGGTAGCGATTTCAACCTGTTACGCGGCACGGTACGTACGCCGCAGCCGTTACGGGCGATCGAACTGGATTCGGCATCCGGTTTAATTACGACGCTTGATGCGCGGCACCGGGTCGAAGTGCTGCACATCGCCGACAGCGGGCCGCAACGTGTGCAGGGATTCGCGCTATTGGCCGAAGAGGTGATCCCGCTGCAGAGACGGCTCGTGTATCAGGGCGGGGCCAGCGGCAAGCGACTGGTGTTATTGGTTCGCACCGATCATCTGCGGCCGGCGGATGTCATGGTCGGTTTACGCGCACCATCGGGTCGTGAGGTGCAGCTGAATCTTGCGCAGGGGAAGGCTACGGATCAGGAAGGCATCTTCAGTTTTGATTCGAGACGGGACAGTTCACTGGCCGAGTTGCTCGAAGAAAATATCAACGGCACATGGACGGCTAATTTTACGGATAATATTCAGGGCGTTATCGGCAACCTGCTGAGCTGGGAAATTCGTATCGATAATACGGTTGCAGTGTTGCCCGCCGGCCTCGAACCGGAAACGAGCGCTATACCCGAGCCTGGTATTGCGCGGCAAATGCACAGCGTTTTATCTCCGGGTGGTCGGCGGGCACTGACCTGGCCATCAGACCCCCTGGTTCGGGGTGACCTGCTGGTCTGGGATGTTGCAAACGGGGAGATTCTTGCCCGAATCCCGCGCCCCGCTAATTTTTCGTCGGCACGTTTTGCGCTGGGTCAGGATGCCGTCTTCATTACGTCCGGCAGCACGATCGAGTTTCGTCAAATTTCCAGCGGGAAATTATTAACAAAAATGACAATCGAGCCGTCGTTCACACCGGTGTTATCCGATGACGGCCGGTTCCTGATTGTCGATACGATCAGACAGGCCGGCGAAAATGCTTTGTCGGTCTGGGATCTCGATTCATCAGAGGAGATTGGCAGACTCGTGACCGGCACTGTCGCCAAACTCGTTGCGGTCGACCCGCAGGGTCGGTTCATGGCTGTCAGTGACGGAGACCGGCTGGTCCGTCTCTGGTCCATTCACGACGGAAAGTTAATCGATGAATATGAACATGCGGCGAAACCGGCCGGTATCCGGTTCGATGCAACCGGCCGCTGGTTAATGACGCAGGATGCGGCGTACGATTTCAGAATCTGGTCGGTTAACGACAAGTTACGGCCCATCATCACGCGCCATTCCAGCAGCCCGTGGAATGCGTCTATCTCAGGAAACTCTCTGCTGCTCGGTTCACTCGATCACGGCTATGAATTGATTGATCTGACGACGGGCCATATCAAGGGCGGTGTTTACGACCACGGGATACCGGATGCCCGTAAGGCGCCGGAGCGCTATATTTCCCGTGCATTGCTTGCACCCGGCCAGGGATTCGCGGTGACCTATGATGGTCGGCGTGCACTGAAGATCTGGCGCTTGCCACCGCAAGTAAACATCGCGCAAAACAAAGAGGCGCCACCGACCGCTAATGATTTTCCGGCAATCAACAGCACCGCGGCGATCAGCCCCAATGGGCGACATATTGCGCTGGCAACCAATGCGGGTGATGTCCGGATTCTTCCGGTAGACAAACAGGCGCTGGTATTACCGGGTGGCAGTCCGCGCCCGAGTTTTATCGGTCACCTGGATTCAATCTCGATTGTCATTTTTAGTACCTCGGGTGATTTAGTTGCGAGCGGCTCGCTGGATGGCAGTGTTCGGGTCTGGGAAACGGTATCCGGCGCCCCGCACAGTTTCTTTTCGGGTCATGCCGATGGCGCAGTGCATGATCTTGTTTTTTCGCCGGATGACCGATTTATTTTCTCGTCGAGCCGGCGTTCGGTCATTGTTACTGATGTATTGAATGGCGACTTGCTTGCTCAGATACAAATTCAGGGTGAGCAGCCACAACTTGCCGTCAGCGCCGATGGGCAGCGGGTTTATATCGCTGGTGACCGCGGGGGGCTGACGCGTTGGTTATGGCGCAGCGATATAGTCGAGGCGCTGATAGCGCCGGGTTCGGGCATTCGTCGCGTAGCCGTAAATCGGCAAGAAACGTTGCTTGCCACGGTTGACAGGAATAAACGGGTCCGGGTTTGGGATATTGCCTCGATGGTGCCGCGGGAAAGTCGAGTGAAAACTTCCGCTGCGATCGATTATTTGTCTGTCTCCGAAGATGGTGGCCACGTTTTTGCACTGTCCGGGATCTGGCTGAACCTGTTGGCGGTCGCCGGAGACGGATTGCATTTTGAAGCCACCCGGTTACTGGAGGCCACGCCTACCGCTATTGTTCCTGCGGATGAGGGGCTTGAGGCTTACATATTGACACAACGCTCTGCATCGATGCCCAGAGTCGAACATATACGTCTGTCTGCGCCCTCTGCAGAGCCGCTCGAAGAACCGCTGGATAAACTGACGGCCGATATCGAGGCACGCTTGAGCTTAACGCTGGATAAATGGGGAGATGTGCAGCCGATTTATCGCCGTTAAGGCATTTCCTTGACGTGCAAATCGCGTTGCGGAAATGGTATTTCGACACCGGATTCGTTGAACTGCTGGTAAATCGAACAGTTCAATTCATGCACGATAAGACCGCGTTTCACCGGTTGATCAATCCAGCACAACAGATCAAAGTCGAGACTTGAATCGCCAAATTGTCGAAACCGGGCTCGAGGTGCAGGAATGGTGAGGATACCGTTGTGAGAAGTGGCAATCTGTTCAAGGATTTGCATGACCTTCTCAATATCAGAGCCGTAGGCCACGCCGACACTGGTGTGAATACGATATCGCCTGGGCGGGCCGCCGGCCTCATTGATAATTTTCGCATTGCCCATGACGCTGTTCGGTATTGAGATTTCTACATCGTCGCGAGTCAGAAGACGCGTACTGCGCAGGCCGATTTGCGTGACCTCGCCGCGTTCACCGCTGTCGATAATGATGACATCGCCAATCTGGTAAGGCTTGTCGGCCATGATGGCAACGCCGGCGAACAGGTTCGACAATGTGTCTTGCGCCGCAAAACTCAGGGCCAGCCCGACGATACCGGCTGATGCGACAAGGCCTGTAACATTGATATTCCAGGCAACCATGATGGCGTATATGCCGGTCAGGAACAGCAGGATGGCAACAGCATTCTTCAGCAACGGTTCGGTTGTCGGTTGCACGAACTCGAAGCGGCGCTTGTGTCCGCTCATCGCAGTCAGTAATAACTTCGATGCTCGCAGCGCAAAGATCAGCCAGACAAAAACCAGGAGAGTCTGGATAACCGCTTCGGTAATGTTTTGTAAATCCTGTTTCAGACCGATCACATCGAGCGCAATGAACAGCCCGATGCTGGCAACCGACGCAAAAATTGGCCGGTGCAGGAGTGAGATCAGATAATCATCTATGTTGGTTTCTGTGCGGGAAACTATTCGTGTAATGGTGCGGCTGAACAGAAAATCGACCAATTTCGCCAGGATAATTGAAGCGCTGATGACGAGCAGGGCGGACAGAAAAGGATACGGCTGCAACAGCGCAAAACCGTCATTTACCACACTGGTGATTTCATCCATGCCTGTTTCCGTTACTCGTGTTTTTTCCGGCCATGGAAGCGTTCCACTTGGTTAAGACGGCATTCAGCCGATAATTTAACACCGGTATGGAAAAACAGCACCAAAAAAAACGGCCCGGATGAGTCATCCGGGCCGTTTATTTATTTTACTCGCTGAACCGAAGCTAAAAAATCGAGTCACTTTTCGGCGCAGGGGCTTCGTCAATGGCAAAGGTCTGGGCGCCTTCAGGTTCTGTGCTGCCGGTGCGTGGAATACCCTGACTTTGTGCGGTGCGGCTGCCGGCGGCCTGAGCATTCAGAACAGGCGTACGTGCGGCAAGCGTCTCGATGAACTGGCGGGCACGTGCCGGTGTCGGCATGTGGGTGTCGTTCAGGATTTTGTCTGCCGAATTCTGTCCATTTTCGTAAAAGGCAAAGTTTGCCTTGTTATCCATTCGCAACCAGGCGCCTTCGAGAGAAATACCCGCGAACAGACCGCGATTTCGTGCATAAGAATAGATTTCAGCTTTGAGCCGTCCGTCGGTCGCCGCCGACGTGTGCCGTCCGACCGGTCCCGCCGCCACACTGGCATCACCGCCGAGGGTCAGCTTGCCGCTTGCGATGTTGTCGATACCTCTACGGTTCTTGAAGACCAGCACGATATCCGAAGACTGCGCGCCCGCCTGCCAGCCGAAGCTGCCTGCACCGAGGCTGATGAACACCGGGTTGCTCCAGTGTCCGTCGGGTTGGCGCACGACCAGGAGGCCTTTGCCGTAACTTCCGCCAATCACGAAGCCTGCCTTGATGACGTTTGGAATGACGGCTACAGCGTAAGCGCTCGACAACAGGCTTGGCGGAATGCCCCGCTCAGGCATCACCGACAACTGTTCGAGCACCTCGGTTGCGGCGTCGATACGCCGATCGAGCGAGTTTTTCGCCATGACCTGGCCGGCTATCAGCACCAAAGCCATTGAAAATATTGCAGTTTTAAGTCTCATCATTTCAATCCTCAAAAGATTGCGCAATAAAAAATCGCGAAATAGCTCGCGGTCCTCTTGAGTGAGACCTCGTGGAGCGCACTATCACGTCCAAGCTGACGAATAGGCGTAATCTACAATAAATCATGTGGTTATGTAACCCTTTATTAAGCCTCTCTGAGGCTCAATGGCTAAGCCGTTGTTTTTAGAGTTTTAGGCCGAATTTCGCCTTAGAATGGGCCATCGGATAGAGGCCATAATCCGGTTGTTCAGTCGTGATTCATGCCCGGTGTGCGAAAGTGTCGGCAAGGTCAGATCTTAATGAGAAAACTTCGTCTGTATACGTGCTTGATGTTGCTCCTCGCGATGTTGTGGCTGGCTGTGCCGGGCATAGCTGTTTCGCGGGACGGGGAGCGTTACACGCTCGACCAGGCGATCTCACTGGTCAGGGACACCTTCGGCGGCACCGTACTCAAGGCAACCCCAACCGAGCATGATGATCGACTCATATATAAAATCAGAATTCTGACCGAGGACGGACGTGTGCGAACGATTAAGGTTGATGCTCAGGATGGGCTGGTCCGCTAGTTATGCGCCTGTTAATCGTAGAAGACGACCCCGGCCTGCGCATGTCGCTGGCGAAAAGTCTGCGGGCTGGTGGATTTACCGTGGATGAAGCGGCAGACGCGGCCGAAGGCGAGTATTACGCAAATGAGTTTGGTATTGCGCTGGCAATCGTCGATCTTGGTTTGCCTGACCGGTCGGGTACCGAGTTGATCGAGATATTGCGCCGGGACGGACAGACATTCCCGGTATTGATTCTGACTGCCCGCGATCACTGGCAGGACAAAGTCGATGGCCTGAACGCAGGTGCCGATGACTATGTCGTCAAGCCCTTCAACCTCGATGAACTGAAGGCCCGCATCAATGCGCTTTTACGCCGGTCGGCCGGTCACGCACAGCCGGTGATCAATAACGGTGCGTTAAGTCTCGATACGAGTTCACAGGAAGTGCAGGTAAACGCCACACCGGTCACCCTGACCGCATTTGAATACCGCGTCCTGGAGATATTGCTGCTGCGTGCCGGAGAAGTTGTCACCAAGGCTGAACTGACCGATCAACTTTACGATCAGGACTTTGAACGTGACAGCAATGTGATTGAAGTGCTGATTACACGGCTCAGGAAGAAGCTTGATCCGCAGCGCAAACTGGGCCTCATCGAAACACTGCGTGGACGCGGCTACCGGATTCCGGACAACGATTGATGGCTGCCCGTCCCTCATCGCTCAGCGTTCGCCTGCTCGTGACGACGACATTGCTGTTGATTGCAGCGTTCGCCCTGTTAACCGGATTGCTCGACGCGTTATTTCGTCAAATGAGCGAGAATGCGATTCGCGACATTCTGGAAGTGCAGGCGCTTGCACTGATCAGCATTGCCGAACCGGGTGCGGACGGTCGCCTGATATTGCCGCAGCAGTTACCCGAACCAAGACTGGCGAGTCTTGGTTCGGGGCTCTATGCGGAAATTGTCGATCCCGTGGGCAAACGGGTCTGGCGCTCGCCGTCGGCGGTGGGCATCGGGCTTGCCACCGGTATGCAGGTGCCTTCCGGAGAACACATATTCGAGCGCCACACACTGGCTGACGGCAGCGATGCGTTTGTGCTCGGTATCGGCATCACCTGGGAACTTATCGGCGATGTTTCATATGGTTTCCAGGTGTTTGTCGGCGAAGATCTTGTTGCCTATGACCGTCAACTGGCGATGTATAGGCGACAGTTAATGCTTTGGTTCGGTATCGTTGCGGTCGGATTGTTGATCGTTATTGCCGGGCTGTTGCGTCGGGGACTGGCTCCACTGCGTCGCATGGCTGACGAGATCATGGCGATTGAAAACGGTAACGTCGAGTTTCTGAGTGAAAATTATCCGCGTGAACTGATCGGCGTTGCGCGCAATATGAACACACTCGTTAAATCTGAACGACAGCGCATCAGTCGTTTTCGCACCACCATGGATGATCTTGCGCATAGTCTGAAGACGCCGCTGGCCGTGTTGCGCATGGAGCTGTCGGGTGCCGACCCGGATGCCGAAACATTACGAAACCAGGTTGCGCGTATGCAAGGGGTTGTTGATTATCAACTGCGCCGGGCAGCGGCAACCGGCCCGCGCAGCCTCGCTCCCGAATCAGTCCGACTCGGACCCGTGGCCAGAGACATCGCCAGCAGTCTGCGCAAGATTTACCAGGACAAGGATGTGCAGTTCGAGCTGCAGGATGCCGAGGGCGTGAGTTACGCTGCCGAACAGGGTGACTTATACGAGTTACTCGGTAATCTGATGGACAATGCCTGGAAATGGTGTCGCGCAGCGGTCACCGTATCGATTGCTTGTCGTCAAAAAGATGAGTCGGGCGCGATGCTCGTGGTGTTAACCGTCGAAGACGACGGTCCGGGCATTCCCGCCGGCGATGTCAATGAAGTACTTTCACGTGGTGCGCGTGGCGACAAACGCGGTGACGTGCCGGGACAGGGTATCGGCCTGGCGGTCGTTGCCGAACTCGTCGACCTGTATAACGGCATATTGCAAATCGGTTCATCGGGTACCGGTGGTGCGAGCGTGACTATCGAATTGCCGGTTCGTCGAACAACTATGACTCGATCATCTTGATCAGGAACGACCGGATCACAGGGACGGCTTCTTCGGTTTTCATCAGTCGTTGTTCTTCCATTAATTTTGCCATATCGGTAATGGATCGCCGGCCGTCGATCATGGCCATGACGAAGGCGTGAATGCGCGTCGACATTGCCTGCATCTGAATAGAGGGTTGTAGCGGAACCGGCTCGGTACTCTTGACGAGCCAGTCGGGCAGGGCCGTGTGCCTGGGTACACTTGGAGCTTCGGATTGCTTATCGGCTACGAACGTGACAACGGTTTCGCGGCGTCCGTGACGACTGGCCGGCGAACACATATACGCGATGTTATCTTCGCGAACCACAGGTGCCGAAAATCCCTGCTGTTCGACAAGCAGCAGCGTTTCTTCGAGACTGTATTGTTGTGCAGGGTCCTGTCGGTCAAATGACAGCGATCCGAAATTAAGCCATCGGCCACCGGCTTTAAGCAGACGATTGATACGCGCACACAGCACAGCGAAGTCTTCGGGCAGAATATCGGTGACCCACGGTGTGACGACCGTATCGAAACTGCCCGGCAGGAAAGGCGCGCGTAATGCGTCGGCGATCACGAAGCGGATTCGGTCATCAACCGGTTCGGGTGCAGTCAGGGTACGCAGTACGGCACAGTCGTCGATGCGTTTTGGCGCCAGCGGAAATTCCCACAACTCGACCGGTTCGCCGTGTGTGACGTGTTTGGCCAGCAGCATCAACATCGGGTTGAAGTCCAGCGCAACGGTCAGTTCAGGCCGGCTCTGTCGATGCAGGTCGTAGGCCAGCCGCGAACCGCCGGCCCCGAGGACGAGTGTTTTGCCTGTAACCGATCCAAGCTTTGTCATGACGATGTCGGCGCAAACTGCGTTTTCTTCTTCACCCCAGCACCAGTCACGGTGCACGTTGTTGTAATAAGTGTTCAGCCCCTGCGAGCCCGGCAGCCGCGTTCGCAGTGCCAGGTAGGTCTCGTGGCTGGCCTCAAGCTGGCTGACCTGCAAAGGTTCCAGCAGTGCTTGCAGCCGTGTGGCGTGATCAGCGGATGCGTGGGCGAGCAATTTAAGACGCCGCTGCGTGGGTTCGGCGAGGTTCTTGTTCTGTAGCGCTTCTGAGTAGCGCTCGGCCTCATGCCCGAGGCGCTGCGTTTCCATGTGCAGGCGCGCACGCCATTCGCCGATCGCAGCATCCGGCTCGGCAAACAGGAACGCAATGCCATCGAGCAGTGGAAACTCGACGCCACAGCCTGGACAGGCATAAGCGTCCTGTCGCGGCTTCAGAGGGCCGTCACAACGCGGACAGGCAAGAATGGAATCGAGCATCGCCGCTGCATTGTACACGGACTAATTCCGGGGACAGTTTACTTATCTGTGTTATAAAATTGCTGGACTTATAGATAAGTAAACTGTCCCCGGAATTAGGGAGCGACTTAAACTGTGCCGCTGACGATTTGATTGAAGGCGACGAGGCTGTCGCGCAGTGCCGTGTTACCGAGGCCATGGTTCGGGAACAGTGTCGGGAAGTTACCGGCTTCACCGTGTAGTGCCATGTAGTTGAGGATCAGCGTTTCGACGAGCAGGTTCACGTTGTTAGCCGCCGGCGTCGCCGAAGTGTCGACCGATGCGTCCGGCCGAAAGAAGCCTATCTGCTGGTGGATGGCCTGTTCTTCGGGGGTGCCGCCGATCAGTGTCGGTCGTCCGCCCGGGTTGTAGACGAGGAAGAACGATGCGGCGGTTGAGCTATTGTCGCTGGTCCATTCGCCCTTGCCGCGTCCGTCGGCCGTGTTGTCGACGGCGCCGTTGCTCGACAATGAACCGTCGCTGAAAACATACATCATCAGCGGTACGCCATTGCCGTTGTTTGCTCGCGCGGCATACTCAAGGCACGCGCCCATGCAGCGTCCGGCACGAAAATCCTTGACCTCACCTTCGGCTCTGCGCCCGCCGTGATAGTCATACCCGCCCATTGTTATGCACCCGGCCCCGGCGAAACCATTGATGGCGAGTTTCATGACGGCGGCGGTCTTCTGAAATTCGTTGTCTGCCTGAAATTCAGCATCGGTAAAGATGCCGCCAGCGCCGACGATATCGCTGTCGAGATTCGGATTGAGCGTTGTCGGATCTCCGAATCGGTCGGCCGTGTCTGCAGATTTGAGATAGCCGCATTTGATCAGGTCCTTGACGACTTCATCGCGCGTAATCGGGGCCTGGTTCGGGTCAGGAAAATTCAGGCCGGTGCTGACCTGCTGCATCTTTTTTTCGCTGATTCGGTAAATTGATTCCATCACCGCAACCGCATCATCCTGTCCGAGCAGACCAACGAGCTGGCCGGTATCGACCAGACCGGTCACGTCACTAGGCCGGTCGACTTTCGTCGGTCGAACTTCCGGATTGATCATCATCGCCGGGGCCATCGAGTTGCCGCCCGAATCGGAATTGCGCGATCCGATCAGCGTCAACAGGGAACCATCTGCACCGGCTTGGTTGATGCCGTACAACGGATTGTGCGGATTGTTGCCGGTATCGTTATCCGAACGGGCCGGAATAACCGCACCGCTGACATTTGCGGCCGTACCCAGCGACATGCTGCCCATCATGCCGCGCAGGAACGCGCTGTCACGATGGAAAGCCAGGCCGAGTGTCTGGTCGACATAGTCGAGGTTGGTCAGCGGGTCGATGGCCGACGGGACCATATCGCCGGGCAGACCTTGTTTGCTATAGCCCTGTGTGGACAAAAAATTGAGTTGACCGCCCGGTCCGCCGACCAGAACATTCGAGCCGGTCATGTTTGCGCCGCCGGCCAGGTCGAAGCAGATGAACGGAATCTTGCCGGCACCGAGGACATTAATTCCGCATGTATTACGCAACGGTTCCAGATCCGGTGACAAGGCCGCCCAGGCCGCGCGTGGATCGGCAAACAGGCTCAACAGCCCGCCACCCAGTACCGAAGCGGTGCCGGCCATGAAGCCCTGCCCGATAAAGTCGCGACGCGTGATCGGACGTTTGTGGTCAGGATGTCGTTGCGGTTCGAAGTAGTTGCGTTTGCGTGCCATCGCGATATCTCAATAATAATTATGTTTGTGGGCTTCTACTGAACGACCGTGACGGCACTACCGAGGACGGCGGCGCAGACAGCTTTTGTAATGTTCAACGTGCGTTGCCCATTGCTGTTGTCGCTGGCAATCAGTCGATCGATTAGATTTGTATAGTCCGGAGTCGTGATGTAGCCAAGTTCATCACGTACGTCTGCAAATGCAGGTTGTGATCCGAGGCCAATATTCATCGCTTTATCGATTAGCGGCGTTAAGATCAGATCCCGATTGGCAAAGGCAACACTCGGTTGCGCGGTAAATGTAAAGCCGGGGAAATAGGCTGTACGCAGAGTCGAATCTTCGACCAGTGCGTTACAATATTCGATCGCCAGTTGTGCGATGCCTATTTCATGTGCAGCAGAAAATGCCGCGATGCTTTCGACAGTCGGCAGCTGTGTTTTAACGAGCGCATAGGTTGCCGAGACGTTGCTGTTGGTCGTCGGTATACCGGTAATTTTCGCCATCGTTGCATTGATTTCGTCGAAAGTCTTGACGCCGATGTCCGAAGCGGGCGGCAGGTCAACCGGCGTGGGCGCCAGGGGCGTGGTCGGCGTCCGGACATTTGCAAAGGCGCCGATGAGGTCAAAACTCAGGAAGAACTCATCAGAGTCCGGCCCCTTTTCCAGGCCGATAACCGTACCCAGGTTCGACAGCGGCTGGCCGGCCGCCGTATAGGTTGCATCGGTTATCGTGGCATCGAGATTCTGATAGACCTGTCCGGCCGTCGCTTCGGAGCCGTTGACGCCGATTCGTATACCCTGGATCGGAATATTTCCGGGCGTAGCTGTGGGGTCGAGACTGACGAAGACCGGTGCATTGAACAGATAGCTGTAGCTGTCAAACTGGCTGACCTCAACGAGGATGTAAGCCTGTGGCATGGTGACAAGACCCTCCAGCGAAAATAGCAGGAAGAACTTTTCGCCGACGCCGACATCGAGATTCTGCTGAATTTGCTGTTCGGTCAATACCCGGTTATGAATGGCGACCATGCGAACGACACCTTGCCATTGCCGGTCGCCGGAAACTTCATTGCCGAGTACGAAGGCAAACGTGTCATCCCAGTCGCTCAGTGTATCGCCTGCGACAGGATCCATGTCATCGGTAAATACACCATTGACGTAAATGCGTCTACCGTTGATGGGATCGTAGGTTGCTACGACGTGTTGCAGTGTGGCCTGCAGGTCTTCGTCCGCAGCCGATGTCGTCAGGAACGGCTCGCCATTGCCATCCGTAGATCCGCTGCGGTTGTAGAAATCGTAGCTATAGAGTGTCTGGCCGAGATGAAAATTTCGTGCGGCCGTACCGGCTGAATAACTGACTATTCGAGACTCTTCCTGTGCGACATTGCCGGGTGCAACCCAGGTTTCGATTGAATATTCACCTGCCGACTTGATCAGGTCATGCAGTTTCTTGCTGTCGGCCGTCGAACCCTGTGCCTTGCCCGATTTGATATTAATGCCCCAGCCGCCGACCCATTGAACGTCACCGGACAGGGTCAGGTTGATCGCCGGGTCTACACCACTGGTATCGAAGGCTGTCGAGCCCTGGCCGGCCTTGAATTCCCACAGTGCGATCTGGTTTGTTTCATAGCGATTGCCGCCACTGGCAACGACACCATCGTACATGCGAAGTGCTTTGCTGATCACGAGATTCGGATCGACCGGCGCAGGAACAATACCGGCGGCAAAGTTTTCGATTTCGGTCTGCATACGGTTTGCATCGTCGGTACACGATGAAGTCCAGCAATTATGAAATTCGAAGCGCAGCCGGTTGACGAGCCGGGACGCGGCCGGGTCATCGAGATCGATCTTCGAACGAACGGCGTCGTAGGCGGACGCAACATTACTGTCGGCGAAGAATGGCGTCTGTGGCGTGGCCGAACTCGAATCGTGGCAGTTGGAGCAGAACTGCACCAGTAACGGGTGAACCGTCGTGCCAAACAGTGTCGGGTCGGCTGGAAACGTCTTGGTAGCACCCACGCTGCGGATGACCGGCGCCTGCAGTTCAATCGTGCGAGCCGCGCCACCTGTCGCGTTACCGGCCCAGTTTTCGATCCAGCCGGTCATGATGTCGGCACACACCGATGCGATCGCTTCCCAGCAATGATGCCCGCTGCCCACTTTCGTCACGAGTCGCGAATCGGAGGCAGAGCCGAGGTCGACGAGCGACAGTGCTGCGTCATACGCCAGGTTCACATCATCCGTGCGTGAGAACATCGGGCTTTGACCTCCGTCCTGGCTGTGGCAGGCGCCGCAGCGATCAGGCCGTGCAATGTTGCTCCACAGGCTCAGCATGAAGGCCTGAACATCATCGGTAGCCGGGGCCGGCCCCGTGTAGTTTGAAGCCTGCGGTAAATTGACCGCCGGCAGTGCCTCGGTATTCGCACCACCACCACAACCGGCGATTAACAGGCTTCCCAGGGCCAGCAAGGTGAGGGAAAAACGTGCGTAATACTTCGCGAAAAATTTGTGGGCTTGATGGCCGTGCATATGTTGCATCCTCATGACCTTATGGCCCCATGCAATAAACAGCAGCTTCGGCAAAGACCTGCTTCATCCGGTAGCTGCCGCCGCTACGAAATGATGTGACGATTTCATCGATCTTATTGCGATCGTTGACATCGCCCGGATCGCGAAAACAAACGGTACGAAAAGCCTTTTTCACCTGGCACTGCGCAAACGCAGTGCTGTTAGCGAGTTCCGCGCCCATTGATGCTGCGCCGTTGCCGCTTGCCGGTCGTACCGTATCCCAACCGAGTAGCTGGTTCTGACCTTCACGCCAGTAATTGACCCATGAGTCGTCCGGTGTAACGAAACCCGGGCGAAAATTATTGTCGTTATTGAAGTATTTTGATTGCACCTGCCCCGGTGTGTAGACGATGCGTCCGAGTGCCTCGTCATAATCGTAGTAGGCATAGGCCTGCGCCATGGGGTCCATGCCGGTGTGGCAGCCGCTGCAGTTGTTCAGGTAGATTCGGCTGTCACCGCCCGGGCTGCGCGATACATCCTGGCGAATCCGGTCTGCGGGTCGCGTCACATCCTTGACCTCTTCCATGTCTTTGCACATGTGATTGACCATCGTAAAGCGGAACATTGCACGGTTCGTGCCTGCTTCGAAGAATGCCTCGGCTGCGGCCCGTGTCGTCATGACACCGGCAACGCCCGACGGCGGCAGGTCTGTTACTGCGGTTTGTGATGTCTGTACAAGATCGTCCTTCAGGCTCAGGCCACGCTGCTCGATTTCTGTGTAATGAAGATTGTTCGTCATCGAATATGGCGTCAGGCCCAGACCGCTGCGCCCGATATAGAGGATGTTGGCCGATAGCAGCGTATTAAACGGGATATCATCGCGAATCATGCCGACTACGGTTGCTGTGTAGTCATTCAGTGGTACGAAGACGCTTTGCTCTTCG
>CAYNMF010000015.1:0-29114 GCA_964398325.1 uncultured Chromatiaceae bacterium | reverse complement strand
AGCGGCTTCCGGACTGGGGTACCTTTGAATGATTCCCGGATCTGTTGGGCCTTGAAATTATGCAATCGCCGTGGTTCTGGCTGTCTCTGTCGGCGGTACTCGTCTCCGCGTACTACCCGATGCTGTGGTGCCGCATGCTGTGCCCGACCGGTGCAGTGCTCGACGGAATCACATTTATGGCAAAATCAAGACAAGTAAAACAACAAAAACGTGACACCGGACGGCCCGGCCCGGGCGTTGTCGGACAACCGGCCGGGGCATGAGTTGCCCGGTTATTTAAGAGGATAGAGAGGTAAAGTAATGAATAAGTTATGGACAGTATTAATTGCGATTGTAACGACGACATTGTTGCTGGCCGGCTGCGGTCAATCATCGCAACCGGAAAAAAATGTAAAGGCCGGACCTAAAATCGGTGTTTTGCTCATCAATCACGGGTCGGAACAAAAAGCCTGGCGTGACATGCTTGTTGATGTTGAAAAGGCTGTCGACGATAAATTGCTTGCGCTGCCGAATGTCGCAGGCGTGAAAACGGCCTTCAATGAATACACCGAGCCATCTGTTGCGACTCAGATGAAGGCATTTGACGACGAAGGCTATGATGAAGTCATCGCGTTACCGTTGTTTCTGACGGTAGGCGGCCATACGAATTCGGACATTCCCAACGGGCTTGGATTGAAGAACGACAAAGACGTGCTTGAATCACTGCCAAAAACAGGTGTACCAGTCTATCGTCCTCGCGCCCGTGTGACGTTTCTGGAAACAATCGATGCGACCGAGTTCCTGAAGACCAACATCCTGCGCCGTACCAAGTCATTGCTTGAGGGTGTCGAGGGCAAAGATGTCGGCGTAACACTAGCGGCTTATGGTGATCAGGGGTTCAATCAGCAATGGGAAGAACTCATGACTGAACTGGGCGCGCATCTGAAGGAAAATCTGGGTGTCGATACCGTTAACTCAGCCTGGAGCGGTCATCTGGTTAACTATTCTATCGAGCCGACTAAAAAGGCCATCAACCAGGTGCTTGCGGAGAAAAAGAAGGATGTCCTGATCTCGGTCTATGTTGCCTATGATTATATGTTCCAGCGGGACATCATCGGTGAAGCGGGACGACAATCTGATCGACCGGAAGACGTGCTGTATCACGAGGTCGAATCTATTCTGCCGGATGAAAATCTGAACAACTGGGTGGTACAGTCCATCGAAGAAAGCCTGTCGACCGGTCGCTTGGCTGCGTTGACCAGTCAGGGCAGCTAGAAAAATCCCAGGAGCGAACCCCGGGAGGGCGATGTGATCGACCACCTGGGGATGATCATTCGGTCGTTTGACGACAGTAAGCGGTTCTATACCGCGGCACTGGCGCCACTGGGCTACGGACTCATTGAGGAGCAAGCCGGGCGGGCTGGTTTCGGCCCGCCCGGCAAACCTTTATTCTGGATCGGCACGAGCAAGTCATCTGACCGCTCGTTGCCATGTTTGATTCATATCGCATTCACAGCACGAGACAGGTCAGCCGTTAAAGCATTTTATGCAGCGGCGATCCAGGCCGGGGCGAGTGATAATGGCCCGCCAGGTCTTCGCCCCGAATACCATGCAAATTATTTTGGTGCCTTCGTCAGTGATCCTGATGGCAATAATATCGAGGCGGTTTGCCACAATCCGGCCTGAGACGTCCAGTCCCGTCAGAATAAATTTATAGTGCAGAGAATCATCGCTTCGTCTCAAGTCTGACGATCTCTGCGAGCTGTACTTCTGGTTGAACGTTGTTGCTGCTACAGACACTATCGGCGCCGGATGTGCGTGCTTTGTCCAGCGCCTTTTCCGCGCGTTCGAGTAATGCCGAAATGGTTTCTCCGCGATGATATTCAGAAATACCGCCGCATAATGTGATTTTCACGCCTATTGATTTGCATTGCTCAGCGTTTGCTTTCAACATGCGTTCTGCCGAGCGTTGGGCACCGGCCAGATTTGTTTGCGGCAGGATCGCAATGAATTCCTTGTCGCTATAAGCCCCAAAGCAATTATGAAATCCGGTTGAATTTAGTGAATCCATATTGCGCAGTACCATGCGGATATTTTCCTCAATACTTTTGAGGGCATGAACCTTATCGACTTCATCCGAATTGTCGGATGAAGCAATGATGTAATCGGCATTGAAGATGCAGACACAAAACGGCACATTCGAGCGATCGGTACGCCCTTTTTCGCGTGAGAGCAGGTCGAGAATGTAGCGACGATTGACGGAGTTCACACTGTTTGCGGAATGTTCCCGGTGGAACGTTGCCTGCAGGTCTGCAAAGTCTGCCTTGAGCCGATCATGTTTCCGGTATACATGTCGGGCGATAGCGGACAGGCACAACATAATGCCGGTAAAAATCATAATTTGCACAAGGCCGGCCGGCGTGATCATCGGCGGTTCTGTCGATAGTATTTTGACAAGGCTGACGACTGAAAAACTGACCACGGCAAATACGGTCAGCTGATTGAAGGCGCTGCGGCTAATGCGCAGCATCGAGTACAGAATAATTGATGTGTAAATGCCAATGATGAGTTCACCGGTACCCGAACTCATGAGGGTGAGAAGTGTCGCCCATGCGATGCCGACTACACATTGCGCAAGCGTGATCGTATCAGCCGGAGGCCGGTGCAAAGCATTACTCCGGGCGAGTAGAAAGAAGAGTGTATTTGTAGCACCGATGCCCGGCAGAACTATTGAGGCAGTTCGTGCTTCGATGGAGGAGATGTCGGCGACGTGGCTAAGCCAGGTCAGGGCAGACCAGCCGATGTAGAGCGCAAATGCGCTCCGAAATTGTTCCAACGGTGTTGACTCAACCGCTGTGTCGAATGCCGGCGAATCGGTGCAGGGGGCTGTGCTCACATTGGGCGAACCGGTAGCGAGGATTACCGGATGATGTCAAATCGCTATCGGGAAATGCGTGATTCAATTCACATTGCCGGATCAGTGAAAATATAATTTTTAAAGGTTTCAGGCTATTCTGCTTAAAAGTAGGTTATTTTCAAATTATCATGACTTCGTTGTAAAAATTTATGCCCGAATAGTGGTTGCAGGCACTTAAAAAATTTGGCCACGAATACTTGTTGCATTGCAATGAAATAATCCCTCAGGGCATTAGATGCAGCAGTTTACGCCAGTCTTCGTCATGTCAACTTGATGTTTGGCCCGGGTAGAGATATAGTGCTAAATAGAGGCTCTCCCGATGACGTAATCTCGGACGGGTCGACAAACAACAGGCAACTAAAAGGAATTGCGGCGATATACGCTGTTTTAAGGGGTTCCTGAAAGTGCAGTTAGATAAAATTAACGAAACTGCTCAAAAGTTGTTTATAAGGAGGAAGTTAGTCATGGTTCGCGGAAAACGTCTATTGGGTATTTTGTGTGCTGTTCTTATTGCAGCCCCGCTTGCTGGTCACGCTGCCCTTATCATTGCACCCAACCTAAGCGGCTCAGTTGAAGTCGCCGGCATGATGACTAAAAATTTCAATTATAACGTGATGTCCAGCATTATTGAGCCTCAGAATAATACCGGAACTTATTTATTCATGGGTAATGACCTGGCCAACAACGGCAGTATCGATGTATGGAATTACAACTGGTCAATAATGGCTGATGCAGATCCTTTTATCGATTCGACGTTTACGATTACAAACCTGACCGGTGGCACGCAAACCTTCAACGTATCTTTTGGGCTGCCGGTATCACCTGGATTCAGTCCTGCAAACAAAAGCGGGTTGCTGGGTTTTGATTTCAGCGATACAAACGGCGACGGAAGTGCCAGCGTAACATTGAATAGCTGGGATGGCCTGATTGACAGTATATCCGCTATGAGTCTGTTTGCTGTCGCTATCCCTTGCTCCGGTATAAACTGTACCGGCAGCGTTGCGCCTGTTACTGACGGACCCCTGCTCCACGCTGCCGGAGTTAGCACCGATATCGGTAACAACTTGAGCTTCGATTTATCCGCAGGCGATTCAATCACTGTTCATACACGGTTTGAAGTGACGCCCGTACCGATACCTGCCGCCGCCTGGCTTTTCGGTTCGGCGCTTGGTTTGCTTGGTTGGATAAAACGCAAGAGAGTGTAAAAACTTTTATTACATCGGATTTTGAAGCCCGCTTCCAGCGGGCTTCTTTTTGCTTAAATACCGGGTTTGTATTTTGATACTTATGGTTGACAGCATCAGGTAAGAAGATATTTTGACAGTAACTTCAAAATCAGGTGTCTAAGGTAAAAGGGTTGAGCAGGCTTGGTTTGCAGTCAGCCTGAGGATATTCTGACACGATGATGAACCAACACGTTAGAATAAAGAGCCAAAATCATTTCGGCGGATGTCGTGGACAGGGAATTTGATGTCATCGTAGTGGGCGGCGGTCACGCCGGGACGGAAGCTGCCGCCGCCGCCGCGCGGATGGGCGCGCGCACGTTATTACTGTCGCAGAATCTCGATACGCTGGGCCAGATGAGCTGTAATCCGGCCATCGGCGGTATTGGTAAAGGCCACCTGACCCGGGAGATCGATGCGCTCGGTGGGTTGATGGCGCGTGCGATCGATCGGGCCGGTATTCATTTTCGTATTCTGAACGCGAGTAAGGGACCGGCCGTGCGGGCGACACGAGCGCAGGCAGATCGCGTTTTATACCGCCGTGCGATTCGCCAGTTGCTCGATGCCGAAACGAATCTGTCACTCTTTCAGCAGAGTGTCGATGATCTTTTGTTCGACGGTGATCGTATTGCCGGCATTGTGACGCGTCTCGGTGTCAAGTTTCGCGCGCCGACGGTTGTATTGACCGTCGGTACCTTCCTGGGCGGTCGAATTCATGTCGGTCAGTCAAGCCACAGTGGTGGACGTGCCGGTGACCCGGCTTCGATCCGGCTGGCCGACCGGTTGCGCGAAATGCCGTTCAGAGTCGGTCGCCTGAAGACCGGCACACCACCGCGTATCGACGGGCGAACCGTCAACTTTAATGTCATGGCAGAACAGCATGGCGATAATCCGGTACCGGTTTTTTCCTTTCTTGGCCGGCGAGCGATGCATCCGCGTCAGGTACCCTGTCACCTGACGAAAACGACCTCGGCAACGCATGAGATTATTCGTGGTGCGCTGGACCGGTCGCCCATGTACACCGGTGCCATTGACGGAATCGGTCCGCGGTATTGTCCTTCGATCGAAGACAAGATTACGCGTTTCGCGGACAAGGATTCACATCAGATATTTGTCGAGCCCGAAGGGCTGGATTCGACCGAGTTGTATCCGAATGGCATTTCGACAAGCCTGCCGTACGACGCCCAGCTTGCGTTTATCGCGACAATTCCCGGATTTGAATCTGCCCGGATCACGCGCCCGGGTTACGCCATCGAATATGATTTCTTTGATCCCCGGGATTTGCGTCCGACGCTTGAAACAAAACCGATCCGCGGGTTATTTTTTGCCGGGCAGATCAATGGCACGACGGGCTATGAGGAGGCCGGTGCGCAGGGGCTGCTGGCCGGTATTAATGCAGCACTTGCGGCGAATGAAAAATCAGCCTGGTATCCGAAACGACATGAGGCCTATATCGGTGTGCTGGTCGATGATCTGATCACCCGTGGCACACAGGAACCGTACCGAATGTTCACCAGTCGAGCCGAGTATCGGCTTTTGTTACGTGAAGACAATGCCGATCTGCGTTTGACCGGAAAGGGCCGTGAATTGGGGGTTGTCGATGATGCGCGCTGGCAATTCTTTGAGACCAAACGTGAACAGATCGAACATGAAGCCGCACGCCTCGCCAACATATTGGTTCGACCTGAAGATATTGATGAGATCCAGCAGTCCAGATTGGGCGGACCATTGCGGCGTGAACAAAAAGCAATCGAGTTGCTGCGAAGACCGGAGTTCGATTATCGTGCATTGGTACGCATTACGGCTGTCTGCAAACGGGAGGTTGATCCGGCTGAAACGCAGGAGATGTCCGAGCAGATTGAACGTCAGGTCGAAATTGAAGCGCGGTATAGCGGCTATGTGTCGCGGCAACAGCAGGAAATCGAACGTGCCCGGAATAATGAACAGACAATTATGCCGGATGACCTAGACTACGACCGGGTACGCGGATTATCGAACGAAATACGCCAGAAGCTCAATGGCACGCGTCCAGAGACACTCGGTCAGGCCTCCCGAATATCCGGCATGACGCCGGCTGCAATTTCTTTGTTGCTTGTGCATTTGAAAAAACGCCAGCTAAAACGTGCCTGATCGAAGACGGCACCACTGGCTTCCAGCAACATGCGTGTGCCTTGCGGCCGTATTTTTGCAGCTGGCGGGGTGTGGCAGCAATAAAACCGAAGCACCGGCTGTAAACCCCGTGATCGGGGGCCCTTCGGGTACAGAACTGGCAGCAGATCAGACCTTGCATGTTGGTAACGGCGCGGAACCACAGACATTGGACCCACATCGAGCCGAAGGCGTTCCGTCATCCAATATTTTGCGTGATCTTTTCGAAGGTTTGACGATAGAGGCGCCGGACGGTTCGGTTGTGCCGGGTGTTGCGAAACGCTGGGAGGTGAGTTCGGATGGCCGCGTTTACACGTTCTATTTACGCGATGATGCACGCTGGAGTAACGGCGACCCGGTTACCGCGGCAGATTTCGAGTTTGGGATGCAACGCAGTGTCGATCCGGCCACCCTGTCGCACTATTCGAGCATCCTCGAACCGATAGAGAACGCAACGGCTATTATTAATGGTGAAAAGCCGCCGGAGACGCTGGGTGTCGAAGCGTTGGATCCGCACACGCTCGTTATCAGACTGACCGGACCGACCCCCTATTTGCCCGGTTTGCTGAATCATTCAACGACATACCCGGTGCATCGGGCATCAGTCGAGCAATACGGGAACCAGTTTGCACGGGAAGGCCGCCTGATCGGTAACGGTGCGTATACGCTGGATGAATGGGTCGTCCAGTCACATATTAAACTCGTTCGCAATCAGTTTTATCGGGACAATGCCAATACGGCCATTGATACGGTGTATTACTATCCGATCGAAAATCAGGATGCGGAGCTCAAACGGTTTCGCGCCGACGAACTCGATATTACGAACGAGATTCCGTATCAACAGCTGAAATGGATTCGAGAAAATCTTGCCGATGAACTGATCGTTTCACCGTATCTGGGCAGTTACTATTTTGGCTACAACGTGACACGTGAACCGTTTAAGGACAATGTGAAGTTGCGCCGGGCATTATCGCTGGCGATCGATCGAGAAATTATTACGGACCGGATTACCGGTGCCGGAGAAATACCGGCCTATGGCTGGGTGCCGCAGGTTACCGGTTATACGCAATTCGAGCCTGAATGGGCCGGCTGGACCCAGGCCGAACGAAATGCCGAGGCACAGCGGCTCTATGCCCAGGCCGGTTACTCGGTCGATCGACCACTGACGGTTGAATTGCTTTACAACACGAGTGCGAATCACAAGCGTCTCAGCGTTGCAATCGCATCGATGTGGAAAAAGACGCTGGGTGTTGATACACGGTTATTAAATCAGGAATGGAAAGTATTTCTGGAAACTCGGCGTCGCAAGGAGACAACACAGGTCTTTCGTGGCGGCTGGATCGGTGATTACAATGATGCCTTTACATTCTCGCAAATGATGTACTCAACCAATGAAATGAACCATTCCGGTTACGTGAATTCACGCTATGATGAATTGATAGATCGTGCCGCGAGTGAGCAGGATGCAAAAGTCAGGGCAAAATTGCTTGAGCACGCGGAAGGCATTCTGATTGAAGATATGCCGCTTATTCCGATCTATTTTTATGTATCGAAACACCTTGTCAAACGCTGGGTTGGCGGAAGGCAGCCGAATATTATGGATCATCAATACACGAAGAATTTTTATATTCTTAAACACTGAGTCAAGAGAGGAATGTATAGAAGCCTGGGGTATTAGGGGGGTGGTTGTGGTTCTTTCTTTAGTGTTTCCCGGTACGGTCTTTTCCGTCGCCGGTTTGCTCGGAGACACGCCGTGAACACATCCATGTGGGCTCGGGGCCGCCGTCCATGGCGGCCCACGGTATCCGAGCAAACCGGCGACGGAAAAGACCTTGGACGTGTTCGGGGTACGCGGCGGGTAGTGTTGAACACGATCTTTCTTTACTCATGCTGAATTTTGTTTTGCGTCGCTTGCTGACGGCGATTCCGACACTGATTATCCTGATCGGCCTCGCGTTTTGCCTGATACGTGTTGCACCGGGCGGTCCGTTCGACGGCGAGAAGCAATTACCGGCGGAAATAGAAGCGAACCTGCGTGCTGCCTATCATCTCGACGAACCGTTGTATCAGCAGTTCGGTCGTTATCTGGTAAACCTGGCACAGGGCGACTTCGGACCGTCGTTTCAATATCGTGACTTTAGTGTGACGGAGCTGATTCGCAGTGGTTTTCCGGTGTCGTTGCGGCTCGGCGGTCTGGCAATGCTGCTTGCACTCATGCTCGGTGTCACTGCAGGCTCTATAGCTGCATTAAGGCAGAATTCTGTGACTGACTACAGTGTCATGGCGACGACAATGCTGGGCATCTCGATTCCAAACTTCGTCGTAGCGCCGTTGCTGATCTTGTTGTTCGCGGTTGGATTGCGGTGGTTGCCGGCCGGCGGCCTCGGCGATGGGTCGCCGAAAAATCTTGTGCTGCCGGTCATCGCGCTGGCGCTGCCGCAAGTAGCGTATATCGCGCGCCTGACGCGCGGCAGTATGATTGAAGTATTGCGCAGCCCGTTCATCCGTACGGCACGCGCCCAGGGCTTGTCGATGCCGCGGATTATTGTGCTCCATGCACTCAAACCTGCCCTGTTACCGGTCGTATCTTATCTTGGTCCGGCGACGGCCGCCGTCATTACCGGTTCTGTGGTGATCGAGCAGATTTTCGGTATTCCCGGTCTCGGGCGGTATTTCGTTCAGGGTGCGCTGAATCGCGATTACACCCTGGTTATGGGCGTCGTCGTATTTTATGGATCGCTGATCATCGCATTTAACTTTTTTGTCGACCTGGTCTACGGCTGGCTCGATCCGCGTGTACGGTTGTGAGTGAGGTCGCGAAGCAGTCATCCGGGCGTAGCCTGTGGTATGACGCATGGGTAGTTTTACGCAGGAATCGTGCAGCGATCACCGCGTTGTTTATTCTTGTGATGTTCACGGTCATCGTCATTGTCGTGCCGTGGTTCAGTTCATATAGCATCGATGAAACGGACTGGGACAATATCTCGATACCGCCGTCGCTGGTCAGTGGACACCTGTTCGGTACTGATGGTCTCGGACGGGACTTGTTCGTGCGCACGTTGCAGGGCGGGCGCATCTCGTTACTTGTCGGTGTGGTCGCAACGTTTGTCAGTTTGCTGATCGGAATTAGTTACGGCGCAGTATCTGGATATCTTGGCGGACGTATCGATCAGGTCATGATGCGCATCGTAGACATTCTGTATGCGCTGCCTTTCATGTTTCTCGTCATCCTGCTGATGGTATTTTTTGGCCGTAATATCCTGCTGATTTTTGTTGCTATCGGCGCGATTAATTGGCTCGATATGGCGAGAATCGTTCGCGGTCAGACGCTGAGCCTGAAAAAACGGGAGTTTATTGAAGCGGCGCGTGCCGGCGGCGTAACAACGTCACGTATTATTCGTCGCCACATTGTGCCTAATTTGCTGGGTGTTGTTGCCATCTACGTAACCCTGACGATCCCCCAGGTCATTCTTGTCGAATCATTTCTGAGTTTTCTGGGACTCGGCGTGCAGGAGCCCATGACATCGTGGGGCGCGCTTGTGAATGAAGGTGCGCAGGAAATGGAAAATGCGCCATGGATGCTTATTTTTCCGGCACTGTTTTTGACGGTTACCCTGTTTTGTTTCAATTTTCTGGGTGATGGTTTGCGAGATGCGCTCGATCCGCGCGATCGAGGGTCATCGTCATGAACGTGTCTCCCAAAATCATTCTGTCGGTTGAGGCGCTCGACGTCATGTTCACGACACCCGACGGCAACGTGCATGCGGTGAATGACCTGAGCTTCAATGTCCTTGCCGGCGAGACGCTGGGCATCGTCGGTGAGTCGGGCTCCGGCAAAAGCCAGACAGTGTTGGCCCTCCTGGGGCTGCTGGCCGCCAACGGCGCAGCTTCCGGCTGCGCACAGTTCGATGGCAAGGATTTGCTGCAGTTGCCCGAATCACAACTGAGGGCTATCCGCGGGGCACAAATTGCGATGATCTTCCAGGATCCGATGACATCGCTGAATCCATACCTGACGATCGGACGGCAGATGTCGGAAGTTTTGCGCCTGCATCGCGGCATGGATCGTCGGTCGGCATGGCGACAATGCGAGATGTTGCTTGATGCGGTTCAAATCACCGAAGCGCGGCGTCGACTCACCATGTACCCGCACGAACTGTCCGGTGGCATGCGCCAGCGTGTCATGATCGCAGCGGGATTATTGTGCAAGCCGGCATTATTGATTGCCGATGAACCGACGACAGCTCTCGATGTGACGGTACAGGCACAAATCCTGGAATTGATGAGCGAACTGCGGGCCGAGTTTTCGACATCGATTATTCTGATTTCGCATGATCTCGGGGTTGTTGCGGGAACCTGTGATCGAGTGCTGATCATGCGCAACGGCATTGCCGAGGAAGCGGGTTCGACCCCGGATATTTTTTATCGATCGGACAACAATTACACGCGAGCCCTACTTGATGCAGTACCGCGACTGGACGGTAAGCATGCTGATACCACGCGACCGGTTCCGGTCGTAGCCGGTGACCCGATGCTGTCCGCAACAGGCATTACAGTAGAATTTAGTGTGGCGAGTGGCCGGGCGTTTGTCGCGCCAAAAGTTCTGCGGGCTGTCGATGACGTTTCCATCGATGTCGGGCCCGGTGAAACGGTGGGAATTGTTGGAGAATCGGGTTGCGGCAAATCCACGCTGGCCCGGGCAATCTTGCGCCTTGTCGAGACCCGTGGCGGCAGAATCAGTCTGCTGGGCCATGACCTGGCAACACTGGGGAGGAATGAGTTACGGGCTGCACGGCGAGACATGCAGATGATCTTTCAGGATCCACTGGCGTCGCTCAATCCCCGTATGACAGTTGGGCGGATCGTCGCAGAACCGCTAGAAACCTTTTTCCCGGCTTTGAACGGCGAAGAGCGCGCCCGGCGGGTCGCCGATATGCTCAATAAGGTCGGCCTGACGGATGCCTGCATGAATCGCTATCCGCACGAGTTTTCAGGCGGGCAGTGTCAGCGTATCGGTATTGCCAGGGCACTGATTTCGCAGCCACGGCTCGTCATATGCGATGAAGCGGTCAGCGCGCTGGATGTCACGATTCAGGCACAGATCGTTACGCTGCTCATCGATCTTCAGGTGCAACTGAAACTTGCGCTCGTTTTCATAGCGCATGATCTGGCGGTTGTGCGTCGTATCAGCCACCGGGTCATCGTGATGTATCTCGGTAAGGCCGTTGAAATAGCGGCAACCGACGATTTGTTCTCCACGCCCCGGCATCCTTATACGCGCGCACTGATCGCCGCTGCGCCGGTACCCGATCCGGATATCGAGCAGGGTCGCCGGCACGTCGTGGTCCGGGGTGAAGTGCCCTCTGCGCTGGAGCGACCGACGGGCTGCGCTTTTCGTTCACGCTGTCTTTATGCCGAGGCGCAGTGTGCGCAGCAACCGCCGTCCCTGGAACTGTATGGTGGCGCAAGGGTAGCGTGTCATCGTGCGGATGATTTGCCGGCGGACTGACTTAACACCAGCGTCAATTACACGTAACATAGCGAACCGCTTGGGCCATAGCTCATGGAGTAGTGAGAATCACATGTCTATTTTTCGCAATCTGTTGATCCTTTTATTTCTTACCAGTGCCGTTATGGCGGTGATTCCGGCTCAGGCGTCGTCAGACGACGGGCAAACCAAAAGTTTGGCCAGTGTCTGCCTCGGGTGTCATGGTATCCCGGGTTACCGTAATGCCTATCCGTCCTACCGCGTACCGAAACTCGGCGGACAGCATCCCGAGTACATCGTGATTGCCCTGAATGGCTACAAAAGCAAAGGTCGGGCACATGCAACGATGCAGGCACAGACCGACGGCATGTCGGAACAGACGATGAAAGACCTGGCGGCCTATCTTTCGGCGCAGGGCGAGCTGTCATCCGGTACGGCGAAAACGGGTGAACAGATCGATCGCGGCAAAGAAAAAGCGACAGTCTGCACGGCCTGTCATGGCGCCAACGGAGTCAGCACATTGCCGAATTGGCCGATACTGGCCGGCCAGCACGAGAGTTATCTCAAGCAGGCTTTGACCCAATACAAACTCGGTACTCGTACGGATCCGGTTATGGCGGGACAGGTGATTAATCTGACCGAAGAAGATATTGCCGATCTGGCCGCGTACTTCGCTGTACAGTCAGGAGTGGTTTCGATCAAATAGGCTTGGATACACCGGCATCCAAACTCTCATGCAGCCCTTTAAAGCGTTTCGCATTCACTCGGAAGACGGCAGGAGTATCGAAGCCAGGCTGGAAGAAATCACACTCGACGATCTGTGTGACGGCGACGTGGTGATACGCGGCGCCTATTCGAGTATCAATTACAAAGACGCACTGGCGGCCACCGGCACGGGGCGAATACTTAGACGTTTTCCGCTCGTCGGCGGTGTCGATATTGCCGGCACGGTCGTGTCATCGACTGATCCACGAGTCTCTGAAGGCGAGCAGGTCATTGTCAACGGTTGCGGTCTGAGTGAAACTCATGACGGCGGGTTCGCCGAATATGCCCGTGTTCGTGGTGAGTGGACGACACCGATACCGGCAGGGCTCGATGCCCGCACGGCAATGGGTCTGGGCACGGCCGGGTTCACGGCGGCTCTCGCCATACACCGGATGGAGCAAAACGGCCAGACGCCGGAACAGGGCCCGATAGCGGTCGATGGTGCGACCGGCGGCGTCGGCAGTGTGGCGATCGATATGCTGAGCCGTTGCGGCTACAGCGTTAGCGCATTGACGAGCAAGACCACGGCAAGTGAATATCTCGAAGGTTTGGGTGCAACTGAAATTCTTGACGTCAACGAGCTGGAAATGGGTGACCGACCTCTTGAAAAAGCCATTTGGGGTGGCGCCATCGATAATCTTGGCGGCAATATCCTTGCCTGGCTGACACGCACGACGAAGTCTTACGGCAACATAGCGAGTATCGGGCTGGTCGCCGGTATTGGGTTGTCGACCACCGTCATGCCGTTCATTCTGCGCGGTGTCAGCCTGCTCGGTATCAATTCCGTCGAAGTGCCGAGGGACCTGCGCATCGCTGTCTGGAACAGGATTGCCGGCGATCTTGCGCCGGCGCACCTGGACAGAATTGTGAATCGTGAGATTGCGCTCGCCGATTTGCCCCGTTATTTTTCTGACTATATCGATGGCAATGTCACGGGCCGCACGATCGTACGGTTGTCGTAAAGGTGTGGCTCCATATTCCGGGTAGTCTGTGGCCATGACGGCACCAGCGGAAGTACCGGATCTTGAAGATCGTTTGCAGACAGGTCTGGCGGTGATGCGTATGCCGGCAGAGCCGGAGCTCATACAGCAGTTTGCCCGGTTGCTGCGGTTACTCGACAAATGGAACCGGGCATTCAACCTGACGGCAGTCCGGGATCCCGGCGAGATGGTCGCGCGCCATATTCTCGATTCGTTGAGTGCGCGGCCGTTTCTGGCCGGTGTGTCGGTGCTGGATGTCGGTACCGGCGCGGGGTTCCCCGGATTACCGCTGGCGCTCGTTGAACCGCAACGACATTTCACGCTGCTCGATTCGGGCGGCAAGAAAATTCGTTTTGTCAGGCATGCGCTGGGGGAACTGGGGCTCGACAATGTCATTGTCGAACAACAGCGTGTGGAAGCATTCGAGCCGGCGGACCTTTATGATGCAGTGATCTGCCGCGCTTTCTCGTCATTGGGCGAATTCGTGCGCCGGTGTGGACGCCTGGTCGGGACCGGCGGGCGACTGCTGGCCATGAAGGGGCGTTACCCGGATACCGAAATGGCCGGGTTACCGAAGGCCTGGGAATTAACCGACGTAGTCAGGCTCGATGTACCGGGCCTGGCCGGAGACCGGCACATGGTCATCATGCAACGTCACGGCTGACCGGACCCGAATAAGGACAGAACGATATGGGCGAAATAATCGCAGTGACGAATCAGAAAGGCGGCGTCGGCAAGACGACGACTTGCGTCAATCTTGCTGCGTCACTGGCGACGTTGCATCGTCGCGTGCTCATCGTTGATTTCGACCCGCAGGGAAATGCGACCACCGGGTGCGGTATCGATAAATCATCCCTCAACCTGTCCGTGTGCGAAGTCATCCTCGGTGAGGCACAGGCGCTCGATGCCATCCAGACAGTTCAGGGTGATGCCTTTTCGTTGTTGCCCGCCAACTCGGATCTGACAGTTGCCGAAGTTCGATTACTGCAGGAAATTGGCCGTGAATTGAAATTGCGCAATGTGCTTGAGCCGGTCCGCGGTCTATACGACTATATTCTGATAGATTGTCCGCCGACGATAAATATGTTGACACTCAACGCACTGACGGCGGCTGATGGCACACTGATTCCGATTCAGTGCGAATACTACGCGCTGGAAGGACTCTCTTCGCTGCTCGAAACGATCAAGCAGGTGCGTAACACGGTCAATCACGCACTGCGCATCAAAGGGTTATTGCGCACGATGTTTGACCCGCGTAACAAGCTTGCCCGGGAAGTGTCTGAACAGTTACTCAAACACTTCGGTGATAAAGTGTATGCCACGGTCATCCCGCGCAACGTAAGGCTCGCCGAGGCGCCGAGCTTTGGTATCGTCGCGTTGCAACATGACCGGAACTCGACCGGCGCGAAGGCCTATCAGGCCCTGGCAGAAGAAGTCATCGCGCAGGAAGTGACATGACCGGCATAGCCTGTCGGTTAGAATACGGGCTAGCAGGCTGTTGAAAAACCCTCATGCGGCACAATTCGGCGTTAAAAATTGACTCACAATGCGGGGCCGCGTAGCGGCAAACTGGCGTGTACACTGCGCTTGTTCGCCAATTTTTGCCTTGTCTTGCACTCGCCTGAGACTTTTTCAACAGCCTGCTAGAATTTGCGGTCAGCATGCGGAGTGATCAATGAGCGTAAAAAGGACAGGTCTCGGGCGGGGACTGGACGCCCTGCTGGGTGATGTCGATATTTCGCCTCCACCGGTTGCCGTCGGCGAAGTTCAGCAGTCGGTGACGCCCGGGGGCGGCCTGAAAATGATCCCGGTCGATCTGTTGCGGCGAGGAACCTATCAGCCGCGTCAGGCGATTCGGCAAGATGCGCTCGAAGAACTCGCGGACTCGATTCGTGCCCAGGGCCTGATCCAGCCCATTGTCGTTCGGCCACTTGTTGCAACCGATGCGGCCGGAGCCCGGCGATACGAGATTGTCGCCGGAGAACGTCGCTGGCGAGCCGCCCAACTGGCCGGTCTGGACGAGGTGCCGGCAGTCGTCAGGGAGTTACCCGATTCAGCGGCGATTGCCGTCGCATTGATCGAAAATATTCAGCGCGAGAACCTCACACCACTCGAGGAAGCCCAGTCATTGCGTCGCCTGATTGATGAATTTGAGTTGACGCACCAGCAGACGGCCGATGCAATCGGACGTTCCCGCACAGCAGTCAGCAACCTGTTGCGTTTGCTGGACCTTGGCGATGAAGCCAAGGCGCTGGTGCGGGCCGGCAAACTTGAAATGGGCCATGCCCGGGCATTGCTGGCAATTACGTCGTCGCGGGTTCAGGCTGATCTTGCCGTGTTGATTGCGCGCAAGGGCCTGTCGGTTCGGGCCACTGAGGCGTTGGTCAAAAAGACCCTCGCCGGTGGCAAGTCCTCGCCGGGCCCGGCGGTCAAAGATGCTGGTATGGACCCGGATATCCGCCATCTGCAGGATGATTTGTCGGATCGTCTCGGCGCCCGGGTCACGATCCAGCATCGGGCTAAAGGTAACGGCAAGGTTGTGCTGACTTATAACAGTCTTGATGAGCTCGAGGGAATTCTCGCCCATATAAAGTAGGGGCGGCTTCCAGCCGCGATTGCCCCACAGCGGCGCTGGGTTGATGGTGATCGGTATTAATACGTAGAAGCACTGAGCCCCTTTCCTCTTGAACCAACCCGGTCAGATCCGTAGAATACATGGGCTAACCGACGGAAAGGTCGGATGTATTGCCACCCATCGCTGCAGTAATGGCGGATGAAGTGGTTTTTTTTTGTACCCACGCTCCGTCCGTCAGGGATCGCTAAGGGTCTTGCGTCAGGGCAATGGCAGACATTCATATGCTGCAAAGAGCCGCTTTCAGACTTGCCGGCTGGCAGGTCCTGTTAACCGGCATTGTTGCAGCGGGTGCGTTCTGGCTCGGTGGTTCGTCCGCCGCGTTGTCCGCCATGACCGGCGGGGGCATCGGAATCGTTGCAGGCCTGTACCAGGCTTTGCGGATGTTCCGAGTGGATGCAAGCCGGGATCCTGAAGGATTCATGCGGGGTGTTTACATCGGCGAGGCGGTGAAGATCGTATTAACGGTTGCACTGATGATCGCCGCGATACGGGTGCTGGGTGTAGCGATGTTGCCGTTCATGATCGGTTACATCGCGATTTACAGTGTTTACTGGATTGCCCTGAAGACAGGGTTATCCGTTGATAAAAGAGCCGGGTAATACAAAAACCTTCCGGCAAAGAATTTAGGGCAATAACCATCAGGTTATTGCCGGACAGAGACGGCGAAGCATGGCATCAGAAGGCGCAAAGACATCTGCTGAATATATTCAGCACCATCTGCAGAACCTGCAGGTGTGCAAGAACGAGTCCGGCGACTGGATCTGGAATGAATGCCACGGTCACTTCTGGACGCTCAACGTCGATTCGATGATTTTCTCGGTGGTACTCGGATTGTTCCTGAGTATTCTGTTCATGCGGGTGGCCAGGAATGCGACAACAGGCCGGCCCGGCAAGATGCAGGCGTTTATCGAAATCGTCATTGAGTTTGTGGGCGGTAGCGTCAGCAGCACTTTTCACGGCAAAAATGCATTGATCGCACCGCTCGCACTGACCATCGTGGCCTGGGTCTTCATGATGAACCTCATGGATCTGATTCCCGTAGACTGGTTGCCGTCTGTAGCTCACGCTGCGGGCGTCGAACATCTCAAAGTCGTGCCGACGACCGATCCGAATATTACCTTTGCGATGTCACTGTCGGTCTTTTTCCTGATCTTGTTCTATTCGTTCAAGATCAAAGGTGTAGGCGGCTTCATCGTCGGTGACCTGATGATGAACCCGCTGAATCCGAAGGATCTTGGCGTGCCCAAAATCTTTTGGCCGCTGGTTTGTGCTTTTAATTTTATACTCGAGTCGGTCGCGTTACTGGCCAAGCCGCTGTCATTGTCGCTGCGACTGTTCGGGAACATGTATGCCGGTGAGTTGATGTTTATCCTTATCGCATTACTCGGTTTATATCAGCTGCCCCTCCACTTCGGCTGGGCGGTCTTTCATATTCTGATCGTCACTCTGCAGGCTTATATTTTCATGATGCTGACGATTGTTTATTTGAGTCAGGCCCACGAGGCCCACTAGAGAATTTGTTTTTTTAATGTCCAAAATGCTTTGTAGGAGCAAGTAATGGGAACTGTAATTGGATTAACCGCGATCGCTGTCGCATTGTTAATTGGCCTGGGCGCACTGGGCGTCGGTATCGGCATGGGCCTGCTGGGCGGGCGTTTTCTCGAAGGTTGTGCACGTCAGCCTGAACTCGCCAACATGTTGCAGACCAAGATGTTTCTCGTTGTCGCGTTGCTTGACGCGGTTGCGATGATCGGTGTTGGTATAGCGCTGTTCTTTGCCTTCGCCAATCCGTTTGTCGGCCAGTTTCAGGCGGCTATCGGCGGATAAGGTTGTTTCACCTCTTGGGTGAATTATTAAATGGCGAATCGTAATTCAGGAGAAGCCAGGTGGATCTGAATGCCACATTATTCGGCCAGACGATCGCGATGATCGTGTTTGTCTGGTTCTGTATGAAATTTGTATGGCCGCCACTAATAGGCATGATCGAAGAGCGTCAGAACGACATTGCTGACGGACTCGCTGCTGCCGAGAAAGGCGCCCGATCGCTCGAACTGGCGGATGTCGAGAAGACAAAACTGCTCGATGAGGCACGTGGACAGGCGCGGGAAATCATCGATCAGGCCAATACGAGAGCCGGCGGTATCGTCGATGAGGCGCGAGTGACGGCCGACCAGGAGGGTGAGCGTATTCTCACCGCGGCACGCGCCGAGGTCGACCAGGAAGTCAATCGCGCCCGTGAGGAACTACGCGGACAGGTTGCCGCCATTGCGATAGCCGGTGCTGAAAAGATCATCAGTCGCGAAATTAATGCAACGACCCATCAGGACCTGCTTGACAAGCTGGCGCAGGAAATCTAGACGGCCATGGCCGAGAACTCAAGCATTGCGCGTCCCTATGCCGAAGCGGCGTTTGCACTCGCCAGGGAAGCCGGACATCTTGCGGGTTGGTCGGAGGTGCTGCTTGCCGCCGGTTATGCGGTAACCAATGAAGTGCTGGCGCGCATGATCGATACGCCAGGGACTGACGATGACATCGTCGTCGGTATCATTGCAGATATTTGCAAGCAGACTGTGTCGTCACCGGTTGATGAGAGTCGCGTACTGAATCTGCTCAGGCTGCTGGCCGAGAATGACCGTTTGCCGATGTTGCCGGAGATTGCCGAACAGTTCGATAAGCTCAAAACAGATGTCGAAAACAGCATCAATGTTGTTCTGACGGCGGCCTCCCCGGTCGATGACGCGCAACAGGCGAAGATCTCCGGAGCGCTCGCAAAACGCTTCGATCGTGACGTAAATCTACATTTTAAGCTGGATGAAAATCTGATTGGTGGCGCTCGCCTGCAGGCGGACGATCTCGTTATCGATGGTTCGATACGTACCGGTCTGGAAAAATTGTCCAGCGCTCTGACGAACTAGAGGGAACAAAAGATGGCCATCAAAGCCTCTGAAATTAGTGAACTGATCAAGGAGCGCATCAAGAATTTTGATAGCGCTGCCGAAGCACGTGATGTCGGTTCTGTGATCGCTGTTACCGATGGTATTACGCGTATACATGGTCTGGGTGCAGCACAGTACGGCGAAATGATCGAATTTCCCGGCGATACATACGGGCTGGCACTGAATCTCGAACAGGATTCAGTCGGTGCGGTTGTACTCGGTGATTACAAGCACATCTCGGAAGGCGATACGGTTAAAACAACTGGCCGTATTCTTGAAGTACCGGTCGGTCCGGAGTTACTGGGCCGAGTGGTCAATTCACTGGGCGAGCCTGTCGACGGCAAGGGTTCGATCGAGGCGAGCGAAAGCTCACCGATTGAAAAAGTCGCACCGGGCGTTATTGAGCGTCAGTCGGTCGATCAACCCGTGCAGACGGGTCTGAAATCAATTGACGCGATGGTGCCGATCGGCCGCGGGCAGCGTGAATTGATCATCGGCGATCGCCAGACCGGCAAGACCGCGGTTGCCATCGATACGATCATCAACCAGAAAGGCACCGGCATAAAATGTATCTATGTCGCAATCGGCCAGAAGGCTTCTACGGTTGTGAACGTTGTCAACAAGCTCGAAGAGCATGGTGCGATGGAGCATACGATTGTCGTTGCCGCGGGTGCATCCGAATCGGCAGCAATGCAATATATCGCACCCTATTCCGGTTGCTCCATGGGCGAATATTTTCGTGATCGTGGCGAAGACGCACTGATAATTTATGATGATCTGACGAAACAGGCCTGGGCTTATCGCCAGGTTTCCTTGCTGCTGCGTCGCCCACCGGGCCGTGAGGCCTATCCGGGCGACGTATTCTATCTCCACTCACGTCTGCTCGAACGCGCCGCTCGTATTAACGAAAAAGAAGTTGAGCGGTTGACGAACGGACAGGTCAAGGGCAAGACCGGTTCCCTGACTGCACTGCCGATTATCGAGACCCAGGCCGGCGACGTATCGGCATTCGTGCCGACGAACGTGATTTCTATCACGGACGGCCAGATCTTTCTCGAAACCGACCTTTTCAATGCGGGTATCCGGCCTGCCATCAATGCGGGCCTGTCTGTATCACGAGTCGGCGGCGCAGCGCAGACAAAAATTATCAAGAAACTCGGCGGCGGCGTCCGGCTGGCCCTCGCCCAGTACCGCGAACTTGCGGCTTTCGCCCAGTTTGCATCCGATCTTGATGAGGCAACGCGCAAACAGCTTGAACGTGGTCAGCGCGTCACAGAGCTGATGAAGCAGCCACAATACTCACCGCTGTCTGTCGGCGAGATGGCGGTTTCATTGTTCGCGGCGAACGAGGGTTACCTCGATGATGTCGATGCCAACAAGATCGTTGCATTTGAAGCGGCCATGCACGCCTATATCAATGACAAATTTGCCGACCTGATCGGCAAGATCGATGAGAGTGGTGCCCTGGACGACGAAATCGAAGCCGGCATGAGGCAGGCTATCGAAGATTTTAAAGCCAACGGCGCTTACTAGAGTTCAGGATTATTTGAATTGATTCTGGTCAGGGTTAACGAAGAGTTTTTATGGCGAACCTGAAAGAAATTCGTACGAAGATCGGCAGCGTAAAGAATACGCAAAAGATCACCAAGGCCATGGAAATGGTCGCGGCCAGTAAAATGCGCCGTACGCAGCTGCGCATGCAGGAAACGCGGCCCTATGCCGACAAAATCAGAACCGTGATTGGACATTTGTACAAGGCTAATCCGGAATATCGGCATCCATTTCTTGTGGAGCACGAGGTCAGGCGCATCGGTTATATCGTCGTGACAACAGATCGTGGACTGTGCGGCGGTTTGAATGTGAATACCTTCCGTGCGTTGCTCAAGGATATGCAGGAATGGCGCAATAAGGATATTGAGATTGATTTGTGCCTGATCGGTGCGAAAGGTGTGCAGTTTTTTCGCAATCTCGACGTCAACGTTGTAGGTGCCACGACTCATCTTGGTGAGGATCCAAAGGTCGCTGATCTTGTCGGCTCGATCAAAATCATGCTCGATGCATTTATCGAGAGAAAGATTGATCAGCTGTATCTGGTACACAGTGAGTTCATTAACACGATGAGTCAGAAGCCTGTTATCAAAACACTGATTCCTGTTGAGGCCATGGATAGCGAAGATTTGCCACAGCACTGGGATTATATTTACGAACCGGATGCCGTTGACTTGCTGGATTCGGTATTGATGCGTTATATCGAATCGCAGGTTTATCGAGCCACGATAGAAAATGTTGCCTGTGAAATGGCATCGAAAATGGTTGCGATGAAAAGCGCGACAGACAATGCCGTTAAATTCATCGATGAGCTTCAGCTCGATTACAACAAGGCCCGTCAGGCTGCTATTACGCAGGAAATTTCAGAAATCGTCGGCGGAGCCGCCGCGGTATAGAGGAATACAAGATATGAGTTCCGGAAAAGTTAGTCAGGTTATCGGTGCTGTCGTAGACGTTCAGTTTCCGCAGGAACACCTGCCGAAAATTTATGATGCACTGAGGATCGAGGAACGTGATCTGACGCTCGAAGTGCAGCAGCAATTGGGCGACGGTATTGTGCGTACGATCGCCATGGGTTCGAGCGAAGGCCTTGTACGTGGCCTCGACGTTGCTAACACCGGGGGGCCAATCATGGTGCCTGTTGGTGAAAAGACACTCGGTCGCATCATGGATGTACTGGGTACGCCAATCGATCAAAAAGGCCCGGTTGGCGAAGAAAAACGTATGCCGATTCACCGTGCGGCACCGAAATACGAGGATCAGTCGACGTCAACCGAATTGCTGGAAACCGGCATCAAGGTTGTCGATCTGATCATGCCAATTGCCAAGGGTGGCAAAATTGGCCTGTTCGGCGGTGCGGGTGTCGGCAAGACCGTGACGCTGATGGAACTCATTAATAATATTGCAAAAGGGCACGGCGGATACTCTGTATTTGCCGGCGTTGGCGAACGGACTCGTGAAGGTAATGACTTTTATTACGAGATGAAGGAATCCGGGGTTCTCGACAAGGTTTCGCTCGTCTACGGTCAGATGAATGAGCCGCCGGGCAACCGCCTGCGCGTAGCGCTGACCGGCCTGACGATTGCGGAGGATTTCCGTGACGAAGGGCGCGATGTCCTGATGTTCATCGACAACATTTACCGATATACGCTGGCCGGTACCGAGGTTTCGGCATTGCTCGGTCGTATGCCTTCTGCGGTGGGTTATCAGCCGACACTGGCCGAGGAAATGGGGGTGTTGCAGGAACGCATTACGTCGACGAAAACCGGCTCGATTACGTCGTTTCAGGCTGTTTATGTTCCGGCTGACGATCTTACGGATCCGTCGCCGGCGACGACTTTTGCGCACCTCGACGCAACACTTGTGTTATCGCGACAAATCGCAGAGCTTGGTATTTATCCCGCTGTAGATCCACTCGATTCAACGAGTCGTTTGCTCGATCCGAACGTAATTAGTACTGAACATTACGCAGCAGCGCGCGGTGTGCAGGCTGTTTTGCAGCGCTATAAAGAATTGCAGGATATCATCGCGATTCTCGGCATGGATGAGTTGTCCGAGGAAGATAAGCTTTCTGTGCAGCGCGCACGAAAAATTCAGAGATTCCTGTCACAACCGTTCACCGTAGCCGAAACGTTCACGGGTGCTCCGGGCAAGTACGTTAGCCTGCAGGACACGATTCGCGGTTTTAACGGCATCGTGGCCGGCGAGTATGATCATCTGCCGGAGCAGGCGTTCTACATGGTCGGCGGTATTGAAGAAGCCGTGGAGAAAGCCAAGACCATGTAATGGGTCGTGTCTTGTTACTGAGAAAAGCCACATGAGTACAATTCACGTCGAAATAGTCAGCGCCGAGGGTGAAATTTACTCAGGCGATGCCGAAATGGTTGTTGCCCCGGCAAGTATGGGCGATGTTGGCATCACGCCGCGGCATGCGCCGATGATGACAAGTCTGCGACCTGGTGAAGTGAAGATTTTTGATCCAAATGAGGATGATGAAATTTTCATATATGTGACAGGCGGCGTACTTGAAGTTCAGCCTCATTTGGTGACGGTGCTGGCCGACTCGGCGATGCATGGTGACCAAATCGATGAGCAGGCGGCGCTCGATGCACAGAAATCAGCTGAGAACGCACTGGCCGGTGCGACAAACAAGGCCGATATCGAGCATGCTCAGCTGCAACTTGTCGAAGCCGGAGCTCGGTATCGAGCGGCACAGCGGCTCAAGGGTCGACGTAACTGACCGATTATCAGGCAGAGGGTTTCACCGTCGGGATTTTGGTTTCGTTCAGGGTAGTCTTTCCCTGGCCGGCTTTTTCCGGCAGGTATCCCTCGTAAATGCGCCAGAATTCTCTCAGTTGCAATATGAGAATCGATGTGGGGCGCTGAATGTTTCCGAGGGATACCTGCCGGAAAAGCCTTGAATACATCGAGAACGAGACCGAAATCACAGCCGTGAGCGCCGCCCGGAGCGCCAATAGTTGTGACGCCAGGGGTCCAAATTCCAGCGCCAAGCAGGTAAAGTTGATCAAATGAACGTCCGGAATCACGGAAAAACCGCATGGATGTAAGTGTCGTCATTCTCGCCGCCGGCCAGGGCAAGCGCATGTGTTCTGATCTGCCGAAGGTTTTACAGCCATTAGCGGGCAGCCCCTTGCTGACACACGTGATCAGCACGGTTCGTTTGCTGGGCCCGGATCGAATATGCGTCGTTTACGGGCACGGCGGTGATCTCGTCAAGGAAGTGTTTGCCGGTGAAGACCTGGTGTGGGCCCTGCAGGCAGAGCAATTGGGGACGGGCCATGCCGTGATGCAGGCGCTGCCACACGTTGGCGAGGATGATGTCGTACTGATTTTGTGCGGCGATGTACCGCTGGTGCGCGCAGCGACGATTGAGCCCCTGATAGCCGCAGCACAAAGCGACAAGCTGGCCATATTGACAACTGACCTGGTCGATCCTGCAGGTTATGGTCGGATTGTGCGTGATATTGCCAGCCATGTCCGGGCTATTGTAGAAGAAAAAGATGCAACCGACGAACAGAAAGCAATTACAGAAATTAATACGGGGTTGATGGCCTGTCGTACCCGGCTTTTGGCGCCATGGCTAAAGCGAATCCGGCCGGATAATGCCCAGGGCGAATATTACCTGACCGATATCGTCGGTTGCGCGATAGAAGATGAAGTTTCGGTGGTGCCGATAAATGCCGCTAATCCGGCCGAAGTTCTGGGGATCAATGATAAAAAGCAGCTAGCCGAGGCTGAGCGTAACCATCAGAAAGCTATCGTCGATGGATTGTTGCAGCAAGGAGTCACGATTATCGATCCACGTCGTGTCGATGTGCGCGGTTCTTTAACCTGCGGCAGGGACGTCGTCATAGATGTGAATACAATTTTTGAAGGTAATGTTTATATTGGCGATGACGTACAGGTTGGTGCAAATACGATTATCAGTAACTCATCAATTGGAGCCGGTACCAGAATTTTACCTGACTGTATCCTTGATCAATCAATAATCGGCGAATCCTGTGAGATTGGTCCGTTTGCCCGTACGCGCCCCGGCGTTGAAATGGCTGATCAGGCCAAGCTCGGCAATTTTGTCGAGATCAAGAAGAGCCGTATCGGCAAAGGCAGTAAAGTCAATCATCTGACCTATATCGGCGATGCGACTATTGGTGAGCGAGTTAATGTAGGTGCGGGCACTATTACCTGTAATTACGACGGTGCGAACAAGCATCCTACAGTGATCGGTGATGGTGCTTTTATCGGTTCGGGTGTCGAGCTTGTAGCACCGATCAGGATCGGTGCCGGCGCCACGATTGGGGCCGGTGCAACGGTTTCCAGGGACGCACCTGCCGGAGAGCTTACGGTGGAACGCGTTCGTCAGAAAGTTATCAAGGGCTGGGAGCGTCCGACCAAGGGATAAGCCCGTGAATCAGTCAGGGGACCGGGCATTTAAAATGCGACGGAGCCCCGCGCGGGCGACGTAAAAACCCGGATAATCCGGGGATAACGAATGATCAGGGGCTGAATAAATATGTGCGGAATCGTTGGCGCGGTTGCAGAACGAAATGTCGTTCCAATTCTACTCGAAGGACTCAGGCGCCTGGAGTATCGCGGCTATGATTCGGCCGGCATAGCTGCAATTGACGGCGGCAAACTTTCCAGACGGCGCAGGCTTGGTAAGGTGGCCGAGCTCGAGAAGGCACTTTCTGATGATCCGTTATCAAGCCCGATCGGCATTGCCCACACTCGCTGGGCAACGCACGGTGTGCCGAGTGAATCGAACGCCCATCCGCACATGTCCGGTGATAATCTGGCGATCGTTCATAACGGAATCATCGAAAATCACGAAGAACTGCGCAGCAAACTGGATCAGCTTGGTTATGACTGCGTGACAGAGACAGACAGTGAGGTGATTGCTCATCTGGTTCACCATTACCTGCAGTCAAAAAATGATCTTGTCGAAGCAGTGCGGGCAACGGCAGCAGATCTCGACGGTGCTTATGCGCTGGTCGTATTGTCTCTTGCAAATACGGATCGTATCGTACTTGCGCGCCATGCGATGCCGGTCGTCGTGGGTCTCGGCATCGAAGAAAATTTTGTTGCCTCCGATGTAGCGGCACTATTACCTGTTACGCGTCGATTTATATTTCTTGAAGACGGCGATATTGCTGATGTTCGCAAGAACAGCATCAGAATTATCGATGAGACGGGTGAGTCTGTCGAAAGAGCCGTTCGGGAAAGCGAAATGTCTGCGGATGCTGCAGATAAAGGTGGCTTTCGACATTTCATGCTCAAGGAAATACACGAGCAGCCGGATGGTGTCGTGCAGACACTCGAAGAACGGATCAGTAACGGTCGATTGCTGGAGGCAGCTTTCGGCCCGGGTGCTTCCGATGTATTCAATCGAACAAAGAATGTTCATATCATTGCCTGCGGCACCAGCTACCATGCCGGCTCGGTGGCACGTTATTTCATCGAGCAAATCTGTCGTCTGCCCTGCAATGTTGAGATTGCCAGCGAGTATCGTTATCGAAACCCTGTAGTGCCGGCCGATACGCTCTTCGTGACAATTTCGCAGTCCGGAGAAACGGCAGATACGCTCGCCGCACTACATCTGGCCAGGGATGCCGGTTACCTGGCGACACTGGCGATCTGTAATGTTGCGGAGAGTTCCCTGGTCAGGGAGTCAGACCTTGTCATGCTGACCCGTGCCGGTCCCGAAATCGGTGTTGCATCGACGAAAGCATTTACGACACAACTGGCGGCGATGTCATTACTCGTCGTCGCGCTGGAAATGTGTCATGGCGATGACCCTGAGCGCGTTAAAGGACTCGTCAAGAGATTGCTGGAAGTGCCGCGATTGATCGAACAGACGCTGGCACTGGATCCGGCCATGCGTGATCTGGCCGAGAAATTTGCCGACAAGCACCATGCCCTGTTTCTGGGCCGCGGAATTTTGCACCCGATCGCGATGGAGGGTGCGCTGAAGCTCAAGGAAATTTCTTATATCCACGCAGAGGCCTATCCTGCCGGTGAATTAAAGCACGGGCCGCTGGCACTGGTCGATGACGATATGCCGGTTATTGCCGTTGCCCCAAATAACGATTTGCTTGAGAAGCTTAAATCTAACCTGATGGAAGTACGGGCCCGTGGCGGTGAGTTGATTGTTTTTGCAGATCCGGATGCAGGGATGGAGTCGAGTGACGGTGTTACGGTGATCAAAATGCCGCAGCATGTCAGCTATTTTCAGGCGCCGATTGTTTACACCATTCCGCTGCAATTGTTGTCTTATCACGTTGCAGTTTTAAAAGGAACGGATGTTGATCAGCCACGAAATCTCGCGAAGTCTGTAACGGTTGAGTGATGGGCTGTGGCTACTTTGGGCGTGGCGCAGTCGCGAGCGCGCTGGCCGGTGCGTGGAGGTCTGCGAGTCTGCGACTTACGAGCGCACTGACCGATTGAATCGGGTTGTCGAGAACGGTGTAACAGGGAGGGCTGCGCCGTAATTCCTGCCAGTCACCACTGTCGATGATGCGATCGAGATAGCGCAGGTTCCGGTCGATAAATTCGAAATACGGATTACGCCCATCGTAGAGGGCTTCGATATATCGATAGGCACGATTGAACTTGGCATTCATGCGGCTCATGGCCATGTTCTGGTAAAAACCGGGTGTTTTTTTCAAAAGATCGATGCCCGATTCGTAGAGAATATCGTTGATCTGCACCGAGTCTTCCGTGACAGCTACGCCGGCCAGTACAAATTCTGAATACAGGCGATCGCGGCATTTTTCAAGGTAACAACGATCGGCCATCTGCGCCATCAGATCTGCCGTACCGAGAAAATGTCCAATCATGATGTCATTCGGGTCATCCAGTTCGATGTCATCTATATTGATCTCGTAACCGGTGAAGTGAACGACCCGGGTTGCGACATCGACCCATTGACCCATTCCGAGTCGCGGCAACATTGTGCGCAGAATTTCAGCGCTACGTGAAACATGCCAGATCGTAAATTCGGCGCCATTTTTCCAGCGAGGTTCATCATCGCGTCTTATGTAACCGGCATCGTGAAACAATGCCGTCACGATTCCCATCATTGCGCGTTCGGGACCGAACCGGTCTTCTTCTGTGCAGGTTCGTTCATGTCCGGCGATTAGTCGGGCCATGGCCAGGGTCATGTCCAGGGAGTGCTGTTTGTCGTGATAGACCGTATCGCAGCCACGATAACCGGTTAGTCGGCCATCGAACAGCAGGTCGAAATCATGAAATGAGAGCCATAACGCATCGAATGAAGCGGCGGGGAATGTTTTATCAAACAGGACTTGAATGGCATTGCGCACGGCGGGTACCGAACTGACGTTTACGGTATTTGTAACGTCAAATTCATTACGCCGGTCCGCCGGCTGTGAGCGGCTGCCTGGTAGAAATTTTGTGTTATCTGGCATGGGTAGTAAACTGTCAGAGAAGCCTAAGCCGCTGTAATTTAGATCATTATTGCATATTTACAGGGCCGGCTTTCACGGGACTGCTTCGTGCCATTAACTGTTGCCGATGATATGAATTATGTTAAACATAACTTAAGTCAGCCGGTCGAATACGGCAAAAACAGGTGCGTGATCGGAGGGTCGTTCCAGCTTGCGCGGTTCCGGATCGACAGTACTTGCCGTACAGCGATCGGCCATTGCCATTGAGGCCAGCAGCAGATCGATACGCAGGCCTCGTTTTCGGCGAAAGGCCGCGGCACGATAGTCCCACCAGCTGAAGGTGTTCTCCGGCTGGTCGAACAGCCTGAAGGAATCGGTAAAGCCGATTGACTCGATTTCCCGAAGGCGAGCTCGTTCCTCATCACTGCACAGAATTTTGTCGTGCCATTCATCCGGATCGTAAACGTCACGATCTGTCGGTGCGATATTAAAATCGCCCATAACGACAATATTCGGATTATCGGCAAGCTCCCGGGCAAGCCAGTCTCGCAGTGCGTCGAGCCAGGCAAGTTTATAAATATATTTGTCCGCACCGACAGCCTGTCCGTTCGGTACATACAGATTAATGATACGCACTCCGTCATAGTCGGCGGCGATGACCCGACGTTGTTCGTCCGGAAAATCAGGTATGCCGGTTGTCACATTTTCCGGTGTTGACAACGACAGCAGCGCAACGCCGTTATAGGTTTTTTGTCCGTTGGCGATGGATTTATAACCGAGTTCTGCAATTTCATCGGTGGGAAATGCCTCGGTTGGCATCTTAAGTTCCTGCAAGCCGATAACATCAGGTCGATGTGTGTCCAGCCAGTCGAGTACATGAGGCAAACGCACCCGCAGTGAATTGACGTTCCAGCTCACAATTTTCAAGGCAATGGGTCCTTGATACCGGACTGGGCGAGCAAGGGCCCGATCTGCGGTGGCCGCCCGCGAAATGCAGCAAACGCATCGCTGATCTTTCGTGTACCGCCAATCTCTAGAATTTCGGTACGCAAACGCGTAGCCAGCAACCGG